>NZ_JANXMI010000305.1 GCF_025354735.1 Rugamonas sp.
CAGCCGACGCCGGCTGCCGATGCTGCTGCGTCGGCGGCCGGTGGCGTACATGGGGCGGCGTACGGTGGGCGGCGCAAATGGCCGACCACGTGCATGGACGGCGGCGGGCCTTACCCGGTGGCGTCGCCCGTTTGCTGGAAATGCTCGGCGATGACATCGAGCATGGTCAGATCCGGAATGCTGCCCAGCAGCGACAGCGCGTGCGTGGCCAGCTCGCGCGGCACATGGCCGGTCAGATGGCTGAAGCGGCCACCCTGGTCCGGGAACACGTCGAAGATGCCGTAATCGCCGTTCTCCATGCGCAGCGCGAACCACGACGTCGTCTTCGGCTCGTCGCGCACCCACGGCTGGGCGTCGCGCACGAATTGTTCGGCCTGCGCATCGTGGTTGGTTTTGGCGCGGAAGGTCAGCAGCAGGCCCTTGGTGTCGGCCGTTGCCGGCGGCGTCGCCGGCAGCTTGTCCGCCAGCACCTCGACGCGCTCGATGACCGGCGCGCGCACGAACAGCTCCGTGCTCTTGGCGCGCAGCGCGGCGGCGACCGCGCCATCCAGATGCGCGTTGCGACCGGCATCGTCGTCGAAGGCATCGAAGATGCCGTACTGCGAACGGCTGAAGCGCAGCGCGAACCAGGCCCGCGTCTGCGGCTCCTGCGTCACCTGGCGGCGCGCCGTCACGAGAAAATCTTCGACCGTCGCCTCCATGCCCGGCTTGACTTCCAGGCGTACCAACAGGGCTCGACTTGTCATCTCACACCTCCTTGAAATTGTGGCGGCGGGCCGCCGCCGGCGGACACTCCCATAGCTGACAATTGTGCGCGCACTGCCCGAATCGGGGCGCACAACTGCGCCGACCCCCGACCTTACTATCTTCTCGACCGCTCCGCCCGGGCCGGCCCGCGCGCGGCGCTGGTCCAGGCGTTTAAATCGTCGCTTTAGGCCAGGGCGCCGAGGAACTTTTGAAAGCGGCCCAGCTCGATCAGCGCGTCGGGGCGGTCGATTTCCAGCATGACGTCGTTGTAGGCGACGGCGCGCAGCGGTTCGATTTCGGCAGTGTCCGATAGGCGCGCTTCGGATAACAGGCCGGCCAGCGCAGCGGCATCGAGCCCGTGGGCCTTCGCCAGCAAGGCCGCGTATTTGCGCACGTCCGCATCGTTGGCCGCGATATGGTCGGCCGGCCGGACCGCCATATTGATGCTGACGCAGATCGCAAAAGCGATCCCCAGCCCGGTGCTGATCGCGGGCATCCGCGCCGACAGGGCGGCAATGGCGCCGCTGCCGGCCAACATCGTCAGGAATGTCAGGCTGGTCTGGATGCGCCGATAAAATCGCGCGGTGCGTTCACACAGGCGTTGGGCGTATCTCACATCGACTTGCAATTGTTCTTTGTTCGCTTCCATTCCTATTTCCTTTTCTTCACAGGTTTGGGCTGAGGTGGCGTCGGCTTGGGTTTGGGGGCGGGACGTGGCGGCACGTGGGCTTTGATCGGGTGCGGTTCATTGTAGGCCTTTCCGCCTCACGTCGACGCGGGCACACGCCATCATGCGACGAGCCGCGACAGCCCACCTGCCGAGCGTCAATGATGCGCACCGATCGCTTGCGCGGTGTTACCATGGCCGCTTCAAGAATGCGTCTTCGCCGCGCCGTGATCGGTGGCCGGCGGCGGCGTTCGATCAGCACTCCTGGCTGAGCGGCGATATTTTTGAGCGCTGGCTTTGCAGGAACCCCATGCTGACAGAATCCTTTGCCGTCCCCGCGCCCGCGGGCGATGCCTTGCGCCAGTTGACGATCGATTGCCTCAGTGAACACGGCTGGTCGCAGCAGAATTTTTTCCTGCCGCATGATTTGACGCTGGCGCTGGCCGCCGAATGCCGCGCGCTCAACGGCGGCGGCGCGATGGCGCTGGCGGCGGTGGGACGCGGCGCCGCCCAGGCATTGCGGCCGGAGATACGCAGCGACCGCATCCTGTGGCTCAACGCCGGACAGTCGGCCGCCTGCGACCGCTATCTGCTCATCATGAATGACTTGCGGCTGGCGCTGAACCGCGCGCTGTTCCTCGGCCTCGACGAATACGAAAGCCACTTCGCCTTCTACGCGCCGGGCGCGTCCTACCTGCGCCATCTGGACCGCTTCCGCGACGATGACAGCCGTACCGTGTCGGTGGTGATTTATCTGAATCCGGACTGGCTGACGGAGCAGGGCGGCGCGCTGCGCCTGCATCCCGACGGCGCCGCCGCCAGCGACATCGCGCCCGAAGGCAGCCGGCTGGTGTTGTTCCTGTCGGCCGACATGGCCCACGAAGTGCTGCCGGCCACGCGCGACCGCCTGTCGCTGGCCGGCTGGTTCCGGCGCCGCGCGTAAGGACGATAGCGCGCGGCGGCCCGCTTACAGAAAGCGGTCCAGTATCTTCTTGCTGTGCTTGTCCAGATTGTGGGTGTCGCGGATCAGGAAGTGGATGCCGTGAACGTCGGACACCAGCAGCGTATCGAGGCCGATGCGGCGGATGTCTTCTTCGCCGCGCAGCACGAACTCGGTGTCGCCGCGGTCGGTGACGACGGTCCAGGTGCACGGCGTCGCGTAGCTGCTGACGTCGACGATGCTGGAAATCTCGGGCATGAATTCGCGGCCCTCCAGCTCCTCGCGCACCAGCGCGGCGACCGCCGCCGGCAAGTCGTCGAGCCGGTCTATCCACGCCACTTCCTTGCCGTCGCCGGTCAGCATCGCCACGCCTTCGAGCGGCGCCTGCACCGGGAAGGCGCGCGCCGGCACCACGTTGTCGTAGACCTGGCCGTCGGTGGCGGTCAGCGTTAAACGGCCGTAGGCGTTGCGGGCCAAATCAAATTGCGTCGTCGTCATCTCGGGTTCTTTCTTATTGGCCGCTGTTGCTGTCGTCGTCGGGATCGGTGTCGACGTTGCGCGCCTGGGCCTGATACAGGCGGTAGTAAGCGCCTTCGCGCGCCATCAAATCATCGTGCGCGCCCTCCTCGACGACGACGCCGCGGTCGAGCACCACCAGGCGGTCGGCGCGTTGCAGCGTCGACAAGCGGTGCGCGATGGCGATCGTGGTGCGGCCGTGGACCAGGTTGTCGAGCGCCTTCTGGATTTCCTTTTCCGTCTCCGAATCGACCGAGGAGGTCGCCTCGTCGAGGATCAGGATGCGCGGGTCGATCAGCAGCGCGCGCGCGATCGAGATGCGCTGGCGCTCGCCGCCGGACAGGCCCTGGCCGCGTTCGCCGACCATCGAGTCGTAGGCCTGCGGCAGGCTCAGGATGAATTCGTGGGCGTGGGCGGCGCGGGCGGCGGCGATGATTTGCTCGCGAGTCGCTTCCGGCTTG
>NZ_JANXMI010000320.1 GCF_025354735.1 Rugamonas sp.
CATGGATGTCAAGCAAGTATGTTGCTTATATGCACTAATTTAAAAATAAAAGAATTACAATTGAATAATGTGCTGTTTAGAATAATTCCTTGTCAACGTTTTAATTCAATGGACTTATTGTTATTGTGAATATCATCCACATGGTTTTTAATTATAAATAGTTATATTTTTCGTAAAAATTCATTTAAAATGCGCGCTTGCGGTTGCAATGGCTTGAGGCAGATATGGATTTGGTTTATAAGAGCGAAAAAACACTGTTCATTTTCATGTTGATAATGTCCGTGCTGGCGTGGAGCGCTCTGGCGGCGATCACCGGCGGCCTGGCGCTGGCCGTGTTGCTGTTGTTGATGGGTGTTTATGCTTACGCGCAGTCGGCTTTCGTCGCCCATTTACAGGGTACGGGCGTCAACATCACGCATCAGCAATTTCCCGATTTGATGGCGCGCATAGACACCGCCTGCCGCCGCCTGGGCGTGGAGGTGGCGCCGCCCGCCTATTTATTGCAGGGCGATAGTTTATTCAGCCGCACGGCGACGCGCTTTCCCGGCCGTCAGTTTATCGTGCTGCGCTCCGAACTGATCGATGCGCTGGAAACCCAGCCCGACGCCATCAATTTTTATATCGGCCATGAAGTGGGCCGCATCAAACAGCGCTATCTGCGCTGGTCCGCCCTGTTTTTGCCGGCCTCCGTTATTCCGCTATTGGGCGCCGCTTATTGCCGGGCGCGCATATACAGCTGCGACCGCCACGGATTTCACGCCTGCGACCATCTCGACGGCGCTCAGATCGGGCTGGCCGCGCTGGCGGCCGGCGGCCGCCGCTGGCGCGGCTTGAGCGCGGCCGAGTATGCGCGTCAGGCGCGCGGCGCGTCCGGATTCTGGATGTCCTTCCATGAATTGCTGGCCGACCGGCCCTGGCTGGTCAAGCGCATGGCCGTGGTGCAGGCGCTGGCGCGCGGCGCCGCCGGCGCGCCGCCGGCACGCCACGGCATGGCGTATGTGCTGGCGCTGTGCGTGCCACGGCTGGGCGCGGCCGGCGGCGTCGGCGGCGCCGCCCTGGTGTTGGCGCTGCTCGGCCTGCTGAGCGCCTATGGCCGGCCGGCCTATGCGGCGTATCAGCAGCGCGCCCAGCTGGCGCGGGCTGTCGGCGTGGGGCGCGACGCCAGCGCCGTCGTCGAACGCTATTTCTATGCCAACGGCAAGAGCCCGGCCACGCTGGAACAGGCCGGCTTCGCGCTGGCCGATCCGGGCCACGCCGTGCAGCAGGTCGACGTCGACCCCGGCGATGGCGTGGTGCGGGTGCAGCCGTCCGACCTGGCGCTGCGCGGCAAGACGATTGCGTTCACGCCCAGACTCGATGAGAATAAAAAAATCATGTGGCGCTGCGGCAGCGACGACATTCCGGCCCGGCAATTGCCGCCGGACTGCCGCGGCCGCTAAGCCGCCACCGCCCATCAAAAAAAGGACGCCGGTTTGATCTCTCCCCTGGAAATTGGCGCCAACGTGGTCATGAGCGCCTCCATCGTCCTGGCCGGCCGCAACAACGTTCATTCCTGGTGGTTGGGCGTGCTGGGCTGTTCGATGTTCGCCGTGCTGTTTTACAGCGTCAGGCTGTATGCCGACGTGGCGCTGCAAGCCTTTTTCATCGTCACCTGTGCGCTGGGCTGGCTGAAATGGCTGCGCGGCAATGGCGGCGCCGCCTTGCCGATCTCGACCGTCCGGCTCGCCGCGCTGGGCCTGATGCTGGCCGTCGGCGTGGCCGCCACCGTGGCCTACGGCATGATGTTGCGGGCTTACACCCAGGCCTATGCGCCCTTCATCGATTCGGCCGTGCTGGTGTTCAGCATCGTGGCCCAGTTGCTGCTGATGGGGCGGCGGGTGGAAAACTGGCCGTTCTGGCTGCTGGTCAACACCATCTCGGTGCCGCTGTACGCCAGCCGCGGCCTGTACCTGACGGCGCTGCTGTATGCGGCCTACTGGGTCAACGCGCTGGTGTCGTGGTTGTTCTGGCGGCGCCAGATGGCCGCGCCGCCGGCCGCCGGCGCGCTGCGCTAGTGGCGCGCGCTCTTTTCGTCATGCATGGCGTGGCGGTAGGCGCTGGGCGTGACGCCCATCCGTTCGCGGAAGGCGGTGGCGAAGTTGCCGGCGTTGTTGAAGCCGATCAGCAGGGCGATATCTTGCACGTCGATGTCGGTTTCTGACAACAGTTGCACGCCGCGCGCTATCCTTTCCTCGCGGATGAAGGCGAACACGGTCATGCCGGTCTGTTCGCGGAACAGCTGCGACAGCTTTTCGCGGTAGGTGCCGACGCTGCGCGCGATGTCGGTCAGGCAGGGCACGCTGGCCAGGCTGTCGCTGATGAGGCGCTTGGCGGCGCTGACGATGACGGCGTCCGGCGCGCTGCCGGCGGCCGGTTCGGCCCCGGCCTCGGCCTCGGCCTCCGGCTCGGGCCCGGCGCTGGCGCGCTGCACCAGGTTCAGGTGGACGTTGATGCGGGCCGCCAGCTCGCCCGGCGTGAACGGCTTGGACACATAGTCGACGCCGCCTATCGACAGCCCCATGATGCGCTCGTCCGCGCCGTCGGCGCCGCTGAGGAAGATGACCGGTATGTGCTGGGTCGCCGGGTTGGCCTTGAGCAGGCGGCAAGCCGTGTAGCCGTCCATATTGGGCATGCGCACGTCGAGCAGGATCAGGTCCGGCTGGTTGGCCAGCGCCAGTTGATAGCCTTGCAGGCCGTTGAAGGCGACCGAGATCCGGTACGACTGCTCGCTGAGCAGTTCCATCAGCACGCGCTGCTCGAACGCGGAGTCGTCCACGATCAAGATAGTGCGCGCTGGTGGCTGGTGGCTGGTGTGCATGGTCTCGATCTCATGCGAGGTGATACGCATATATCAACTCTTGTTGCGTATTATGCCTATCTTTTCAAAAATTTTAATAGTTTTCTCTGCCAGCAAAAGCGCCACCACTTGTAGCAAAAGCGCGGCTTTTTTAGATCGACAATAATGCAATCGAGTGTTGAGCAAGGGCAATTAATCTAATGTCCGAGGCCAACAACTCACCATCGATCTCTGGAGGCTACCATGCTCAGCACCTGTCCTTCCCGCGTCCTCCCACTGGCCGTCGCGCTCAGCGCGTTGTGTTTCGCCAGTGCCGACGCCGCCGTCTATAGCAATGGCAACAAAACCACAAGCTTCGACACCACGCTGCAAATCATCGCCGACTGCACCATCAACGCCGTCCCGCTCGACTTCGGCCAGACCCAGGGCGTGCTGGCCACGGCCGTGACGATCAACACCACCATCGGCGTCACCTGCACCAACACCACCCTCTACAATTTGGGCCTGAACGCCGGCAACGGCACCGGCTCGACCATCAGTGCGCGCACCATGAGCGGCACCGGCGGCAACACCGGCACCATCGCTTACAACCTGTCGCTGACGGCCGGCGGCGGCAACTGGGGCAACACCCAGGGCACCGACACCAAGAGCGGCACCGGCAGCGGCACGCTGCAAACGGTGACCGTCTACGGCCAGGTGCCGCCCCAGCTCACGCCGGCGCCGGATACCTACAAGTCCACCATCACCGCCACCGTCTATTTTTAAGGCGTCACCATGCGCGCCCTGACCGCCCGCCGCCCGCTGCTGTTGCCGTTGCCGCTGTTGCCACCGCTGCTGCTGTTGCCACCGCTGCTGCTGTGGCAAGGCGGCGCGAGCGCGGCCAATCTGCAGATTTCGCCGGTCACCATCAGCCTGCACGCGGGCCAGGGCGCGGCCGGGGTCAGCCTGCAAAACCAGGGCGAGGCGCCCGTCTACGGCCAAGTGCGCGTGTATCTGTGGGAACAGAAGGATGGCGACGACGTGCTCACGCCGACCCAGGAAATGGTGGCCAGCCCCCCCATCATCGAAATCGCGGCGAAAAACAGCCAGATCATCCGTCTGGTGCGGCGCGCCGAGCAGGCGCCGGCGACCGAACTGTGCTACCGCGTGCTGATCGACGAGATCCCGCGCGACGACGGCTCGCCCAACAGCGGCGTCGATATCCGGCTGCGCTATTCGGTGCCGCTGTTCGCGCTGCCGGCCGACGAGCGCGGACTGCCGGCGCTGACCTGGACCGTGTACAAAAAGGATGGCGACTGGATGTTGCGGATTCGCAACGGCGGTCAGCTGCACGCGCAGATAGGGTCGCTGACGCTGAGCAATCGCGCCGGACTGTCCTTCGTCATCGCCCAGGGCCTGTTCGGCTACGCGCTGGCGGGCCGGGCGCGCGAGTGGCGCTTGCCGGTGGCCAAGGATGCGGATTTAACCGGGCCGTTGGCGGTCAAGGCCATGATTAACGCCAGGCCGCTCGCCGCCAGCAGTAGCGAGGCGCAATAGGAGGTGGGGCAGCGGATTTTTTCGCAAAGGACAAGATGACGGAGATCAGGCGCACCTGGATTCGGCTGCTCAGCATCGCCCTGCTGGCCAGCCTGTGCCTATCCCCAGTACGCGCCCAAACCACGGCGCCGCAGCAAGACGAGCTTTATCTGGAGGTGACTTTGAACGGCGAAGCAACAGGCTTGATATTGCGCTTCACGCAGGGCAAGGCCGGCCTGCGCAGCAGCGTGCAAAATCTGCGCGACCTGGGCCTCGATCCCGCCCTGTTCGGCGTGCGGGGCGACGCCGATTTCGAGCTCGACGCCGTGCGCGGCTTGAGCTACCAGTACGATGCGGCAGGCCAAAGCATCGCGCTCAAGGTCAGCGACGCCCTGCGCGCGCCGCTGGCGCTGGATGCGCGCACGCTGCGCAAGGCCGGCCCGGCGACGGTGACGCCGGGCTTGGTGCTCAATTACGACAGTTACGTCCAGCTCGGCAGCGAGGCGCGCCTGGCCCTGGTCAACGAGCTGCGCTATTTCAACCAGGCCGGCGTGTTCACGAACACCGGCGTGCTCAATGTCGACCACCGTGTGCGCCAGTATTTGCGCTACGACACCAGCTGGAGCCATTCCGACCCCGACACGCTGCGCAGCTGGCAAGTGGGCGACCTGATTTCCTCGTCGCTGAGCTGGAGCCGCTCGGTGCGCATGGGGGGCTTGCAGTGGCGCAAGAGTTTCGACTTGCGGCCCGACTTGCTGACCTATCCCGTGGCCAGCCTGAACGGCTCGGCCGTCGTGCCCAGCGCCGTCAGCCTGTACGTCAACGGCGTGCGCCAGGTCGACACCACCGTGCCGGGCGGCCCCTTCATCATCAACCAGGTGGCCGGCATCAGCGGCGCGGGGCTGGCCACGCTGGTGACGCATGACGCCACCGGCCGCGCCATCTCGACCACGCTGCCCCTGTACGTGGACACGCGGCTGTTGGCCGCCGGCCTCGACGATTACTCGCTGGAGCTGGGCGCCTTGCGGTGCGGCTACGGCAGCCTGTCCTTCGACTATGCGCGCACGCCGGCCGTCAGCGCCTCGCTGCGGCGCGGCGTCAGCGACCAGTTCACGGTGGAAGCCCACGCCGAAGCGGGCACCGGCGTCGCCAACGGCGGCGCCGGCGCCTTGCTGGCGCTGGGCCAGGCCGGCGTCGTCAACGGCGCGCTGGCCGCCAGCGCCGGCGGCGGCGGAGGAGGGGGCCAGCTCAGCGTCGGCTACCAGTATCTGAGCGGCCGCTTCAGCGTCGACACGCAAAGCACGCGCGCCACGTCGCGCTACAGCGACCTGGGCACGACCAGCGGCGCGCCGGTGACGCGGGCGGCCGACCGCGTCAGCGTGACCAAGGGCTTGTTCGGCGGCCAGAGCGTCAGCCTCAGCTATGTAAGCTCGCACACGCCGGCCGTGGCGCCGGCGCGGGTGGTGTCGCTCAGCTATACGGCCACCCTGGTCGGCGGCCTGTACGGCAGCGTCAGCGCTTTCCGCGACTTGAACGACCACCGCACCAGCGGCCTGTTCTTCAGCCTCAGCATGGCCTTCGGCCGGGTCTCGGCCACCGCCACCAGCGGCCGCCAGGACGGCGTCGCCAACCGCGCGCTGACGCTGTCGCGCGCGCCCGACTTCGGCGGCGGCTTCGGCTGGGCCCTGCAATCGGGCACGCAGGGCCGGACCCCGTTGCGCCAGGCGCAGATTCAATATCTGGGCAACGACGGCCAGATCACGGCCCAGACCAATAGCAACGGCGCCAACCGCAGCTCGGCGCTCGACCTGAACGGCGCGCTGGTGTTGATGGACGGCAGCCTGCAAGCGGCGCGCCAGGTCGGCGCCGTCTTCGCGCTGGTGTCGACCGAGGGCGTGGCCGGCGTGCCGGTGCTGCAGGAAAACCGCGAAATCGGCAAGACCGACCGCGGCGGCCACCTGCTGGTGCCCAATCTGAATCCCTATCTGAACAACGAGGTCGGCATCGACACCACCGCCCTGCCGCTCGACGCCCGCATCGCCACCACCCATTTGACCGTGGTGCCGAGCCGGCTGGCCGGCGTGCTGGCGCTGTTCAAGGTCGAGCATTACACGGCGGCCAGCATCATCTTGCACGGCGCCGACGGCAAGCCGCTGGCGGTCGGCACCGCCGTGCGGCACGTGGAAAGCGGCGCCGGCTCGGTGGTCGGCTACGACGGCGTGGCCTTCATCGACAACTTGAAGGATGACAATCATTTGCGGGTCGGCAGCGGCGTCGACGCCTGCGTGGTGCGCTTCGCCTACCGCCCCAATCCGGACGGCAGCCTGCCGGTCATCGGTCCCTTGCTGTGCCTGGCCGTTGAGGTGACGCCATGACGCGCGCCCGGCCCAGCTTGCTGCGCCGGGCCGCCGGCACGCTGCTGGCGGCGCTGTCCCTGCTGCTGGCGCTGGGCGGCACGGCGCGCGCCGACGATTGCAGCATGACCATGACGACCGTGAACTTCGGCGCCGTCAGCCCGATCTCCAGCAGCGACTACACCAGCACCGGCACCCTGGGCGTGACTTGCAACTGGACCGGGCTGGTGACGGTCATCGTGGGGGCCGTCAGCACCACCTTGATCATCTTCCCCAATGTGCAAGTGTGCGTGAGCCTGAACACCGGCACCAACTCGGTGGGCACGTCGGCCGCGCCGCGCAATATCGGCGGCCTGCTCAATTACAACCTCTACCTCGATTCCGGCTATGGCACCGTGTGGGGCGGGGCTTCGGCGTCGGGCGCGCCGACCCCGTTCACGGCGCTGTTGAGCGCGCCCATCCTCACCGCCGCCACCTCGCTCAGCAAGAGCTTTACGCTGTACGGCAAGATTCCGGCCGGCACCGCGTTGGCCGCCGTGCCCACCGTGGCCAACGCCGACACGCCCTATGTGTCGACGTTTTCGGCCGGGGCCGTCACGCTGAGCTACCAGTTTTACGCGCTGATCGTGCCGCCGGCCTGCCCGACCCTCAACCCGACCACCGCCACCACCTTCAACGTCCAGGCCACGGCCATCAACAATTGCAATATCGCCGTCGGCAGCCTGGGCTTCGGCAGCAGTTCGCTGCTCAGCGGGCCGGTGTCGACCAGCAGTTCCCTGTCGATCCAGTGCACCAACAACAACTCTTACCAGATCGCCCTCAACGGTGGCACCGTCAGCGGCAACGTCGCCAGCCGCAAGATGAAAAACACCGGCACGGCGGAGACCATCAGTTATCGCATATCACCGACCTCGGGCGGCACGATCTGGGGCGATGGTACGGGCTCGACCGTGATGGTGTCCGGCGTCGGCACGGGCGCGGCGCAGTCGGTGACGCTGTTCGGCCAGGTGCCGGCGCAGAGCACGCCGTCGCCGGGCGATTACAAGGATACGGTGACGGCCACGGTGTCGTTCTGAGGCGCCGCGGCCCGCAGGGGCGGCGCGTCGGGACGGTGGGAGGGAGCGATGGTGCGGCGTTGGCCGCTGGAGGGGTTGCCGCGTCGTGCGGTGCGCGGACCGCCCGGTGGCGGGCGCTTAGAAGTAGATGGTCCAGTCCTGGGCGCCGGCCGCCGGGCGGATCGCCTGGACGTTGCTGTCGCCGCTGCTGCCGATGTTGGCGCCGGCCTTGTCGATGCCGCGGGTCACCAGGTAAGGCGTGCTGAGCTGGCAAGCGACGGCGGGGCGGGCGGCGGCGGCCTTGTTGGCCGGGGTGGTGGCGGCGCTGGCTGTGGCGCCAGCCTGCACGTTGCAGGAATCTTTGACGACGAAGCTCACCTGGAAACTGGCGGAGCGGGTACCGGCGGCGCTGGCCAGGAGTGGCAGGCTGAACAGGACGGCGGCGAAGAGTTTGCTGGTCGTTTTCATAATTAACACACGTTTTCAGGGTGCGTAGCCAAATCGATCGATGAGAGCCACGAAACCGGACATAGAGGGCGCCACATGAATCTGGGTGGCGTCGCTTAGATAAGTCCGGTTCCTGATGAGGTGGCTTTCAGGGCAGCTGGAATGTATCTACAGGAAGTAATTTTACCCGTAAAAAACATTCTCACGCTTTCCCACATTTTACACAGGAATTGCCGTACGTAAATATCGTGATTTTTGGTGAGTTTTGAGTGTGGTTTTTTGGCCCTTGTTCGGGGCGATTTTTTGAGGTGGAAAAACAGGGGTTTTCATAGGGAAAATTGGGAAAAAAAAGCCGCCGGAAATCGGCCAAAGTTTCTCCATAAAAATACGCACATTGTCACACCTGTAGGCACGCCATAAAAAGTCACTAATTCTTGCATCTATCTTGCAAGTTACTCGTTGTTCGGAGCGTCACGTTGAAGGTTTTTTTCGAACTGTTCGTATAGAAAAGGAGTCAATCATGAAACATACCGATTTTGGACGCATGCTGTGCCCGATCGCTCGCAGCCTTGGCAAAGTGGGGGAGTGGTGGAGCATCCTGATTTTGCGCGACGCGTTTTACGGCCTGTCGCGCTTCGACGAGTTCGAGAAGAGCTTGAAGATCGCCCCCAATATGCTGACGCGGCGCCTGGCCGGCCTGGTCGAGGGCGGACTGATGGAGCGGCGCCAGTACAGCGCCCGGCCCCCGCGCTATGAATATCTGTTGACCAAGTCCGGTCGCGACTTCAAACCGGTGCTGCTGGCCTTCATCGGCTGGGGCAACGACCATCTGGCGCCGGAAGGGGCCAGCCTGCTGGTGGTGAGCCGCGAAACGGGCAAGCCGGCCGACCAGGTGCTGGTCGACGCCAACAGCGGCTTGGCCATCAACGACGAGGACTATATGTTCGCGCCGGGCCCGGCCGCCAGCGAAGGCATGCGCTCGCGTCTGATCGAAGTGGGCAAGCACGCCCATTGACGGCGCAGCGGCAGCCGGCGGCCGCTCAGGGCGCCGGTTGCAGCTGCACGTAGACGGCGTCGGCGATCTTGCCCAGCGCATCCTTGCCGATGGCCGCCGACAGCGCGTAGCCGAACTTGCCGTCGATCCAGTAGAACACGCCGACCCGGCCTTCCTGCGCAAAGCGGAAGCCGGTGTCGCTGTTGCGGCTCTGCTCGGTTGACACATACAGCGTCAGCCGCTGGCCGCCGGCGTCGTGGTACATGAACTGGGCCACCGGGCCGCTCTGGCCGGGCAGCAAACGTCCGCCCATCAATTCATAGCCGAGGCGCTGTAATTGCGGCGGCCGCAGCGGCGCGCCCAGCCGTTTGGACAGCCACGCCACCAGGTGCTCCTGCTGGTCGGCGCCGACCTCGACCGGATGCCGCACCTCCGGCGTATACACGGCGTAGGCGACGGCCGCCCGCTGCGCCAGCGCCGCCGGCGCGGCATGGTCGGCATTGGCCGCGCCGTCATCGGCCCGGTCGGCCGCGCCATGCAGCAGCCAGCCGGCGCCGCCGCCGGCCAGCGTCAGCGCCAGCATCGCCGCGCCGCGCGCCCATTGCCCGGCCCGGCGGCTGCGCCACAAGCGCCAGGCCGGCCGCGCGATATGGTCGAGCCGGCCGGGCAAGGCTTCGTCGAGCACCGGGTTGTACAGCGTGCGCAGCGCCACGGCTTGCTGGCGGTAGGCGTGCAGCCGTTCGGCCTCGACCGGGCGGGCGGCCAGGTAGGCGGCCACGTCGGCCTGGCGCGCGGCCGGCAGCACGCCGTCGACCCAGGCGTGCAGCTCGGCTTCCGTGACGGGACTGGCGTTCATGTGCACACTTTCTGCTTGGGCGTCATCGTGCGGCCCTCATTTGACGACTTTGAGCGGCGCGGCCACCGGCCGGCCCAGCATCAGCAGGCGCAGCCGTTCGCGCGCGCGCGACAGCCGCGACATCACCGTGCCGCGCGGAATATTCAGGGCGGCGGCCACCTCGTCGTAACTCAGTTCTTCCAGCGCCACCAGCAGCAGCACCTCGCGCTGCTCGGCCGGCAGCAGTTGCAGCGCCGTCGCCATGTCGCGCAATTCGAGGCCGTCGCGGTGCGGCGTGCTGGGCTCGGCCGACGGCGGCGCGCGCTCGTCGTCCAGCGCCACCGTGGCCAGGGCCGGCCGGCGCAGCCGGTCGACGTGCAGATTGTGCATGATGCCGAACAGCCAGGCCCGCATGTCGCTGCCGCGGCGCCACGACGCCAGCTTGTCCCAGCCGCGTTCCATGGTGTCCTGCACCAGGTCGTCGGCGGCGGCGCGGTCGCCCAGCAGCGCCCGCGCGTAGCGGCGCAGGCGCGGCAGGCAGGCGATCAGGCGCGCGCTGTCGTCGTGCATGGGAGAACGCTCAATCCTTGGCGACGTGCCACACGTTCTTGAAGCCGTCGCCCAGGCGGTCGCCGGCCTTCACATCCTTTTTGAAGGTGTACAGCGGCTTGCCCTTGTAGGCCAGCTGCTTGGCGCCGTCGTCGCGCGTGATGGCGCTGTAGGGCGGGGCGACGTCGGCCGGCGCGGCGACGGCCGGCCAGTTGTCGGCGCAGCCGCCGTTGCACATGCTCTTGCCGCTCTCGGCGGGGTCGGCGTCGAAGGTGTAGACGGTCATGCCGGCGCTGTTGACGAGCATGCCGTCGTGCTTCATCAGCGGTTCGGCGGCCGTGGCGGCGCCGCACAGCAACAGGGCGGCGAAGGTGGAGAGGATGGCGCTGCTGCGGCGCTGGCTGATAAGGTGCATGGCGATTCCTTGGTGACGGTTGAGGGGAGGCGGGACTTGCTATGGGGGCTTGCCATTGCGTATACGTAAGGTGCGCCCGGCATATTCCATGGCCCGTAAAATAAATTTTGTACAAGGTTCAGGATAGATCAACTTACCGGAGAATGCCGATGAAAACCCCTATCGTGTCACCCCGATTGTTCCGCGTGGCGCTGCTCGCCGGCCTGTTTGGCGTATGGAACGCGGCCGGCGCGCAAAACCAGGCCGCCAATCCGCCGGCCGTGCCGGCCAACGCGGCCGGCAACGACGTCGCGCCGCAGAGCGATCCCGTGCAGAACGCCGTGCCGCCGGTCGCCACCACCCGCGCCGATCCGAACGCGCCGGCCGTGCGCGACGGCATGGACCAAAGCGGCGCTTCCGGCACGCAGGGCCGCAGCGCCAGCTCCGGCACCCTGAACCGGACCGACCAGCGCATCCTCGCCGACCTGGCCCAGGCCAACTTGAACGAGGTGGCGGCGGCCCAGCTGGCCACGCAGAAATCGCAAAACGCCGACGTCCAGCAATTCGCCCGGCAAATGACGACCGACCATGGCCAGGCCTTGCAGGACGTGCAGGCGATGGCCCAGAACAAGGGCGTGATGCTGCCGACGGCCGCCGACGCCAAGCAGCAGCAAATGGACGCCAAACTCGGGCAGCTGAGCGGCGCCGCCTTCGACCAGGCTTATCTGGAACGGGCCGGCGTGACGGCCCACAAGCAGGCGCACGCCATGCTGGCCCGCGCCCAGTCGCGCGCGACCGATCCCGACCTGAAGGCGCTGGTGGCGAAAATGCAGCCCACCGTCGACCAGCACCTGGCGACGGTGCAGCAGCTGGCCGCCGCCAACTCGGGCGGCGGCGGCAGCAGCGGCGCCAGCGGCACGCGCGGCGTCAGCGCCGGCGGCAACCCGAACGCGGCCACCAGCGGCAACACCGACAGCCCGCTCGATCCGAATAAGCCGGCCACGCACCCGCCGTCGAAGGCGGGCACGTCCAGCAGCGCGCCGACGCGGCAATAAGCGTCCGGCGCGGACGACGGCCCGGCCCGCAAACTGTGAAATAATGCGACTGCATGGATTGCATGCAGGAAAGCACAACAACAGGCCGGGGTGACGCACGTGGAGATGTTCGCGCTCGATGAAGAGCTGACGCGGTGGGAGGCGGAGTTGCCGTCCCTGGCGGCACAGGCGCGCCTACCGCATCTGGCGGCGCTGGCCTGGCACCGGCGCCAGCGCGACCCGGCGCTGGCCCGCTCGCTGGCGGCCGACGCGGCGCCGCTGGTGGCGCAACTGCCGGCGGCCGGGCGCGGCGCCTGGACGGCGCGCTTCCTGCTGGTGGCGGCCGAAGCCCTGTGGCTGGACGGCGCGCTCGACCAGTCGCAAGCCGATGCCGACGCCGCCCTGGCCCTGTTCACGCCGGCCGGCGACGCGCGCGGTTGCGCCGACAGCCACTGGCTGATGGCGTGGATCGCCCATGACCGTGGCGACTGCGAGCGCAGCGACGCCGAACTGGCCGCCGCCGCCGTCCACGCCCGCGCCGCCGGCGACGCCGTGCGCGCCGACGTCATCGACGCCGCCGCCGCCCTGTTCACCGTGCTCGGCAACCTGCAGGCGGCCGCCGCGCGCTGGGGCGGGCGCTTCGGCAGCGAGCTGGGCGCGCTGCACCCGGCGGCGGCCGGCTGGATCAGCGACTTTTTCGGCACCAGCGCCTTCCAGCGCAGCGATTTCGGCCGCGCCATCGGCCACCTGATGCTGACCTACGAGGCGGCGGCGGCGACCGGCCAGCGCCGCCGCGCCATCATCGTCGCCACCAATATCGGCAACGCCTACACCAGCCTGAACGCGCACGACGCCGCGCTCGAATGGATGCAGCGCGGCCTCGACCTGGCGCGTCCCACGGGCTGGCCGATGAGCCTGGGCCCGGCGCTCATGCAGACCGCCGAAACGCTGCGCCAGCTGGGCCAGCGCGAAGCGGCCCAGGACTTGCTGCGCGAGGCGCTGCACACGCTGGCGCCGCTGCGCGGTTCGCGCGCCTACGCGGTGGCGCTCGAATACCAGGCCGACCTGGCGCTCGACCTCGGCAACTATGCGGCCGCGCTCGACAGCTTCACCCGGCTCGAACAACGCGGCAACGCCCTGTGCCAGGCCGACTTCCAGAGCAGCGCGCGGCGCGGCCAGGCGCACGCGCTGTCGCACATGGCGCGCCCGGACGAGGCGCTGCGCGTGGCCGGCGCCGCGCTGACCCTGGCGCGCGAGCACGGCGACGCCTACAACCAGATCGCCGCCCTCAACGTGCTGGCCGCCATCCATGCCCGCCACGCGCTGCCGGCGCCGGCGCCGCTGCAAGCGCCGACGGCCGTGCTGCACTATCTGCAACTGGCGCTGCAACTGGCCGGCGCCATCGACGGCTACAGCGTGCCGACCTCGCTGCTCGACGCCGCCGCCCGCGCCTACGCGGCCCACGGCGACCACGCCCGGGCCTACGAGATCGCCTTGCAGGCCGGCGCCGCGCGCGACCAGACCCACAGCCAGCAAGCGACCAACCGCGCCATCGCCATGCGCATGCAGCACCAGACCGAGCGCGCCCGGACCGAGGGCGAGCACCACCGCCAGCTGGCGGCGGCCGAGGCGCAGCGCGCCGCCGTGTTGCAGCAGACCGGCGCCACGCTGGCCCACCTGAGCGCCGTCGGCCAGGAAATCACGGCCCACCTCGACGCCGCCGCCGTGTTCCGCGCGCTCGACCGCCACGTCCACGGCCTGCTCGACGCCTTCCACTTCGCCATCTTCCTGCTCGAACCGGACGGCCTGCACCTGCGTTGCGCCTTCGGCGTCGAGGACGGCAAGACGCTGCCGGCCATGCGGCTGTCGCTGAACGACGCCAGCGCCACGTCGGCGCGCTGCGTGCGCGAGCGGCGCGAAATCCTGCTCGAGCTGACCGGCGGCGCGTGCCGGCCCAACCTGATCCCCGGCACGCGGCCGACGCTGACGCTGTTGTTCGCGCCGCTGCGCATCGGCGAGCGGGTGCTGGGCGTGATGACGGCGCAGTCGCTGCTGCCGGGCGCGTACGGCGAGCGCGAGCGGCTGATCTTCCGCACGCTGTGCGCCTATGGCGCCATCGCCCTCGACAACGCCAGCGCCTATCTTCAAGTGGCCGCCACGCTCAAGACGCTGAGCGCGACCCAGGCCCAGCTGCTGGAAAAAAACCTGGAACTCGAGCGCGCCTACCGGGCGCTGGAGGAAGTGAGCCTGACCGACCAGCTGACCGGCCTGCGCAACCGCCGCTACTTCCTGCAACACGTCGACGCCGACATCGCGCTGAGCCTGCGCCGCCACGACGAACCGTCGCGTGCCGACCCGGACCGCGACCGCGACCTGGTGTTCTTCATGGTCGACATCGACCACTTCAAGGAAGTCAACGACCTCCACGGCCACGCCGCCGGCGATGTGGTGCTGGTGCAGATGCAGGAACGGTTGCGCGCCGTGTTCCGCGAATCGGACTACCTGATCCGCTGGGGCGGCGAGGAATTCCTCGTGCTGGCGCGCGCCACCCCGCGCGGCGACGCCGGCGTGGTCGCCGAACGGATGTGCGCCGCCGTCGCCAACCGGCCCTTTGTGCTGCCCGACGGCACGCCGCTGGTCAAGACCTGTTCGATCGGCTTCGCCTGCTTCCCCTTCCTGCCGGAGCAGCCGCGCTTGCTGTCCTGGTCGCAGGTGGTGGAACTGGCCGACCAGGGCCTGTACATCGCCAAGCGTTCCGGCCGCAACGCCTGGGCCGCGCTCTACAGCACCGCGCGCACGCGGGCCGACGGCCTGTTCCCGCGCCTGATGCGCCAGCTCGACGAGGCCGTCGCCGACGGCGAAGTGACGCTGTTCACCAACCTGAGCGCGCCGCCGACGCTGGACGGCGACCGCCGCCGCCTCGGCCTGGCCAGCGACCTCGAATTGTGAACGGCGCCGCGGCCGCGCCGCGCCGTCACGCGCCCGCGTCGACCACCACCTCCGTCTTCAGCGAATTGGCGATGTAGCACTGCGCGTGCGCCGCGTGATGGATGGCGGCCAGCTCGTCGGCGCCCGGCGGCGCGCTACCGGCGAAGGCGATGGCCGGCCGCAGCGTGATGCGCGTCATCGCCATCCGCCCGCGCTCATCCTGGCCCAGCACGCCGACGGCGTGGTCGCGGTAATGGTCGACCGTGTGTCCGCGCCGGGCCGCGATCGACAGGAAGAACAGCATATGGCAGCTGGACGCGGCGGCCACCAGCGCCTCTTCCGGATCGACGCCGGCCGGGTCCGACATCGGCAGCGGCACCGACAGCGGCGACGACGACGCCGGCGCCACCAGGCCGCCGTCGAAGCGCCACGCATGCGCGCGGCTGTAGCGCTGATCGAGAAAATCCTGGCCGTCGCGCCGCCACTCCACGGTTGCTTCAAATTGCATGTCTGCTCCTGATGATGGGGGATGCCCCGGGTCCGCGCCCATTTTATCAAGATCACCGCGCTTGCCGCGCCTGCCTCACTTGTTATACTGGCCGCCTTGTCCATCCGACTTCGCGCCTCATGACACACACCCGCTGCAGCTGGGCCAACATGGCCAACCCCCTTTACATCGATTACCACGACAGCGAATGGGGCGTGCCCTGCCATGACGAGAACCGGCTGTTCGAGATGCTCAACCTGGAAGGCGCGCAGGCGGGACTGAGCTGGGAGACCATCCTCAACAAGCGCGCCAACTACCGCGCCGCCTTCGACGGCTGGGACGCGGAAAAAATCGCCGCCTACGACGCCGCCAAAGTGGCCGAGCTGCTGGCCAACGCCGGCATTGTGCGCAACCGCCTGAAAGTGGCGGCCGCCATCACCAACGCGCAAGCCTATCTGCGGCTGCGCGCCGAGGGCTCCAGCCTCGATCAATTCCTGTGGGCCTACGTCGGCGGCACGCCCATCGTCCACCGCGACGGCCCGCGTCCGGCCAAGACCGAGCTGTCGGACCGCCTCTCCAAAGACCTCGCCAAGCGCGGTTTCAAATTCGTCGGCTCGACCATTATTTATGCGTATATGCAGGGCATAGGCATGGTCAACGATCACGACCCGGCCTGCTTCCGCCACGCGGCGGTCGGCTGACCCCGGACCTCGCATCGTGAGCGCGCGCCACGTCATCCTCGCCACCGACTTCGGCGACGGCCAGCACTTCTGCGCGACGTGGGCGGCGTGGCGGGCCGACGCCGACGCGCAGGCGGCCGGCCGCGCGCTGCACTACCTCGCCATCGCGCCGCAGGCGCCGGCGGCGTCCCGGCTGGCGTCGTCGGAGCTGGCGCCCGCCGCGCTGGCGCAGCTGCGCGCCATGTGGCCGCCTTTGGTGCCGGGCGTGCACCGCCTGCTGCTCGATGACGGCCGCGTCACGCTCGACCTGATGATAGGCGCGCTGGACGACGTGCTGCCGCAGCTCGACGCCCGCGTCGATCACTTCCACCTGCCCGTCGCCGCGTCCGCGCGGGCGCTGGCCAAACTCGCCGTGCAGGGCGCCACGTTGCTGGCGCGCGCGCCCGACGAGGCCCAGGTGTGGGCGCTCACGCGGGCCGGCTTTGTCTGCGCGGCGCCGGCCGGCAGCGACGACATCCGCGCCGTCTACGCCAGCCGCCAGCCGCCGCCGGCCGCGCCGCCGCCACCGCAGCGGCGCGCCGTCGTCATCGGCGCCGG
>NZ_JANXMI010000013.1 GCF_025354735.1 Rugamonas sp.
CCGTCAACCGGGTTGATGAATTCTTGCCTTGGAACTGCAACTTACCAGCAGCTCTCTGAGATTACGCCGCTTCCCAGCGGTGTGACGCCATCATCGATCAAATTACCAACCCACTCAAGACGTCACTGGGCAGACGCTTACCGCGTTCCAGCGGCACGCCGCATTGCGTCGCCACCATGGCCGCGATGGTCCAGCCGGTGCCGGGCGCCTGCTGATAGTCGGGGAAACTGGTGCCGTGCAGGCCGGTGAGCGGCGCCAGTAAGTCGCGGCCGAAGGCGCCCGGTTCGGTGTAGCCCTCTTCCAGGCTTTCGACGTAGATCAGCACCAGGTTCTTCGGCTTGGCGGCCGTCAGGACGACCGATCCCGGCGGCACATAATTCGCGCCAAAATAGTCGGGACCGAAGCTGGCCGTCACGTACTTCAGGGCCGACACGTCGCATACCTAGAACGCCGTCGCGCCCAGCATCAGCAGTTGAGGAAACCAGCCATGCAGCCGGTACAGCAGCGCGCGGCAACGCTGCGGGGTTTTCGCGATCACGCGCCAGACGCGCGGTTCGCCGTACCAGCACAGCGCCAGCAGCAGCAAGGGCACCAGCACGCACCACTTGACAAACCTTTCGGCGAAAACGGGATCGCTCGTGCGCAGCAGTTCAAAGCCGTAATTGAGATGGTAGGTCAGCTGGTCCAGGTCCGGCTTGCCGAAAGAACGGTGGATCCAGAAGCTGAGGCAAAACAGAAAGATGGCGAGCAAATACAAGCCGCTGCGCATCAGGCGCGGCCCAGCCGTTTTCAAAAGGCTAAGCTTCGTCGCAATAGATATTTTCATCGTAACCTGGTCATGGCATCGTTGACGCCGTCGTCGAACATCCAGCGCGGGCATGGATTTCAAACGCGGCGACCATGCGAAGGGATGTCCCTCGCACGGTCGGGCGGGCGTTAAACGATGAATATCGTCTACTTGCCATCTTCTCAATGGCGTGTGTCGTAGAGATTTCTGAATCAGGCAGTTTTGTATCGAATTGTTGAGATTGCGCTACGTAATTTACTTGCCGTATCGCTAGTTTCGTATTAGCGCGGAGGCCAACGCTGTTGCAAACCGGCTGCGAAATGATTTCCATACAGACATGTTAATTTCAAAATTCGCATTGAATTTGTGAAATTCTGGAAATTAATGTTATATTAAGCATTCCGCGACGGAAAACCGCTTCGTTCGCGCCCGACCTCAAGGATGAATAATATGATCTCGAAAAAATATCTGAAAGCTGCCCTCGTCGCAGCTCTGCTGTCCACCGGCTACGCACAGGCGTCGGGCGAACTGGTCTTCAACGGCGATTTCGAAACCTACACCGGCACCGCGTTCAGCGGCTACACCACGCTGGCCGTCGGCGACACCACCCTGACCGGCTGGACCGTGGGTGCGCAGTCGGTCGACATCGTCAACGGCAACTACGGCGCCATCAGCGGCAACAGCATCGACATGCTGGGCACGCCGGGCCCTGGCTCGCTGCAACAGTCGCTGTCCACCGTCGCCGGCCAGAAATACACGCTGAAATTCGACCTGTCGGAAAACTCCGACGCGGCGCCGCAGCTGTACGTCAGCTTCGACGGCGGCACCACGCTGGCCCAATCGTACCTGGGCACGGGCACGACGCATTCGTATATGCTCGACTTCACCGCCGGCGCATCGACCGTGCTGAAATTCACCAGCGCGGCGGCCGGCAACGGCGGCGCGGTGCTCGACAACGTGTCCGTGATGGCCGCCGTCCCCGAGCCTGAAACCTACGGCATGCTGCTGGCCGGCCTGGGCCTGCTGGGCTTCATCGCCCGCCGCCGCAAGGCTTAAGCACTGCGATACCGCAAGGGCGCGCCCGCCGCGCCCGCCGCATAAAAAAAAGCCCGCCGGCGATCTCCGCTGCGGGCTTTTGCTTTGGTGCGGCGAAATATCCTATTCCGATTTTTCGCCCAGCACCGTCGAGAGATACGTGACGATCTTCTTGCCGCGTTCCGTGTCCGGGCTTTCGCCCATCATCTTTTGATACAGCTTGCGCGCGGTTTTTTCGTCGAAGGTCTGGGTCACGATCACGTTCGGCGTGTGGCATTGCGAGCAGGTCTGCTTGACCAGCATCGCGTTCGGCCCCGGCGGGAACGGCGACGGATCGCCGCTCTCGTCGACGGCCGCCGCCGGCTTGGCCGCGTCGGCGCTGAACACGAGCCGGCTGGCCGGCACGACGGCCAGCGCCAGCAGCACGACGGCCGCGTATTTGAATTTGCTGTTGATTTTCCTGGACATTTTCTACTCCATATTCAGTCGGAAGTTTTCCCACATATAGTCGGCCCAGTATTCGTTCATGAACAGAAACAGCTCATGGGCCAGATTGATGATTTTGCCGGCGCCGTATTCGTAGTCTTGCCGACCGCCGCCTTCCAGCGCCAGCTCCAGCGAAACGATGCCGTCGCGCAGGCGCGCCGTCGCTGTCGCCAGTTGCGGATCGACGCGCCGGTGCGCGGGCACGTCGGCGGCCGCGCGGCCTTTCAAAAAGGCGCGCAACTCCTTGTGCATCATCGAGTCGCGCACCACGCCGGGCAGCAAGTCGACCAGCGCCAGCCGCCGCTGCGCCAGGTCGACGCCCAGCGTGAACGGCTGGCCGTACAGCCAGCCGAAATGGTACTCGGCCACGCCCGGCTTGCGGCGCTCCATGCGGTAAGCGGAAAACACGCCGCGGCCGGCGTACTGGCGCAGCACGGCACCGACGGCGTCGAGGCCATCGACATCGACCACGGCATCGGAAGATTGCTGATCCATGCGCCGGCCTAGTGGTAGTACGACGTCACGCCGGGTTCGATCTTGCCGAGGAAGCCGGGCGGGAATTTCTCGCGCTGCCAGTATTCCTTCTTGCCCTGGACGTTGATGACGGTCGGCATGCCGGTGTCGACGGCCGTCTTCCACGCCTTCTTCAGCGCCGGCGTGAATTCCTCCGGCTTGCTGACGTAGATGCCGTGGCCGCCCAGCGCCTCGGCCATTTTGTCGTAGCGTATGTTTTCCTGGAACAGGTGCATCGGCACGACGAGCGGTTCATCGTCCTGCAAATACCAGGTGCCCCAGGCATTGTTGTTGTAGACGATGATGATGGCCGGAATGCGCAGCTTGGCCAGCGTTTCGATTTCCATGCCCGAGTAGCCGAACGAGGCGTCGCCCATGATGGTGACGGTCGGATGGCCCTTGTACGCGGCCTGCGCGCCTATGCCTTCCTTGACGGCGACGCCGGCGCCGACCGCGTAGCCGACGTCGGCGCCGACGGTGCCGAACTGGTACTGGCCGTTCATGATCTGCGCCGGCCGATAGGCGCGCAGCCAGCGCCGCGTGTAGCGGGCGATGCCGAAGCCGCCCGAGCCGATCAGGGTCTGCTCTTTCGGGATGGCGCCGTGGTACAGGAAGTCGGACAGCTCCTTGGCGATGACGGCCGGATGGACCGCGTCCTTGTAGCCGAGCACCTGCTTGTAGATGGCGTCGTTCTCGTCCTCGAAGGCCTTGCGGGCGGCCGCGATTTCGGCGAGCCAGTCGTCGTGGCGCATGGCCGGCGCCTCGCGCAGCAGCACTTCCAGCGCCGCCTTTTCATCGCTGACGATGCCGACCGCGATGGGCAGGTTGCGGCCGATGTCCTCGGCCGCCATGTCGATGCGGATGTAGTGGGCGTCCGGGCCGAAGGCGTATTCGCCGATGTTGGGCATGCAGTACTGGCCGACCAGCATCACCACGTCGGCGCTGGCCAGCGCGGCCGGGGCGCAGGTGGCCGACAGCGCATGGTCGTCCGGGAACTGGCCGCGCATGGCGCCCGATTCGACCACGGGAATCTGGGTCTTCTCGGCGAACTGGCGCAGCGCGTCCCAGGCCTTGCTGTAAAACACGCCGGTGCTCGACACGATGATGGGCCGCTTGGCCGATTGCAGCAGCGCCACCGCCTTGGCCACGTGGGCCGGCGAAGGATGGGGCCGGGCATCGGTGCGGTACAAGCTCTTGTCGAAGTTGTAGACGATGTCGCCCGGCTTGTTCAACTTGCCGTCGCCCGCTTCGGCCGTGAAGTCCAGGTGCACCGGGCTGGGCACGCCGGTCTTGAGCTGGCGGAAGGCATAGGCGGCGTACTCGTGGTTGCGGTGCGGATTGACCAGGCGCTTCTGCCACTTGACCAGGCGCGCCGTCACGCTCTGCTGCTCGATCAGCTGGATCGCCGCCTCGGTGTCCTCCTCGCGCACGCTCTTGTTACTCGACAAGAACAAGATCGGCGTGCGCGCGGCCTTGGCGTTGGCCAGGCCGGAAATCAGGTTGGTGAAGCCCGGACCTTCGGTGCCCGACGTGGCCGACACTTCGCCCGTCACGCGGGTGAAGGCGTCGGCCGCGTGGCTCATGGAGCGCTCGTCGCGGCCGGTGTAGACCGGGATGCCGATGGCGGCCATCGCGTGCGTCACCGTGTAGTTGCCGGGGCAGCAAAACAGCGCCGCCAGTCCCTCGGCCTTGCAAGCCTTGGCGAACAGCGTGGCGCCGTTCATCGGCAGCTTGGGCACCTCGGGCGGCGTGGCCGCGGCGGCGGCGAATTGCTTGGGCAGCGGCAGCTGGCCGGCCGTGTCCTTGGCGGCGGCGGCGGCGGCGGTGGTGGCGGCCGACAGCGCGGTGGCGCCGCCGGCGGCCAGCAGGCCGGACGCTTTCAGGAAGTTGCGGCGCGATGGGCGCGGCTCGGTATCGGCGTGGAGCGGGGACTCGGCGCCATCGGATGGATCGTCGTGCTTGTTCATGGATTATCTTTCTTCAGCAGGGCCGGCATGGCGGCGCGAGCGGCGCCATGCCGGCGAGGAGGTACGCGGCTAACCCGGCACTGTGGCGGAGCTTGACTGTGCCAGTATGGGCGCTTTGAAAAGCGCGGTAAAGAGTGAAACTATTTTTTTGTGAAAACTTTTTCGCTGTCCACGACACATCATCCGGCAAGTTGTTTTATTTAAAATCCGGCCGCGCGACGGCGGCGATTGCCCGCATACTGACGGCATCGATGGTTTTTTCAGCACAGTTAGATGAACGATAATGTGAACAATCCCGCCGCCGGCGGCTCCCCGTCCACCGCCCAGGCCACCATGGAGCGGGCGGTCGCACTGCACCAGCGCGGCGAGCTGGCGCAGGCCGCCGCGCTGTATCTGGAGGTGATAGACGCCGAGCCCGACCACCCGCACGCGCTGCACATGCTCGGCGTCTACGCGCTGCAAAGCGGCGACCTTCAGGCCGCGCTCGACCTGATCGAACGCGCCGCCGCGCTGCTGCCGCACGAGGCCGCGCCGCAGCTGAACCTGGGCGCCGTCCTCAAGCGGCTGGAGCGCTACGACGCGGCGCTGGCCTGTCTGCGGCGCGCCCTCGAGATCGAGCCGGAGCATGTGACGGCGCTGAACAATTACGGCAGCACGCTGCTGGCCATGGGGCGCGGCGCCGACGCGCTGCCGTGGCTGGAACGCGCGCTGCGCCTCGACCCCGCCTTCGCCGACGGCTGGAACAACCTGGGCAACGCGCTCCACGAATTGCAGCGCCATGCGGAAGCGCTGCTGTGCCTGGACCGCGCGCTGCTGCTGCAAGCGCAACATCCGCAGGCGCTGTTCAACCGCGCCAACACCCTGCAAATGCTGAACCGCAGCGGCGAGGCGCTGCGCAGCTACGCGCTGGCGCTGCGGCACGATCCCGAGCACGTCGACGCCAACGTCAACATGGCCGTGTGCCGGCTGCTGGACGGCGACCTGGAACACGGCTGGCCGCAATTCGAATGGCGCTGGCGCAAGCCGGCCTATCAGGCGCTGCGGCCGGCGGCGCCGCCGCTGTGGCATGGCCAAGGTGCGCTGGCCGGCAAGACGCTGCTGGTGTACGCCGAGCAGGGCCTGGGCGACACGCTGCAATTTTGCCGCTACGTGCCGCTGCTGGCGGCGCGCGGCGCGCGCGTGATCCTGCGCGTGCAACCGGCGCTGGTCACGCTGCTGGCGACGCTGGCCGGCGCCCATCAGGTGCTGGCCGACGATGCGCCGCTGCCGCCCTGCGACCTGCAATGTCCGCTGATGAGCCTGCCGCTCGCCTTCGCCACGCGCCTGTCCACCATCCCCGCCGACACGCCCTATCTGCGGGCCGACGCGCGGCTGGCGGCGGCGTGGGGGGCGCGGCTCGGGTCGGACACCACGTCGAAGCCGCGCATCGGCATCGCCTGGGCCGGCAGCGCCGGCCACGCCAACGACCGCCAGCGCTCGATGGCGCTGATCGAGCTGCGCCGCATCGTCACGCCGGCGGCCGATTTCATTTCGCTGCAAAAGGATGCGCGCGCGGTCGACATGGTGCAGCTCGACGGCGATGGTGACAATGGCGGCGATGGTGGAAACGGCGGCGGCGGCATCCGCCAGTTCGCCGCGCTGCAAACGGATTTCGCCGCGACCGCCGCGCTGGTGGCGCAGATGGACCTGGTGATCTGCGTCGATACGTCGATCGCGCATCTGGCCGGCGCGCTGGGCAAGCCGGTCTGGCTGCTGCTGCCGTTCGCACCGGACTGGCGCTGGATGCTGGGCCGCGACGACAGCCCCTGGTATCCGACGATGCGGCTGTTCCGCCAGCCACGAGCCGGCGACTGGGACGCGGTGCTGGAACAGGTCGTCGCGGCGCTCGGGCTGCGCCTGGCCGGCCACGCGGCGCCGGCCATAAGCTAGAAGACGATGGCGGAGCGGGACCGGCGCCGCCGGCGCGGCTACGGCTTGTCGAGATCCGGGTCCAGGCCGTATTTGCGCAGGATGCGCGCGGCGCTGCCGTCGGCGCGCATGGCCGCCATGGCTCCGCGCCAGCTGGCCGCTTCCGCGTCCGAAAAATCGAGCGAACCGGCCAGCCAGATTTCGCCGGCGCGGAACGGCAGGCTGTAATCGAAATCGGCTTCCTTGCCATGGCCCAGATTGAGGGCGCTGCGGCGCACCGCCTCGCTGCCATAGCTGGCGTCGGCCAGGCCCGTGGCCACCATGCGCATGCACTCGCTGGCGGTGGCGCATTCGATCAGGTGCTGGAATTTTTGTTCGGTCAGCGCCTCCAGGTGCAGGGAGCCGCGCAGCACGGCCACGCGGCGCTTGCGCAACTCGTCGAGGTCATTGACGTTGACGCTGCCGTGGCGCGCCACGAACACGAAGCGCTGCATGTATAAATGGGCCAGCCAGCGATACTGCGATTCGCGCTCCGGCGTGCGCGTCAGCGGCAGCACGGCGATGTGGTGCAGATTGGCCGTCATCATCAAGGCCCGCTGCCATGGATAGAATTCCACCTTGGGCGGCGTACCGAGACGGCGCGCCAGCTCCTGCACGATTTCGACCAGGGCGCCCTGCCCGCGCGGATCGCTTTCCGTGGCGAAGGGCGGCAGCTCGCCCGCCACCAGGCGATAGGGCTGCAGCGGCGCCGCGTGGCAGGCGCCGCACCATAGCAAAGACAGCGACAGCGCCAGCGGCAAGGTCCGCGAAAAAAACAGCGGCGCCGCGCGCCGCAGCCGGGCCGGCACCTGCCGCACCATCGATAGCACCATACGACTTCCCTTTCCAGCGGCTCAGCGAATTTAAACCGATTCTATCATCGCCATTTACGCCGGCGGCGTCTCCAGCCGCTCCCGCACGTGGGCCAGCTGCGCCGCATCCATGCGCGCGGCGGCGTTCTTGCGGTATTTGAGGGCCGCCGGCAGGCCGCCGCGTTCGGCCATCGCCAGCCACAGATAGGCTTGCGCCATATCGGCCGGCACGCCCTGGCCGCTGAAATACATCAGGCCCAGGTTGAACTGCGCGCGCACATGTCCCTGCCGGGCCGCCTGCAAATACCAGCCATGGGCCGCCGCATAATCCTGCGCCAGGCCCTGGCCGTTATCGTAGCGCAGCGCCAGCGTGAACTGGGCCAGCGCGTGGCCCTGCCCGGCCGCCTTGCGATACCAGCCGTTGGCCTGGGCGCTGTCCGGCGCGGGGCCGTCGTCACGGTCGAACAGCATGCCAAGCATGTACTGGGCCGCCGCGTAATCCTGATCGGCCGCGCGCCGGTACCACGCCATCGCCTTGCGATGATCCTGCGGCACGCCGCGCCCCGTTTCGTAGCGCAGGCCGAGGTCGAACTGGGCCCGCAAA
Organism: Rugamonas sp.; assembly: GCF_025354735.1. Lineage (GTDB taxonomy): Bacteria > Pseudomonadota > Gammaproteobacteria > Burkholderiales > Burkholderiaceae_D > Rugamonas. The sequence continues at coordinate 8,152 of NZ_JANXMI010000013.1, forward strand.
TGGCCCTGGTCGGCCGCCTTGCGATACCAGAAAATCGCTTCGCCATGATCGGCCGCCACGCCATGGCCGCCGTCGTACAGCAGGCCCAGATGATATTGCGCCGCCGGGTTGCCCTGCTCGGCCGCCTTGCGGTACCAGAACTGCGCCTGTTCGTAATCCTGGGCCACACCCTGGCCATGGTCGTAGCGCAGACCGAGGTTGTTCTGCGCCGCCGCGTGGCCCTGCCCGGCCGCCTTGCGATACCACTCCAGCGCCTTGTGCTCGTCGCGCGACACGCCCTGGCCGTTGTCGAAGATCAGGCCCAGATTGAACTGCGAGCTGGCGTGATCCTGGTCGGCCGCGCGGCGATACCACAGGATCGCCTTCTGGCTGTCCTGCGCCACGCCGTCGCCCTTGTCGAAGCGCAGCGCGAGGTTGAACTGCGCCGGCGCGTAACCCTGGTCGGCCGCCTTGCGGTACCACGACATGGCTTGAGCGGCGTCCTGCGGCACGCCCTGGCCGTTGTCGTAGCGCAGCCCGAGGTTGAACTGGGCCCGCGCATATCCCTGCTCGGCCGCCTTGCGGTACCACGCGATGGCCTGCCTGAAATCCTGCGGCACGCCCTTGCCGGTGTCGTACATCATGCCCAGATTGTTTTGCGCGCCGGCGTCGCCCTGTTCGGCGGCCTTGCTGAACCAGTGCATGGCCAGATGGCTGTCCTGCCCTATGCCCTGGCCCTTCGCGTACAACCAGCCGAGGTTATATTGCGCGGCCGCGTAGCCCTGCTCCGCCGCCAGCTGATACCAGCGCGCCGCCTCCGGATAATCGAGCGCCACGCCCTGGCCCTTCTGGTACATCACGCCGAGGTTGTACTGCGCGTGCTCCAGGCCCGCCGTCGCCGCCTGCCGGTACCAGGCCACGGCCAGCGCATAGCTCTGCGCCACGCCCTGGCCGTTGAAGTACATGAAACCCAGGCTGTGCTGGGCGTTGGCGACGCCGCGCTCGGCCAGCGCCTTGACCCGCAAAAATTCGGCGGTGTAGGCGCTGCCGGCGGAAGCGTCAGCCTCGGTCGGGGGGAATTTCTGCATGCGCGCTCAGGCCTGGATCGCGGTCATGTGATGCGGCACCGCATGCAGCGCGTGCGGGCGCGGCGGCTCGAGCTGGTCGCCGCGCTCGAGCTGAAGAACGTTGATGAAGTTCGGCAGCGAGATCGGACGGTGATAGAAATAACCCTGCATCGTGGTGCAGCCGTTCGCCTGCAGATAGCGCGCCTGGACGTCGGTCTCCACGCCCTCGGCCACCAGGTGCAGCCCCAGTCCGCGCGCGATCGAGATGATGGCGAGGATGACCGGATAGTGGCCCTGCTCGTCGTGGATCTCCTTGACGAAGGACTGGTCGATCTTGATGGTGTGGATGGGGAAGCGGTGCAGATACGACAGCGAGGAATAGCCGGTGCCGAAATCGTCGATGGCCACCGAGACGCCGAGCTGGCACAGTTTGTTCAACTGGTCGATGGCGTACTGCGGATTGCGGATGCAGATGTTTTCCGTGATCTCGACTTCGATCTGCGCCGGCGAAATGCCGTAGCGCGTCAGCGCGCCGCGCATCTTCTCGAAGAAGTCGCCGCGGTCCAGGTATTGCGGCGACAGGTTCAGCGACAGGCGGATGTTTTCGCCGCCGGCCGCGTTCCACAGCAGCAGGTCGCGGCACAGGGCGCCCAGCATCCAGTCCGAGATCGGCAGCATCAAGCCGTTGTCCTCGGCGAAGGGCAGGAACTCGCCGGCCGACAGCAGGCCGCGCTGCGGATGGTTCCAGCGCATCAGGCCCTCGGCGCCGATGATGCGGCCGGTGGCCACGTCGACCTGCGGCTGGTAGTACATTTCCAGCTCGTTCTGCTCGAGCGCCTTGCGCAGGCTTTGCTCGAGCGCGATCTTCTGGTGCGACACGTCGAGCATCGAATTGTGATAGAAGCTGTGGCCATTCTTGCCCAGCGCCTTGACCTGGTACATGGCGATGTCGGCGTGGCGCAGCAGCTCGTCGATGGTCTCGCCGTCGCCCGGATAAATGGCGATGCCGATCGAGGCCGAGATATGCACTTCATGACCATCGAGGTCGAAGGGCTGGTGCAGGCTTTCGAGGAATTTGTCGGCGATGGCCTTGGCGTCCTGTCGGTCGCGCAGCTCCGGCAGCACGATGGTGAACTCGTCGCCGCCCTGGCGCGCCAGCGTGTCGCCGCGGCGCAGACAATCCTTCAGGCGCAGCGCGACCTGTTGCAGCAGCTCGTCGCCCTTGACGTGGCCCAGCGTGTCGTTGACCAGTTTAAAGCGATCGAGGTCGACGAACATCACGGCCAGTTCCGTCAACTTGCGCTTGGCCTGGATCACGGCCAGGCCCAGGCGGTCCTTGAACAGCATGCGGTTCGGCAGGTCGGTCAGGATGTCGTGGTAGGCCTGGTAGGAAATGACTTCCTCGGCGCGCTTGCGGTCGGTGATATCGCGCGCCACGCCGTAAGTGCCGAAAAATTCATGGCGCTTGACCTCGTGGTCGGGGATATGCATGCCGATCGCATTGAGCGAAATCGTCATCAGGGTATTGCTGAAGGTGCGTTCGATGCCGCCGCCGTTGTTGCACTTGAGCCGCA
>NZ_JANXMI010000015.1 GCF_025354735.1 Rugamonas sp.
GGTACGACGGTCTTCGCGTTCATGTTCGGCAAACAGGCTGATCCGGGGCTTCATCATTGTGGTATTCATTGGTCGCGGGCTGATGCCAGAATTTTACCGAACCTGCGAACGGCAGGATAGGTTTCTAGAGGTACCCTTAATTTCATCAGTCGTCAGCCTCTCTGTAAGAAAATCAAGTGAACGAAATTTCGATTCGTCGTCTATAAGGTCACCATACCCTAGCCTAACGAACTGTTCTGCAACCTCAGCGCGACCAATAACTATCTTTTTCATATTTTTCTTTATCGCAGCTCGCAATGTGGATGTCAGCTCCTGGCCGAACGCGGCCGACTGCGTTAAGGATAACAGCTTGCTCAGATGCAAAACTCACGGATTCTCACGTTAGGCCGAGAGCGCCCCGAAGCAGCCAGTGCTGGCAGCGTAAGGTACAACTAGGTTTCAGCTACCGCCAGTCCCATGGAGCACGATATCGGCAAAAAAATGCGCCACCATCGCGTGCTCTAGCCCGCGTCGCCAGTACAGCCACCCGAAGACGACCCCGCCGACGGCATTCATGGCGATGATCCGGGCGACGACCATCGGCGTCAGCGGGAACAATGCCCCCGCGGCGGGAAGGTGCAGCGCACCGAACACGAGGGCGGCGCCGATGATGCCGGTCCAAATCGCGCGCGCATCCGCTATCGCGCCGGTGCGTGCCAGGAACCGGTTGGCGAGCCAGACCAGCAGGCTCATCAGGAACAGACGGCACATGAGTTCTTCCGCGATGCCGCCGTAGAACGATGCCAGCAGGCGCTTCCATAATTCGATGTCCGGCACGACCGAACCGATCATGGCCGGCATGAGCGGCTCAGAGACCTTGCCGAGGACGAGCAGGGCCAGGCCGACCTGGCCGCCGGTGACCACGGCCATGCCCAGGCTGCGTCGCGCTGGCGAGAGGAGCGCGGTCCGGCCGGGACCGGCGTGCAGGGTCGGCACTTTCAAACCGACGGTATCGGCCAGACGGAACCCTACCCAACTCAGCAGCGTCAACAGCACGAACGCCTGCAAGCATTGCACGATCAGAAATAAGGGCAATGGCAATGGCATCCGCGCGAACAGCCCCGGCGACAATGTCATCGCATAAGGCATCACGGCCATCGAGGCCAATGCGCCTGCTGCACCCAACAAGACGGCGGGACGCCCGACTCCCCTGATTTCTGGTGCGGCTGACATGAACATGCTTGGCCTCGCTAATGAAAGTGGAAGGAATTACCCGGAATTAGCTGTGAAACCTTGCAACCGCGGCATTGATGCGTGCCGCCGCGTCATGTGGGTCCGGTACGCCAATGACGAGTCGCGTCCATTTAGCGTTCGTAAGCTCGATCACTATTGTTCGCAGCGTGCGCCGGGTAAGGACGAACTGCCGGTCGCCGTCCTTAATGAATGTACCTGCAGCCAGCACGAACGGGATGTGCGTGCCGGGCAGGCGCAGCCCGAGCGCGCGCCCTTCAAAGCCGTCGTCTTCGGTGGCGCCTCGCACCATGCCGAGGGGGACACGAATGTCGCCACTGAGGGCAGACAGTTTTTCCCACCAAGGCAAATGGACACACAATTCGTTGTCGGAAAGTTCAAGTATGGGCATTGTCATTCCTTGTCGGGCAGGTGTTGCAGGAGGCGGACGCCCAGCAGTCGCGCGGCGTCGCCCGAGTAGGCGGCGAGCGCAGTGCGACACAGGGCGGCGATTGGCGCATCAATGCCAGCCATTTCACGCAGGGCTGTAATCATGATGTCCAGGGCAGCGGGCCGGTCGTGCCAATCGGCGACAAGCGACTTGCGTAAAACCTGTTCGAACAGCCCACGCTTGGAGCCGAAGACCTTGTACAGACTGCCGCGTTGCAGTCCCGTGGCGTCGACCAGATCGTCTATTGAGCACGCTGCGTACCCCAGGCGACCGAAGGCATCCGCGGCGCGGTCAATCACATCGTCTTCGTGAAAATTTCTCGGACGCGCCATCGGAGTTCAAATTCGTTATGGAACGATTGTTCAATAACGTAACGATAGGCTTTTTTGAATGTTCAATCAATAAAAACTGGCTAGCCGGCAAATACTGGGCAATTTCGTGTTTTTGGAGGCCCCAATGCCAGGAAGCGAATGGCCGGTGCTTGCCGACTCAGGCCGTTAACGAAGCGAGTATAGCGTTGGGTTATCTAGTATCGCAGTTGCGGTCTGATGAGCCTGTTCCACAGTAAGCCTTGCATCTAAGAGCACTTTTGTAACATCAGATAATTTTCTGGATGCAACTGCCGTATCTAGCGCATCAAATATATGAAAGTACGCCAACCTCTAGTTCACAGTCATAGCACCAAAGTCTGCGTCGTCATCCATTTTTCGCATCATGGTTCCACTCAACCTGAACGACTCCCATTGGCCGATTGTAGGCATTGGTCAATCCGTGGCATAGCATATCATCTTGCTCAAATGGAAAATGCGTGGATTGTCACAATGGCTTGCACGGTAGACGCGCATGCGGCAATGACAGTAGTCGGATTGGAGCGTTGGATAAGGCTGGTCGTTTTGGAGAGCAGCGGTCCCTTTTGAAGAATAGGGGGCAGAGTCAGACCGGGATCAAAGCCGGCTCATGAGCATACTCACCAGCATTTGGTGATGGCGCCGCGACGTATTGATTGGACCGCCGTGGACTACGCATTATTCCCGGAATTGGTGATCCGACGAGGGCCGGCGGCCTCCTACAATAGCCGCACACCAATCAACTTGAGGAACTCAACATGAATGCTCGTGCCAACTTTTATACCGCTTCGCCGGATGCAATGAAGGCCATGATGGCGCTGGAAACATCGGTCGGGAACCTGGGTCTGGAGGCGCCTTTGCTGGAGCTGGTCAAGCTGCGCGCATCCCAACTCAACGGTTGCGCTTTCTGCGTCGACACCCATACCACCGATGCCAAGAAGGCCGGCGAAAGCGAGCGTCGCCTGCATGGCGTGTCGGTCTGGCGCGAGACGCCGTTCTTTACGCCGCGCGAGCGGGCCGCGCTGGCATGGACCGAGGCGTTGACCCTGGTGTCGATCACGCACGCGCCGGATGCGGATTACGAACTGGTCAAGGCCAATTTCACCGACAAGGAACAGGTCGACCTGACGCTGGCCATCGCCACCATCAACGCGTGGAACCGCTTCGGCGTGGGCTTCCGCAAAATGCCTGCGGCTGAATAAGGGGACGACGATGAAATCGACCTTATTGAAATTGAGCATCGCCCTGGCTGCGGCGACCCTGTTCGGTGGCGCGGCGCAAGCCCACGACCCGGCGATGAACGGCAAGGAAGCGCGCGCGATACTTCAGGCGCTGCCGCTTGCCGATGTTCCCAACACCAAGGGCTTGATGGCGACGGTGACGTATGCGCCGGGGCAGGCGTCCGTGCCGCACCGTCATCCTGGATCGGTGTTCGCTTATGTGCTGGAGGGCGAGGTGATATCCAAGCTCGACGATGGTCCGGAAGTGACTTATAAAGCCGGCGATTCCTGGGTTGAGTCGCCGGGCATGCGCCACGTCGTATCGCGTAACGCCAGCGAGACCAAGCCCGCCAAGTTGCTGGTGTTCCTCTTGCTTAAGGACGGTGCCCAACTGGCTGAGCCGATTCCCAAGTAAGGCCGCCCATCGCCCTCGCTGAACGGCGGGGGCGGTTCTGCCCGTCTTGGGCGTGGCGCATGCGCATTTCAAGTGCGCCGCCCGTCGTCAGCGCCGGGCGGGCTTACCGCGACACCGCCCTGATAAACAAGGTCAGGCCTCGGCGTACGCGTTCCTCGGGCTCCGGCTCGGGCGTCCAGCCGACGATCGCGGGATTGCCCGCGATACAGCTCAAAAAATGCTCCCATAGCAACTCGGGCGTCAGATCCTGCATGAACTGCATCGGCGCGGCGGCTAGCTCCTTCTGCAACAGCGTCGCCATTTGCTCTGGATTCGCGCGACGCCAGGCGTCGCTCAGCGTGCGGTCCGGGTGGGAAAATACGATAGCCTGTAGCTTGCGCACGCGGTTATCGCTGCAACGCCGCCAAAGATGGAGAGCGAGCTTCTCCAGCCTGGCGGCGAATGGCAGGCCGTCCAGTTCCAGCTTCTCCAGCTGCTGCCGGTGCGATACGGCATCGGCTTCCACGATGGCTCTCAGCAACGCATCCTTGGCGCCGAATTGAATATAGATGGTGCGGATGGCGACGTGCGCCGTCTTCGCCACCATGGCCATCGACACATCGGCATAGCCGTGCTCGACGAACAGGTCGAGGGCGGCGGACAACAAGTCTTCCCGGCGCTGACCGAGCGTTGCCGCCAGCGGCCGGCCGGCTTTTCTTTTGATTTTCAACATGGTTCGATTTCCGCCTTACCGTTCAATCGCTGGCCCCCCCTGCTAGACCACGACGCTGCCGAAAAAGCCGTATTGTAGACTCCCGGCGATTCTTTTTGCCGTGACCTGGAATTCGCTGGCGATGCGCGGCTCAAACAGCCGGGACGAGGTGGCGTTGAACAGGGCCAGCCAGCGCACGAAATGGGCCGGCAGGATGCCTTCCAAAATCATGTGCTTGCCAAATACATTGCCTTGAAAGCTTTTGGTGCCGAGCATGACGGTGGACCAGAAATCGACCATCCGGTCCAGGTGCGGCGTCCAGTTGCCGCCGATGGCGGCGCTAAATACGGGGGACAGTTCGGGATCGGCGCGGACGTCGTCGTAGAACTCATGGACGAGTGAGGTGATCGAGGCTTGATTCAGTTCCTGGTAGGACATGGGACTCTTCTTTAATTTGTTGAAATGAAATGGCGGGCGCCAGCCGGACGCACCACAGTATGGATAACAGTACCGACGCCAGCACGAGCGCGATGCCTGTCAGGTTTTGATCGTCCAATAAATAGGCGTTGCATAGCCGCTGGGGCAGGTTTTGGTATTGGATGCCGGCGATCGCCATCATGGCGCTGAAATTGCCTAAAAAAAACAGCTGCACGATCCAGTGGCCGCGGTTCAGGGAGCCGGGCAGCACCAGCCCGAGCAGGAGGAGGGAAGCCACCTTGCCGGTTTCGGCAGCGGCCGAGGTCAAACTCAGTTCCAGGGCGCGGGGAATCATCCAGTAGGCGCTGACGAACAGCAGCAGCGTCAAGCCGGTGATGCCATATTCGTCGATGCGGCGCAGCCGGGACCGCATCGCAAGCGTATCGGACAGCAGCCAGCCGGACCCCAGCAGCAGCGGAATCTGCACAAACATGTGGCGCAGCATGGACGCTTCCAGCCACGGGGCGCAGACCAGCGCGATGGCCAGGGCGGCGATGGCGGCGGCGAGGCGGCCGCGTGCGCGTAGCCGGGGTGGCAGCGTCATTTTCGGTGCGCCTCGAACATGTCGACGGCATCGGCCAGGGCTTGCGATGGCATATCGAAGTCATCGATTTTCGCCAGCCGGCCATCGCTGTCGACGAGGTGGAAGGCGGCGTTGTGCACGAACTCGCCGAGCGGCGCCGGCAGCACGACGATGCCGAACGTCTGGAGCACGGCCTTGCGTTGCGGTTCGGAATCGATGCCGACCAGTTTCCAGATGGCCGGGTCGGCGTGCTGCCGCTCGGCATACGATGCCAGGCGCTCGGCGGTGTCGCGGGCGTCGAAGCTGATGCTCAGCAAACGCACTTTGTCCTGCAGATTGCGCTGACGAATAATTTGCTGCATTTGCTGAAATTCACTTCCCAACACGGTACAGACCGAATTGCAACTGGTGTAGATAAACGCGACCACGGTCACGCGCCGGTCCGCCCGCAGCATCGCCGCCAGCGTCGTCGGCGGCGCGCGATGAACCGCGGCGAACGGCATGTCCCTCGGTTCGCGCTCGACATCGAGGCGGCGGCCGTCTTCCGTGGACACCACGTTCAAGCCCATGGTCGCCTGATAAATGGCGGCGAAACCGAGCAGCGCCACCGTCAGCACGGCCGCCAGGGTCAGGCGCGGCCAGTGGTGAGCGTTGTTGCTTGAGTGAGCGCTATTGTTTGAGCTTGTTGAGGTCGTCATCGCCGTTCCACGGATCCTTGCGATCCTTGCCGGCCGCGCGTTCCGCCGTCACCACGTCGGCGCCGATTTTGCCGGCGCCGTTGCCGAAGTTGCTGCGGACGTAGCTGAGGACGGCCGCGATTTCGCCGTCGCTGAGCTTTTCCTTGAAGGCCGGCATTTGACCGTTATATTCCGTGCCCTTGACGGTCAACTTGCCCGTAATGCCGTGCAGTAGGATATTGACCGGCACCTTGTCGGCGGCCAGCGCCCATTCGGAACCGGCCAGCGGCGGGAAGACGCCCGGCAGCCCGGCGCCGGTGGTCTGGTGGCAAGCGACGCAGTTGGCCGTGAAGATTTGTCCGCCATCGGCCGCGCCGCCCGCGCCGGGCGCCTTGCCCTGGAGCGTGGCCATGGTGCGATGGTCGCCCAGCTCGGGGGCGTCGTCCTTTTGCGTCAGGATGATGTAGGAAACCGACCACACCAGCACCCCGAACACGGCGAGCAAAACGATGCGGGGAACCGGCCGGCTCATCTCGTGCGGGTCGGGATTTTCGCGCTCCCGGGCGTCATGCTTCGGTTGTTCGATCATTTGAATTCCCCTTTATTTTTTAGTGCCGGCGATGGTTTCGAACACGGGATAGGTATGGTCCAGGCCCTGCAAATAGGTGACGAGGTCGAGCGCCTCCTGGGTGGCCACGACGACTTTTCCGCCCGGGTTGTAGCCGGGCGGCAGCGCCACGACGCGCTCGCCGGCATCGGCCTTGTCCTTGGCCTCGAACAGGAAGGGGTAGGACGGCATGATGGAGCCCGGCGTGTAGGCGCGCGGCTGGTATAGATGGCCGAGGTGCCAGTCCTGGCTCGGCTGGCGCGCGCCGATATTGAACAGGTCGGGACCGGTGCGCATGGTGCCCAGCAAGTGCGGCTTGTCGTAATAATAGTCGCCGGCGACCGGCGCCCGGCCCCAGCCGCGTTGGTCGTCCGGCGCCTGCGCCTTGTCGCGCGGCTGTTGCGAGTGGCAATAGATGCAGCCGTTCTTGATATACACCTCGCGCCCCCGCAGCTGGGCCGAGGTGTAGGGCTTCAAGCCTTTCGGCGGCTCGACGCCCTTGAGCTGGATGAAGGGCAGCACCACCAACGCCGAGGTCGCAAGCGCCAGGGTCACCATCGCTCCGCTGAGCAGTTTAAACTCGTCATGCATAGTCAGGCTCCTGCCAGTTGATCGGTTGCCGATGTGGCTTTGCGGGTGTGCAGCAGCGCCGCGCCGGTGCGGGCCGGGCCGTAACGCAGGGCCATGGCGATGAAGTGGCCGGCGAACACCAGGTGTCCCAGGGTCATCAAGGAGCCGCCGACGGTGCGGCTCTTCAGGAAGGGGATGGTGACGTTGACGGAGTCGATGAAGGGTTTGGACGCGTCCAGCATCGCCAGACCCTGCAACCAGCCGCCTATCGACAGGCCGATGAAGTAAATCGCGAAGCCGATGATGACCAGCCAGAAATGGACGGCGATCAGGCTCGGGTAGGGCCATTCCCAGGACATCACGCGCGGCATCACAAAGTAAATGGCGCCGAACATCACCATGGTGAAGAAGCCGTACAGGCCCAGGTGGGCGTGGGCCACCGTGAAGTGCGTGAAGTGGGCCACCGTGCTGACGCTGCGCAGGGCTTCAAACGTGCCTTCAAGCGAACTGAGGGTGTACATCATGCCGCCGAGGACGAGGAAGCGCAGCGTCGGCGAATAGATGAGCTTGGAGAAGTAGCCGCGCATGGTCAGGTGCTGGTTGATCGAGAAGGAAATCACCGGCACGATCATCATGATGCTTTGCACGATGGACAGCGTGATGAGCCACGCCGGCACCGGGCCGCCGACCAGGTGGTGGCCGCCGACCTGGCCATAGAAGAAGGCCAGCGTCCAGAATCCCAGCAGCGACAGATTGTAGGATTGCACCGGGCGGCCGATGATCTTGGGCAGGAAGTAGTACACCGAGGCCAGCGCCATCGGCGTGTAAAACAGGCCCAGCACATTGTGCCCGTACCACCAGTTCATCGTCGCCTGCTCGACGCCGAAGTGCAGCGCCGGCAGCTTGGCGATGAAGAATAAAATCGGAAACCAGAACAGCGCCGCGCCCATATACCACACGGACACATACAGGTGGTCGACCTTGCGCGCTTGCAGCGTGTAGACCAGCGGCAGTCCCATCAGGGCGCCGCCCATGACGATCAGGATGTCGACCTGCCAGGGCATTTCCAGCCACTCCATGCCGTCGCTGATGCCGGCGGCGATGCAGCCGACGCCGGCGATCAGGCCCGCGTTCCACAACATGCAGCCGAAGACGGCGTAGCGGCCGCCGATCAGCGGCGTCTTCAGCAGGCGCGGCAGCAACCAGTTGGCGATGCCGAAGGACGCCATCGGCGCCCAGCCATACGCGACGATATTCAGGTGGATGGTGCGGATGCGGCCGAAGGTGAGCCAGGCCTGCTGCACCAGCCAGTCGGGCTGATGCAGTTTGATGGAGCTGGTCAGGCCGGCCAGCGAACCGACCACCAGCCACACGACGGCGCAGCTGAGGAAGACGAAGGACACGAAGGCGGTCGAGCGGTCGGCCTCGACGCGTTCTTCCAGCTCGCGCGCCAGCGTCGCTTCCTGGGCCGCCGACAACACCGCGCGCGCCTGGCCGGGGACCTGCTCGCGCAAGCCCTGGAGTTGCGCGGCGGTGGCCGACGGCTCTTCGCCGCGACCGACTTCGCCGTCGGAGAAAATGACATACGCCGCCGCCGCCGTATTATCGAATAAGCGCTTGCGCAATGACCAGATAAAGATGAACAGGCCGGTAATCGACAGAATAAACGACGACAAAAGTATAGTGACTGTATTCATGATAAGCCGTTTGGTGAATGGTTTAAGTTATCCTGCGATAAACTCTACATCGGTGCCGCGTTTATACCGCCGCGGCGGCGGAATGCGTTAATGCCCCTATCGTGGCCGTCAATAACAGGGCCAGTTTCACTATTTCCGTCACGCTGAACACGGCGTGCCACGGACTTTTGGATATTGCTTTGCCGGCCAGCCGTTCGTCGACCCGTTTGGAGAGCGGCGGCATCAATACGATGATCTGGAAGGCGAGTATCGCGGCGGCCGAAAACACGGGCCAGCGCAAGGTCGTGCCGGCCGCCGACAGCACCAGCACCGCCGCGATGGCGAGCGCGCTTTCGACCCGGTGCGTGACCTTGAACATTTGCCGGCCGGTCGCGAGGGCGATCGGCCGGGCCAGACCCGGCGTGGAAAACTTTGCTGGCTGGGCAACAAAAGAAACCCCCAATACCACCCCGGCCCACATCGACGTGGTCAATACACTTGCGATACCTAAAATCATGATGACTCCTATCTGAGATTCGCGCCTGCCGAATCCGCTAACTAAGAAAAATAACATTCATTCGTATTAATAAGCCTGGCTGACAAATAATATTTTGCTACCTTGCACACATTGCTGCCGTGTAAAACCGCGTTGCGGCGGCGGCCTGCGTTTGCGTGGTCGGCCGATGGCGGTCATATTGCTCCGCCGTCAAGCGGGCCTTAGCTGCTGCTCAATTCCACCCGGTCGCGTCCCTTGTTTTTCGCCACATACAGGGCCTGGTCGGCGGCGCTCAAGGCCTCGTCGAGTCCGGCGCGCCCGAACAGCCGCGCCAGGCCGATGCTGATGGTGACGTGGACGGCGCCGATGCCGTCGACCGTCACGCTGGAGGCCGCCACGGCGCGCCGGATGCGTTCGGCGACATGGCTGGCCTGCTCGACGGTCGCGTTGGGAAAAATCAGCCCGAACTCTTCGCCGCCCAGCCGCGCCACGACATCGGTGTCGCGCGCGATGGACGCGATGGCGTGCGCCACCGACCGCAAGATGGCGTCGCCCACGCCGTGCCCGTACTGGTCGTTGATGTTCTTGAAATTGTCCACATCGCCGATGCCGACGGTGATCGGCGCCGCGCTCCTGGCGCTGCGCGACAGGGCGTTGACCGCTTCTCGCTCGAAGGCGCGGCGGTTCGGCAGGCCGGTGAGGGCGTCGGTCATGGCCTGTTCCTCCAGCTGGCGTACCAGGTCCAGATTACGCGCCTCCATTTGCAGACGCAAGCGGATGTCGGTCATGTAGGCGCCGAAGTATCTTTGCCCATGGCATAGGCCCAGGTCCACCGCTTTCATCTCGACCGGACAGGCCTCGCCGGAGCGCAGCAGGAGTTCCAGCTGGCGCACCTTGCCCAATATGGCCGAAGGGTGCTGGTTGACGATGAAGGCCGCGATTTTCCGCGAGTGCGGCGCGAGGCCGTCGGGCGCGATCAACCGGTCGAGCGAGCTGCCGTGGAGCTCGTCTCTCGTGTAGCCGGACAGCACTTCCATCGAGCGGTTGATGTAGTGGATGATCGAGTTCTGATCGACAATAATGATCCCGTCGAGAGCGTCTTCGAGCAAACGCAGGTGGAGCTGGAACGGAAGATCTGACGGGGTCGGCATACCTAACCTTGAGTTGTTTGCCAGTGCCGCGGAATGCCGATAAAAAGCTGCGCTTTTTTCCAACAACACATTCCTCAACATAATGTACCGGGCCCTCACTTGCAAGGAACAACTCCGATAGGGAATACGAAGTGTTGCGCGTGCGGGCAAGGCGCGGGCCGCGTTTTTCATGGGGGATCGCGCGGCGCGACGGCGCGTCGCCGGGCCGACGCTGCCCATGGCTGGGAAGGCGTCAACCTTCACGGCCATCCATCCTGGGCCGACAGAGCAGGGCGCCGAACATGGCAATGAATGTGGCGAAAGCGATCACCCAAAAAATGGCGGAGATGGTCAGAAAAATGCCTCTCGCATCGCGGTCCAGGACGTTGGCCAGGATCCGGAAAATCGCCGCGCATTGCACCGCGCCGAAAATCAGCCATTCATGGCGTTCGGCACGCATGCGGTGTCCGGTGTGGCCCAGGGTGGTGCGGCTCATCATGCCTAAAATCAGGCTGGACATGCCGCCGATGGCGATGGCATGCATGGCCGTGCTGACGCTGGCGTAGCCCAGTTGCGCCGCCCCAAGCAAAAGAAATCCCAAGCCTATCCATGCGAACGCCAGATGCAATATCCACAGCAGCGGATAGGCGCGGGTTTGGGCGGGCGTCCAGTACGCAAGCCGCAGCCATTGCAGCAGGCCGGCGGCCAGGGCCAGCGTCGCGCTCAGCGCGCCCGGCCAGTCCAGCGTCCACGCGAGACTGGCCGCGATCAGCAAGCCCACACCGGCGCGGTCGACCCGCGCATCGCTGCGGGGGGCGCTGCCCGGCGCCATGTTTTTTGTGAAGCCGGGAATCACCCGGCCGCCCATGACGGTGGACAGCACCGCCAGCACGAGAATGGCGACTTCGATGGCCTTCATCGGCGACAGCGTCGACCATCCGAGCACGCTCGCATGGAAAGACAGATTCGTCAGGAACAGCAAGACCAGCAAGGCCAGCAAGGGCAAGTTGCTGCGCTTGCCCGAGCGCAGCATCACGTTCAGCAGCGGGACGATGGCGACGGGAAGGAATAACAGATCCACGCCGGCCGCGATCGCCGGCGGCGCCAACAACATCGCGGCCCGTCCAGCCAGCCACACGGCCGCGATCAGCGCCAGCGTTCGGCCGCGCGGCGTCCACAAGCCGGTCCAGTTGCGCGCGGCCGTGAACAAAAAGCCCACCACCACGGCAACGGCGAATCCCAGCACCATTTCGTGCATATGCCACAGCAAGGTCACGTTGGGCAGACTGCCCAGGTGGCCGAGAAAGGCGAGCAGCCAAACGGGAACGCTCAGCACGGCGAACACGGCGGCCAACAGATAAAACGGCCGGAAGCCTAGCCCGAAGAAGGCGCTGCGCTCGATGAACGAGACGCGGGAGGCGCCTATCGGCTGAGGCTCGTCTATGGGCATCAACGACGCAAGCTGGTTCATGGATGTGGGCCTGGATAAAAGGTTGGCAAGCGGCGGCGGGGCGGGCGCTTATTGAGCGTCTTGCCGGCGCTTCAGCGACACGGCGTAAGCGGCCGCGCGGGATTGCAAGATGGGGTCGTCCGACGGCGCTATGCCGGCCGGCAAATTGACCGGCACAAAGACCAGGCCGTCGCATGTGCCCGCCGCCGCCAGGGCGGTGACGCTCAAGCGTCCGAGCGCGACCGTGCCGGCGCCCGTCCAGGCCGTGCTGGAGTCGCTCAGCGAATCGCCCTCGGCCGGCAATTGCGCGACGATGTCAAACTCGACGGCGCCGCCTTGCAAGCGAGTTTCCAGCTCCGCTTCCAGGAAGGAATCGGGCAGGTTCTTCTCATCTTCATCCGACAGATAGTGGGTGCCTGCGACCGGCGTGACGATGATGCGGGCGGTGTGCGGCGCGCCATCCTTGCCGTGGAAGATGAAGGCGTTGTTCGAGAAGTAGGGCGTCGTGCCATACGAAGCGGGGGCGGCGTGCGCGGCCAGCAGGGCGGGCTGACGTGTACCGTCCGGGAATTTGGCGTTGTGGGCCGCGACTTTTTCCGGGTTGGGTTTCTTGGTTTCAGGATCGACCACCCGCGCTTCCAGGAAGCTGACGAAGGATGCCGGCGTGGCGGCGAAAAACACCGGTTCCGATAACAGCACCAGATCCCAGCTCGATGGTCCTTCGGAGACGCGTATCGCCAGGCCGCGTACCGAGCGGCTTTTATCGGAAACACCGGGGTTGCCGCCGCCGACGGAAAAACGCACCGTCGCGTGCAGCGCGCCGGCCGCGAAAAGAGGGCTGAGGACGAACTCGTCGACCTGGGCTGCCGGCTTGAACTCGCCGACCGCGCAAAAGCCTTTGGCGTGCGAAGCCCGCTTGCCCGCATGCTTGCCGAATGTATTGTTCAGCGCATCGACCATTGCGGCTGGACCTGGCGTGCCCTGTTTTGCTGTCGTGGTGGTTTCCATGATTAATTCCTTTCAAAATTGTTGACGATGGGTGATCTCTGCTGGCGGCTGTAGTTGTGTACCTCGTCCACCATCGCCGCCACGCTGTCCGGCGACGTGAACTGCGAAATTCCGTGTCCCAAATTGAACACGTGGCCGCTGCCGTCGGACGGCGCGCCGAAATCGTTCAAGACCTTGCGCACCTCGGCGCGAATCTGCGCCTCGCCGGCAAAGAGTATCGCCGGGTCCAGATTGCCTTGCAGGCCCACTTTGGCGCCGACCAGCTCGCGCGCCCGCGCCAGGTTGACGGTCCAGTCCAGGCCCACGGCGTCGGCGCCTATGCCGGCGATTTGCTCTATCCACTGGCCGCCGCCCTTGGTGAAGACCACCACGGGAACGGCCGCGCCATCGTGATTGCGCTGGAGCCTGGCGACCACCTGCTGCATGTAAGCGAGCGAGAATTGCTGGAAAGCGCCATCGGCGAGGGCGCCGCCCCAGGAATCGAAAATCATCACGGCCTGCGCGCCGGCCTCGATTTGCGCGTTCAGATATTGCGCCACGGCCGTCGCGTTGATGTCCAAAATACGGTGCATCAGGTCGGGCCGCGCATACAGCATTTTTTTGATGGTATGAAATTCCCGGGAACCCTGGCCTTCGACCATGTAACAAGCCAGCGTCCAGGGGCTGCCGGAAAAGCCGATCAGCGGCACGCGACCCTTGAGCTCGGTGCGGATTTGCGTCACGGCCTTGAACACATAGTCGAGCGAATCGAGTTCCGGCACGCGCAGGGACAGCACGTCTTTTTCATCCCGGAGGGGACGCGCGAAACGGGGGCCTTCCCCTTCGACGAAATGCAAGCCCAGGCCCATCGCATCGGGCACGGTCAAAATGTCCGAAAACAGAATCGCCGCGTCCAGCGGAAAACGCTCCAGCGGTTGCAGCGTGACCTCGGTGGCATAGTCCGGATTGGTGGCCAGGTCCATGAAGGAACCGGCCTTGGCGCGTGTGGCGCGGTATTCCGACAGATAGCGGCCCGCCTGGCGCATCAGCCACACGGGCGTGTGGGCGGTGGGCTGGCGCATCAGCGCCCGCAAGAAAGTGTCGTTCTGAAGCGGTGCGAAAGAGGTCATAATCGATGGCCGTTGAGGGCGTCTGATGGGCGGGCTGTCATGACCTTAAGTCGCAGCAGCGTTGCTGATGTTACTTATTATTTACAGAAAATCATTTGGATCACTCAAATTAGCGCGAATTGGAACCCTTGGCTTCGGGCAAAAAGTCGCGCCACCCGGTCGCGCCCGACAGGAGCCGTGCTTACTGGGACGGCTTGGCGTTCAGCCAGCCCTTCGCGACAAAGATCTGGGCACCGGCGTCGGACTTCAAAAAGGCCACGAATTGCGCTGCGGCCGGGTTGGCGCGTCCGCGCTGCGTCACGACCACGCCGGCATCGCGGTACAGCGCATAGCGCGGTTCCACGGGGATGGCGTCACCGACCTGCGAAAAGGCGTTTTGCCAGGCGGTCCAGGTCAGCCATGCGTCCAGTTCCGGCCGTTCGGTCCAGATCTGTTTTGCGTCCGCGCTGTTTTTCGCGTAAGCGGCCACATTGCTGCGCAGCGCACGGATTTGCCCGATGTCGCCGTTGCGGCCGGCCATGTCTTCCCACGCGCCCGACAAGCCCGAGCCGTTGACCACTTCCAGCTTCACGCCCGGCTTCATCAAGTCCTCGAAACCGTGGATCTTTTTCGGATTGCCGGCACGGACCACGATGGTCATCGGGCGCACGTACAAAGGCTCGGCGTCGGCCAGCTTGACCTGATCGCCCAAGACAAAGGCGAACTCCGTCATCATGTGTTCGGAACCGCTGTAGACCACTTCGGCATCGATTTTTGCCGCGTCTATCCACGTGGGCGTCAGGCCGGCGACCAGCTTCACTTTGATGCCCGTCTGCTCCTCAAACTTGGCGGCCGCCGCCTTGAACGCCGGCGCCGGGCCACCGGGGCCGTACACCTTCAGTTCTTGGGCGCCGGCGTGGCCGACAGCGGCTGCGCCCAGAAGCAACAGCAAAGGTTTGGAAATATTGAACATGGAAATCCTCAGGAAATGGCACGCCGCGGATACAGCGTAAAAGTGATAAGATGTATTCTATATGATTCTTAAAGAGCGCGCCATGAATTCCATAAACAACCATGCTGCCGTTGTCGAGCTTGCGCCGGGGACCACGGTGTTCAGCGCGGGCGATTCCTGTTCCGGCTACCCCAGCGTCATTTCCGGTGAAATCAAGGTGTATCAGATTTACGCCAGCGGCCGCGTCAAGGAGCTGTACCGTATCGGACCGGGCGATAATTGCATACTTTCATTGTCGTCGTTGCGCGGCGGCGATGGACGATATCCGGCGTTCGCCATGACGACGGTGGCCAGCCGGATCGCCCTGTTGCCCAAAGCGCAGTTCGAATTGCGCCTGGCCCAGGATGCAGAGTTTCGCAACAAGATATTGTCGGATCTATCCGGCCGCCTGCTGTCCATGCTGGAACTGGTCGAAGACTTGTCGGAAAAACGCGTCGATCAACGTTTGGCCACGCTGCTGTTGCGGCACGGCCCGCTGATCGCCCACACCCATGCCGAATTGGCGGCGGAGCTCGGCACGGTGCGTGAAATAGTGAGCCGGACCCTGGCGCTATTCGACAGCAAAGCCTGGGTTTCGACGCGGCGCCGGCGCATCGAGTTGTTGAACGCCGCCGCGCTGGAACATTTCGCCACGCTCAGCTGACGGATCGCGGACCATCTTTAAGCGTTACCGAATGGCACTGGAAAGATCTTTAACATGAATGCTTCCGTACAAAAAATCGAATTTTCCACCTCGCTGTTCAGCGTGATCCTGGGGACATCCGGGCTCGGCTACGCATGGCGCAACGCGGCCCATTTGTGGCATTTTTCTGAGTGGATAGGCAATTGCTTGCTGATATCGGCAGTGGCCGTGTGGGCGATATTAATCGCCATCTTGCTGCGACAGCTGATAAAGAACCGGGACCGGCTGCGACAGGAATTCCTCTCGCCGATAGCCGGCAGCATGCCCGCGCTGGTCGGCATCGCCACGCTGGTGTTGGTGCCGGCAGCCAACATTTTTTCGCGCGACGCGGCATGGGTGCTGGCCGGGCTGGGCTTGAGCTGGCATATGGTGTTCGCGATCTGGCATGGCGGGACGCTGTGGAAGGGCGGACGCAGCCCTCACCACGCGTCGCCGGCCTTATATTTGCCTTCGGTGGCCGGCAATTTCACGGCCGCCGCAGCATTGGGCACGCTCGGCTATGTGGAGTGGGCGTATCTGTTCCTGGGCGCCGGCGTGTTTTCATGGCTGGCCATCGAATCGGTCGTCATGTCGAACGGCTGGCAGACCGGGTTGCCGGAGGAGCACCGCTCCTTGATGGGCATACAGGCTGCGCCGCCGCTGGTGTGCGCGGTGTCCATGCTGACGCTGATGCCTGCCGGTGCATCGAAAATTCCGCTGATGCTGTGGGGATATGGCCTGTTCCAGCTGGCGATAGGCTTGCGTCTCCATGGCTGGTTGAAGGGGCAGAAATTTTCGCCGTCGTATTGGGCTTATACGTTCGGGATGACATCGGCGCTCAATTGCGCGCTCAAGTTTGCGGCGGCCGGCGTGACGCCGGGGGAAACACTGGCCTTGCCGCTATTGATTGCGGTCACGATGTTCGTTGCGCTGCTGATGATCAGGTCGATCGCGTTTTTCGTTAACGGTAGCGACCTCGCACGCTGCGCGAGCTGACGTTGCTGAAACTCGTTTTCGTGGACCAATCGCAGGTTCACTTGACAAGCTTGCGATATGGCTGTGATATGACTGTGCCAGCCATTTATCGTGAGAGGGGTCGCAGTGTTCAACAGTACCGTACTCGAAGTCGCCGTCGGCGTCGTTTTTTGCTTTTGCGCCGTCAGCCTGATCGTCAGCTCGGCCAACGAAGCGGTCTCGTCACTCCTCAATTTGCGCGGCAAATATTTGCTGCGATCGCTGGAGCTGCTGTTCAACGAGCCGGCCGGCGCCGGCCTGGTGCTGGCCCTGTACAACCATGTCCGCATCCATCCCGCGGGCGGCGGCCGGGCCACCGCTGTGCGGCAATTGCGACAACTGCCAGCGTATGCCGAACCGCGCCAGTTCGCCATCGCGCTGACGGAGATACTGCAAGACCGGGCAGGGGAGGCCGGCGATCTGCGCACGGCCATCGCGGCGCTGCCGGAGCCGCAACTGAAGCAACTGCTGACGAGCATGTATCGGAGGGCGGGAGCGGACCAGCCGCGCTTCGAGGCGGAGCTGGCGTCGTGGTTCGATAGTTCCATGCGGCGCCTGTCCGCCGCCTACAAGCGCACCATGCAGTGGTGGGCCTTGTTGTTCGGTTTGCTGCTCGCCGTCGCGCTCAATATCGACGCCCTGCATCTATTCAAGGTCTTGTGGGCCCATCCGGCGCTGATGAACGCCGCCTCCGCCGTGCAGCTCGTCGACGCGCACAGCGCGCTGGAGCATTTGAACGCGACGACCTTGCCGCTGGGCTGGGAAATGGCGCCGTTCAGCTATGCCGGTGGCGCGCTGCACGCGGGTTACAGCCCGGGCCAGCTGGCGCAGATGGCGGCCGGCTGGCTGATCACCGCCTCGTCGACGCTGTTCGGCTCGCCGTTCTGGTTCGACTTGCTGCAAAAAATCAGCAATCTGCGCGGCACCGGGCCGAAGGTCGGCTAGTCCGTCCCCGGCGCGGCGTCATTCCTGGGGGAGCGCCACCTCGGCCGTTTCAAACCATGCCGATACGCGGTGGGCGACGCTGTGGGCGTCGATGGCGACAATGCAGGGGCAGCGCGCGGCAGGGCCGCGATGTTGCACGCGGCGCTCGCCGTGGCATTTGATGTCGCTGTAAATGATGGAAGCCGATCGGCCGACCGGATGCCAGCGCTCGATGTCGACCTTGCGTGATTGAAACAGGCCCAGCGTGTGGATGCCGAGCGCCGCCGCCAGGTGCAGCGGTCCGGTGCTGCCGGCGACCAGACCGTCGCATTCGGCCATGAAGCTCATGAATTGCGCCAGCGAGAGCTTGCCCACCAGATTGGTCACGTTGGCATCCTGCGCGTGGCGCCGGATTAAGGGCAGCAAGGTGGCGCGGTCGTCGGGCGTGCCGCAGATGAACCATTGAAAGCGCGCCGCGCTCAAACTGCGTATCAGCTCCGAGTACGATTCGAGCGGCCATTGATGCGCCCTGGCCGTAATCAGGGTCGGACTTAAAATAATGGTGCGGCGTCCGCCCGCGAAATCGCGGGGATGGCCGGCCGGCTCGCCGCTGCGCAGCTTGGGCGGCGTCAGATGGCGCAGTTCCCGGATCGCGCGCAAATCGTCGGCGCGTATGCCGAAAGGCATCAGGTACTGCAAGTCGATGAGCCGCTTGTTCAGGCCGGAAAGCGAAGTCGACAGGACGACGAAACGGGTCGCGAACCAGAGGTTGTGCAGGCTGAACAGCGATCCTATGCGCACCGGAATGTGGGCCTGGCGGGCGGCCCGGGCCAAGGCCCGCGATTTGCTGACCTTGATGAAGATATCGATGTTCAGCGATTTCAGCAGTTCCAGCAGCTCGGCGCCGGACGCCGGTTCGCCATAGACTTCATCGACATCGCTGCAATGGCGGGCGATGTCGACGGTGCTGCGGTTGGTCAGCAAGATGATGGTGCACGAGGGGAATTTCTTCTTGAGCGCCGCCGCCATCGGCAGGCTGATGAGCAAATCGCCCAGCTGGGTGGTTTTGGCGATCACGACGCGCTTCCCGGTGGCGTCGATGGGCTGGCCGCTGCCGAAGAGATTGTTGATGAAATTCATCGCTGACGTTCCGGTGGACGGAGTGGGGTCGCCTGCGGCCACGCAATGCGCGTGGTCGAAGCCGGGTCGTCCTATTTTAGCGCCCGGCGCCGCGCTTGACGCGTCTTTTCATGCTGATGGGCATAACTTTTATCGGGCCGCCCGAAGCCGGGGGCGGGCCTATCGTTTTATTCCGTGATGGCGAACAATTCCAGCCGAAGTTCCGTGAGGGTGCTGGGCGCGAAAATGGTGATCGCCCGGGCCTTCATCGCCGCTTCGTAAAGTGCGCCCTGGTTTTTGATCGAAAAATAGTGGGTGTCGGGCCGGACCGGCACTTCCATCGGCACCTGGGCCAGATGGACCAGCTGCAAACCGGACAAGGCCAGGCGGACCAGATTGACGATGTCGTGGGGCGAGGCGATTTTCAATTGGCGCGGCGCTTCCGCGACCAGATTCAGCGCCGGCATATTGGCGCCGACCGCGAGGTAGAAAACGGCCTTTCCCTCGGTGAGCTTGCTGTCGAGCTGTCCCATGAAGTATTGAGTCCGCGGGTCCCTGGCGAGGGGAATCGTCACGTACTTCGACGACGCGACGATGTCGAGCAGTTCGCCGATGATGGCGCTGAGCGTATCAAATCCATGGCCGGGCTTCTCGTGGTTGTAGTCGGGCAAATCGGTCACCGCATATTTACGTGAAAACGTCATCAGGCCGCCGGCGAGGGTGGTCATTTTCTCGAACAAGTCCACCGGGTGACAGTGTTTCAATTTCGCGCAGTGGGTCAGCGCCGCGTTGGCGGTGTTGATGGTGCTGAGCATCCAGAACGAGGACGCGTCATCGCCGCGCGCTTCGACGGCGCTGCCCCTGGGCTGACGCTGGAGGCGGGACAGCGTCTCGACCTTGGTGGACAGTTTGCCGAGCAGGGTGCGCAACATCAGTTGCATGGCCGGGTCGGCATGGACCGACAGGCTGGGCGCCATGAACGTCGGGTCGATTTCGAAGTTGCCGTCCACCGTGCGGCGCACCCTGGCCACGGGGAGGCAGTCGTGGGCCTCGCGTGTGTCGGATTCCGCCAGCAGGCGCAGGGTTTTCTTCATGTAAGACACGTTGATGTTGAGCCCGTCGGTGTACAGGTCGGGCACCAGGGCGTCGACCGGCGCATAGCGCATGTCGTCGCGCGCGCCTTCCGCGCTGGCCAGATTGCCGCCATGGGCCTTCAGCACCGGCAGCGCCGCGTAAAAGACGACGCTGTGTGCCTCGTCCGGCAGCTTGCTCAGGTCCACGGCGGCGGGCAGGTCGTCGCAATCCGGCGCCTGATAGACTTCGCCGTCCTCGAAAATGAGGGTCAGGGCGAGTGCCGACAGCGATTTGCCGGGCACGCCTGCGATATTCCACTGGGCCAGCTGGACGCCCCAGGCAAAGGGATGGACGGCCGAGGCGATATGTCGCAGCCGGGCTTCATGATAACGGTCCGACTGCTGGAAATGCTGCGCCTCCAGATTGAGGCCTTCGGCCCACAATACTTTTAATAATCGGCTCATCGCGTTCTCCGGTTGCCTCGCTCGTCGGAGGAGTGTGATGCCGCGCCTGCGGAAATCATTGATTTTGCGCATGAAAATGATCTGTTCCCGCCATGGCGCTTTGTCGCCGATGTCCCGCCGCCGCCGCCCGGCTTGTGCCAGCTCAACACCCCGCCCTGGGGCAGCTTGGATACTGGCACACTCGCGCTCGGCTTGTGCCGATGGCGGTTGAGGAGTGAACGATGGAAAATCTGCTGCCTTATTTCGAGCGTGAGCTGGTGTACTTCAACCGTCTCAGGCGTGAATTTTATGAGCGCCATCCAAAGTTGGGCGACAAGCTGATGCTGGGCGAAGACAGCTATCCCGACCCGCATGTCGGCCAGCTGATACAGTCGTCGGCCTTGCTGTGCGCGCGGGTGGCGAAGCGGCTCGACGACAGCTATCCGGAATTCACCGGGGCGCTGTTTTCGGCGCTGTTTCCGCACTATCTGAGGCCGATGCCGGCCACGTCGATGGTGCGTGCCGCCGCTCCCTCGATGTCGTCGACGGGAGAGTCGCAGCTGCTCGTCATCGCGCGCGGCACCGAGATGGACTCGGCCGTCGTTGAAGGCGTGCGCTGCCGTTTCAAAACCGCCTACGACATCGTGCTCAGCGCCGTGGAGCTGGCCGCCGCCCGCTTCGACGCGGTGATACGCTCGCCGGCCGGCGTGACGCTGCCGCCCTCGGTCGGCTCCTCGCTCAGCATCGTCATCGACGGCGCCGCGCCGGCCGAGCTCAAGGCCCTGCGCGTGTTCATCGATGGCGAACCGTCGTTTTGCGCGGCCCTGCGCGACGCGCTGTTCATGCGCACCGTCGGCGCCTACGTCGAGGCCGAACCCGGCCGCTGGACGGCGTTGCCGGCCGTGCCGCTCAAGACCGTGGGCTTCGCCGAGGACGAGGCCCTGCTGCCCATGGATGCCTGCTCGCACATGTCCTACCGGATACTCAGCGAATATTTTACTTTCCCGGAAAAATTCAATTTCTTCGATATCGACGTGGCGGCCTTGCGCCCGTGTTTGCCGGCGGGATGCCGGCGTTTCACGCTGCATCTGGCGTTGGCGGGGCTGCGGCCCGATGCCCCCGCCGCGCGCATGCTGGCCAGCCTGTCGGAAAGCAATCTCCTGTTGGGATGCAGCCCGGTGGTCAACCTGTTCCAGCGGCCCGGCCAGCCGATATCCGTGACGCAGCTGACGGCCGACTACGGCGTGACGGCGGACGCCTCCAACAGGCGGGCCTTCGAGGTGTATTCGATCGACTCGGTCACGATGGTGCGCCGGCGCGGGCAACAGGACGTCGTGACGGAATTCCGGCCCTTTTATTCGCTGCGCCACGGCGAGGACGCGACGAAGCAGGGCCATTACTGGATGGCGCGCAACGACCCCACGCTGGAAGCCATCAGCCCCGGCCATGAAAAGCGCATCACCCTGGTGGACGGCGACTTCAATCCCATGGAAATCCAGAAGACCGGCCTGTCGATCGAGCTGACCTGCACCAACCGGGACTTGCCGAGCACATTGAAGTGCGGCCGGACCGAAGGCGCTTTGATTCCGCTGCGCGACGCCGACAGCTACGCGGTGCGCCTGCTGCGCCGGCCGACCAAAACCTATCGCTTCAGCTCGGAGCAGGGCATGCACTGGCGCCTCATTTCCCATCTGACGCTGAACCACCGCGCGCTGTCCCAGGGCGGCCTGCCGGCGTTCCGGGAAATGCTGGCTCTGTATGACTTGCCGCAGTCGCCGGTTTCACAGCGGCAGCGGGAAGGCATCGTCGGCCTGGCACAGGCCGAAACCGTGAACTGGATGAAACTCAAGCATGGCGCCTCGCTGGTCCACGGCACGGAAGTACGGATGACGCTCGACGAGGATGCTTACGCCGGCAGCGGCATGCTGTTGTTCGTCGAAGTCATCGACCAGTTCCTCGGCCTGTATGTGCAGGTGAACAACTTCATCGAATTGGTCGTGCTGTCGCAACAAACCGGGAAGGAATTGATCCGATGCAAGCCAAGAAGCGGTTACCTGAAGTTAGTGTAATCCAGGGCCTGATCGACGGGCCGGAGCGATTCCAGTTCGTCCAGGCCGTGCGCATCCTGCTGCGCTGGCTGGCGCAGAACGGCGTGCCGCAGGAGCACGCACTCGCCCACGTGCTGCGGTTTCGCAACAGCCTGTCGCTGAACTTTCCGGCGAGCGAAATCGAGGCGCTGGCGACCTGGCCGTCGGCGTGCGTCACGGACACCGACCTGATGCGCGCCTTGCGGGAATCGCCGGGGACGCAAATCGCCTTGACGCCCACTTTTCTGGGCTTGCTGGGCGTCAACGGCACGCTGCCCTTGCATAAAACCGGACGCGTCGCCATGGCCGAACAATGGGACGGCGACACCAGCGCCCGCGCCTTTATCGACCTGTTTTCGCATCGCATGGTCGGCATGTTCTTCCAGGCATGGGGGAAATACCGCCTGGAACACCAGTTCGACCTGGGGGGCAAGGATGGCCAATGGCAACTGCTGACGGCACTGGTCGGTGTCCATGGCGGCGCAGGGCCGGCCGCCGGAAGACGGTTGAGCGACCACGTTGCGGCTTATTACGCCGCGCTGCTACGCACCCGTCCGGTGTCGGCGAGCACCGTATCGCGCGTGCTGACGGACCACTTTGGCGTGCCGATAGAGCTGGAGCCTTTCGTCGAGGCGTGGGACCACATTCCCGACAATAAACGCAGCAAGCTGGGCGGCAAAGTCTCCAGGCTAGGCCACGGCGCGACGCTGGGCGGGCGCTTGCGGCGCTGGGATATCCGCACGCGCCTGAATATCGGGCCTGTCGACAAGGCGGACTTCGAGCGTTTCCTGCCGCGCAGCGTGGCCGCCGTGGCGCTGGCGGAGATGGTGTCGCTGTTCGGCCTGCCCAACCTGGAGTTCGAGGTGCGGCTCATTCTGAAACCGTCCTGCCTCAAGCCGCTGACCTTGACGAACGCCCCCGGCGCCGCGCGGCGCCTGGGCTGGGATGCCTTCCTGCCGCGGCAAGACGGCACGGTATCGAGGAACCCGGTCGGTTATCTGCTGCCTCTGGCAGCTGGCCTGAATGATCCGGGTAACTGAACACTGACGACGCCGAATCGCCAAGAGTCGACGTTCTCGGCCTCGAACGCAGCGTGAACGCCAAATCATGCTAGCGAGGAAATCAAGTGCGCGCCGCACGCGGTCGTATCATTATGATATGCGTAAGAGCGGCCTTGGTGTTTTGCGCCGGCGCCATCGGGCGTAATGGGGAAGCGGCCCTTACATTGGGGACAAAATGTCATATCGTCGGCCAATGCCGCTTCCATGCCCATTACTATGGTTCCCGATGATACGGAAATCACCTGGCCGCCGTGGTCGGTCTTATCTCCGTTGCGTATGACTCCTCGTCCTTCGTGCTTCATAACGTTCTCCTGTTAGTAGTAGCTGAGTTTCGATTTAATCCTTCCATTCGCGCACTATCTGAGCCAAGTCATCCCTCGTCATTTTTCTAGCCTTCAAAATATCAACAAGATCGTCTTTTGAAATTGGCGTGGTTGCTATCAGCTTTGAAAGCTGTTCAGGTTGAATGGTGTCTGCCCATATTGGGTAAACTAAATTGATTTTATCTGATACTACGGTTTTTGATTTAAATTCACCTTTAATATTGATGTAAGCAATATAAGTCGTATGGCCCTCGGGAAAATCATGATATTTATAAAGCGCTGTCCCGGAAGGTAGTATATGAAAATCTTCTGATTTTCCTTCTGACCTCAAAAGTAAAGGCTCGAGCGTTTTTACGTATGTTGTCTTTTCCATTTTTAAAATCCCATATTTTTGCATGACGATGCCAAGAAAAAATGCAGTTATAAAAACTAAACTATAGATAAAAATTTTTATTTTCATTTTATTGGTAAATGGTGATTTTTTTACTCTTTAGATCTATAGTTTCAAGCATAACTTTTAGATCCGCTGGCAAGAATGTATAATTCGGCCACGATTTTGCTAAAATTAGTGTTTTTTCCATAATTGATAATCCTCGACCTTCTTGATATTTTTTCCAATCTTTATCAATCGTTGGGATTGCAATTTTTGCTCCAGTTAGACTTAAAGTTGTACAGTTTTACTCAATTGCATCGTAATCTTCAATTTGAAACTCTTCGAAATATTGATTTTTCGTTATTTCTTTTTTATTTTCAATTTTGTTGTTGTAATATTTATTTATTTCATTTGCCTTTTTCTCAGTAATTTCATACAAGAATCCAGTAGTCACTCTTTTGTAAGAAATTTCTTTTCTTATGTATGCTTGAAAATTTTCCCATATGTATAAAATCCCCTCGCCTTTGGAACTTCCCATACCCCAAGTGCCACGATATCTGCCGTAGTCATAAATCCTATCGTCTACTGAAGTTGTTACCCGTAACGCGGTATGGCCATAGGTATGGCCTGAGTAGGGGCCGCCCACAAGTATTTCAATTGATGCCATTCGAATCTGGATGTTGGTACGCTGGTTGGTGCCAATTTGTACACCACGCTTTGCTTGAGCAACGGGAACGCTGAGGTCAGTCATAGCGCTACCTCCACCGTGCAGCCAAGATCCGGGAATTCAACCGTACATTGTCCCCGTTTGATTTGAGTCACGCGGGCGATTCCTTGGGAATTAACTAGTCCTGCATGTTGCTTACCTCCGGGATCTGAAAGTATAAATTTTTGGCCGACCAGTGGCTTGTTTCCATCGGTTAAGCAAAATTCAACCCATGCTTCTTCGTTCAATAAGCTATCGATCTCTAGGCGATGGTCTGCTTCAATCGGACCCTGCGGCCGATTCTGCGGCGCCAGCGTCTCCAAATTGCCATGAAACAGTGTCGGCATAGAGGTGAAGAACTGCACCTTGTCGCTGATCTCCAGCATGCAATTAGCGCCGTGCAGCCGCACGCCTTTGCGGCCACGGATGTCGACCCAATCGGTCTCGCTGATGAGACTGAGCACCTTGTTGGCGATCGCTTCGATCTCATCCGACTGCGCGGCGATGGTGACCTTGCCGGAAGCCGCGACCAGCTTCATGCCGGCCTTGTGCACGAACACGCGCAAAGCCTCGCCGATGCTGGCGAAAAAGCCGTCGCCGGTGGCGACCGACAGGCTGCGTCCGGTGGTCAGCGCAGTGTGTTCGTCGCTGGCGATGTGCGTCGATTGCGCTGTCGTCGTCGCGATGCCGGCCGGGCTGGCCAGCACCAGATGCGGCGCCGACAGTTCCGGAAAGTCGCCGCCTTGCCCCCTGATCGCGTCGTTTTGCGCCTTGAGCACGGCAGCCACCGCGCCCTGCTGGTCGGACGATTCCAGTGCGCCATGCTGGCGCGCCATCTCGGCGCGCGACTGGTGCTGCCCGCCGGCCGCAGTCAGGCGCTGCGCCGTCTCGTCCATGCTGGTGACGGTTGAGGCGGCGTTCGGACGCGCCTCCGTCGTCAGCAATAATCCCCGCGCCGCGCGCGCCACGCCGTGCCCGTCGGTGCGCAACTCGAAGCCTTGGCCGCGCGCGTCCTGGCGCCCGACGCGGTCTTCGACGCGGGTGATGTAGCCCAGCGACAGCAAGCTGTGCTGGTGGTCGCTGCCCAGCTGGGCTTGCAGCTGGCCGGCCGTGTCGTCGAGCACCAGGCGGTTGCTGCGCCGGCCGCCGAGTTCCCGGCTGAGCCAGCCCGACAGGGCCAGCTGGCCGGGCAAATCCCACGGCGGCATATTGTGGGCGTTGGCGACGGCGTTGATGATGAGGGGATGGTCGATATTCCCATTCATGAACATCACGACCACTTCCTGGCCGATGCGGGGGATGCCGCTCAAGCCGAAATGGCATCCCGCCACCGACGTCGCCACCCGGATCCAGCTCGAGCCGTCGCCGTTGGACTGGCCGAGCCGGTCCCAGTGGAATTGCACGCGCACGCGGCGCAGGCTGTCGGTGTAAATGTCCTGGCCGGGCGGCCCGACGACGATGGCCGTCAGCACCGGCGGGCAGGGGCAGGGATGGCTGTTGTGATGGCGGCCCGGCCGCCAGCGCACGGTCTGGCGGATGCAGACGAGTTCGTTGTCGTAGTGCGAGGGGGCGCCGGCTTTGGCCCCGGCCTTGGCCTGGTAATTGTTGCTGGCGGTGTGGGTCACCGACAGGATCAGGTAAAGGCGGTCGCCGATGGCGGGCGGCGTTTCCTCGTCCGGCGCCGCGATTCTGGGATCAGCGCTGAAGTGGCCGTCGAGCTCGAAAACCCGTCCCGGCTGGGCCGTGCGGTCGTTGCCGCCGGCCTCGAAAT
Organism: Rugamonas sp.; assembly: GCF_025354735.1. Lineage (GTDB taxonomy): Bacteria > Pseudomonadota > Gammaproteobacteria > Burkholderiales > Burkholderiaceae_D > Rugamonas. Next base: position 26,604 of record NZ_JANXMI010000015.1, read on the forward strand.
ATTGCGCCAGCTGGTCGTGCTCGGCCATGCGCAGCGCGGCGAGCCGCTCGCCGTCGACGCCGTCGCGGTAGCCGTAGGACCCGGTGTCCTCATACCATTCGTAGGATTCGACGTCGCCCTGCCGGTTGAGGGAGTTCGCCTCGCAATGCCGTGGGACGGGGCGTTTGTAGTTGAAGCTGGCCAGGGCCATGCTGCCGGCGCCGAGCCGGCGCACGGCCCGCCACTGGCGCAGGCCGTCGCCCTCGGCCGAGCCGGTCGGGCCGCGAAAAGCCATGTGGCCGGGGGCGCGGCCGTAGCCGCCGGTGGCGTCGGTCGGCTCGGCCTGGCGGCTGTCGTCGGACAGCCACAGGGTGTGGCCGTCGGCGCGGTGTTCGTACCAGTAGTGGAGGCCGCGCGCTTCCCAGCGCCGGTGCAGGTGGTTGTAGTCGGTTTCGTTGTATTGGTTGGCGCAGCTGAGCTGGGGGTCGTCGTCCGGCGCCGATAGCGAGGTCTTCCAGTCGTGCTGCCGGTAGTGCAGCAAGGTCGAGTCGGTGATCTGCAACACGCTGCGGCCGTGAAAGGACACGCAATCCTGGTGCAGCCGGGTGTACGCCAGCCAGGGACTGAGCACCATGGCGTAGTGGGCGAAGCCGCCGTCGGCGCGCAGGAAGCAAAATTGGCTGACGTAGCCGTTGAAGTAGCGCAGCGAGCCGTCCTCGCGCACCAGCGAGATGGTCACCATCTTGGCCATCATGGCCTTGAGCGGAATGCGGGCGTCGTCGGACAGGACGTCGACGTCGAAGCGGAAGTCGCGCGACACTTCCTCGTGGGCCTTGAGGCTGTTGACCAGCATGATGCTGTCGGGGCCGTCGTCGTGTGGGAACGCCATGCGCAGCAGGCGGTTGCTCTGCGTGTCGAGGCCCAGCGCCGAGAACGCCGCCTCCAACGGATCGACTGCCCGGAATCGTCCCATGCCGTGCCCTTTCGTTGCGCCGCCCATGCGGGTCGGGCAACTATAGGGACTGTGCGGGCGCAGCGTGTTGAGTCGGGTCAAGTTGCCTTAACCTTGATCGCGGTGGTGGGTTGATGCGATACGGTGCCGCCGTGCGATGGTTCAGCCCAAACCCATGGTGAACACCACTCGCGCCTGGCCTTGATCGGTCCAGTGTTCCGCCACCTGAGCCAGCGGGATGACGTTGGTGGCGATCTCCAGTCCGGCGGGGACGGCGTCTTGCAGCAGTTGCTGCATCGTGTGCAGGATGCGCGGCAGGCTTATGCTGCCCATGCCGCTGCCCTTGAGCTCGATGGACGAGGAACGCAGCGCCGCGCTCGGCAGCGTGATGTCCGGGCCGCTGATGGCGCCGATCTGGATGAAGCGCAGCGGCACCGCGTCCGGCGTGGCACGGGTCGCGGCCGCCAGCAACTGCTCGGCGCTGGCGCCCCACAGATAATCGAGCACGACGTCGATGCCGTCGCGGAACTGCGATTGCAAGGCGTGCTCCAGCGCCGCCGCGTCCTGCGCCAGATTGATCGTCACGTCGGCGCCGACCGCGTGCAGCGATTGCAGCGCTTGCGCATTGCGTCCGGTGGCGATGACCTTGCCGGCGCCCAGATATTTCGCGATCTGCACGGCGAGCCGACCCGAGCTGCCGGTGGCGCCGTTAATCAATACGGTTTCTCCCGCCACCAGCCGGGCGCGCTCCATCAGCGCGGCCCACGATGACATGCCGGGAATCGCAATCGCCGCCGCCATTACGTCACCGAGTTCCGGCGGCAGCGCGATGCAGTGCGCCTTCCTGACCAGGCAGACCTCGGCCATGCCGCCGAACGGCGCTTCCGGCAGGAAGAAATAGACGCGGGTTCCATCGTCGAGCACGCCCGTGCCGTCGACGCCGGGCACGAAGGGCAGGCCGCCCGATGCGCTGTAGTGTTTGCCCGAGGCCCGGCTTTTGGTGACGTGGCTGAGCGCCGACGCCGCCACCGTCACGCGCGCCATGCCGTCGGCGACGCCGCCCGGTGCGGCGAAGTCGCCATACACCGGCGTCGCGCCGGCTGCTTGAACGAGGGCTGCTTTCATGGCGGATCTCCTGGATGGGGCGGGTGGAGCAAGGGTTTATGGCCGGCGCCGCCAACTTCCTGCGGCGATACGGGGTACAACCATGCCGATATCATTGTACTGGTTTCAGGAAGCGAGAATCGCGCGGCGATGGGCGGAGCGCGAACGTCGATAAGCCGGTTCAAGCCTGCCGCCAGCGCCGTGAGGGCGGCTTCATTACCGGGCCAACGCTGTCCGGATTCGGACAGCATTGGCCGCAGCCGGGCAGCCGCGCATTGCGCGCAACCCGATTATTCCCCGGGAATAATTTCCAGTGCATTGATTATTAAAGGTTTTGTTAAAATCGTATCGCTGGCATGGCGCTTGCAATAAGCAACTCAATATTATTCATCGAGCAAGCCATGGACCAGCCCATCAGCCGTCGCAGCATCAGCCGGCGCCAGCGCCACACCGTCATCGTCATCGCCGCCGTGCTGGCGAGCGCGTGCGCGGCCGCGTGGGGCATCAACCGCGCCGTCACGCCCAGCGTCGAGGCCGGCTCCATGCTGGTGTCGGAAGTGCGCCTGAGCGCCATCGCCAATACCGTCAGCGCGTCCGGCATCGTGATTCCGGTGCATGAAGAGCTGGTGTCGAGCGCCATCGTGACGCGGGTCGCGAAAGTGCGCGCGCGCGCCGGGCAGCCGGTGGCGGCCGGCGAGCTGTTGCTGGAACTGGACGACGGCGCCGTCCGGCTGGCCATCGACGCCATCAAGGAGCAGCTGGCGCAGCAGGACAACCGCGTCACGTCGCTGACGCTGGAGCTCGATCAAAAACGCCGGCAGCTCGGCAGCGGCATCGAGTTGCTGGAACTCGATCTGGAGGCGACCCGCGTGCGCCTGGGCCGCCTTCAGACGCTGCGCAAAAGCGGCGCCGTGTCCGGCGAGGATTTGATGACGGCCGAGCTGAACGTCAAGCGCAACGAAATCCAGCTGCGCCAGCAGCACGAGCAGATCGCCGACAGCCGCCGCGTCACCCAGAGCGCCATCGACGGCGCGCGCCTGCAGCATGCGATTTTGCTCAAGCAATTGCAGCAGCAGGAACAGTTGCTGGCGCAGACGCGGGTGCGGGCGCCGTTCGCCGGCATGCTGACGTGGCTGCTGGCCGACGAGGGCGCCAGCGTCAATGTCGGCCAGCTGGTGGCCAAGGTGTCGGAGCTGGATAATTTCAAGGTCGAGGCCTCGCTGTCGGATTTCCACGCGCGCGCGCTCAGTCCGGGTCTGGCCGTGCGCGTCGAGCAGGGCGGCCAGGTGCTGGCCGGCCGCGTGCAGACGGTGCTGCCGGAAATCCAGGACGGCACCGTCAAGCTGCTGGTGACGCTGGACCAGCCCCACCATCCGATGTTGCGCAACAAGCTGAGGGTGGACGTCAACATCGTCACCGAGCAGCGGAGCGGCGTGCTGGTGGCCGACGGCGGCCCGGCCATCAACGGCCGCGGCCGCCAGGCGCTGTTCGTGCTGCGCGACGGCGCCGCCCGCAAGACCATGATCGAGGTCGGCGCCGGCGATGGCAAGGCGGTCGAAATCGTGTCCGGCGCCAAGGCCGGCGACCGCATCATCGTGTCCGACCTCAGCCGCTACAAGGAACTCGATTCCATCCGCATCGTCCAATAAACGATTTATATCATTTATATCAAAGAGAGCGCCATGATACGACTGCACAACGTCAGCAAAACCTATCAAACCGACAAAGTGGAAACGCTGGCCCTGCGCGGCATCGACCTGCGTGTGCGGGAGGCCGAATTCGTCTGCATCATGGGCCCCAGCGGCTGCGGCAAGAGCACGCTGCTCAACCTGATCGGCCTGCTCGACCAGCCGGGCAGCGGCGCCATCCACGTCGGCGGCGCGGCCGTCGCGTCCTACCGCGACAAGCACGTGGCGCAGTTGCGCAACGCCACCTTCGGCTTCATCTTCCAGAGCTTCCACCTGATTAACGATCTGCGCGTGATCGACAACGTCGAGCTGCCGCTGTTGTACCGCTCGCTGCCGGCCGGCGAGCGGCGGGCCATGGCGCGCGCGGCGCTGGAGAAGGTGGGCCTGGGCGCGCGCATGGACCATTATCCCAACCAGCTGTCGGGCGGCCAGCAGCAGCGCGTGGCGATCGCGCGCGCCATCGTCGGCCGGCCGCGCGTGTTGCTGGCCGATGAGCCGACCGGCAATCTCGACAGTAAAATGGGCGGCGAGATCATGGACTTGCTGCTGGACCTGAACCGGGAGGGCACGACCGTCGTCATGGTCACCCACGACGAGCGCGCCGCGCAGCGCGTGAACCGCATCGTGCGCGTGTTCGACGGCCAGCTGGTCGCCTGAGGAGGCCGCATGTTCCGACACTATCTGCTGACCGCGTACAAGGTCTTCCTGCGGCGCAAGCTGTTCACCGCCATCAACCTGCTGTGCATCGTGCTGACGCTGGTGATTCTGATGGTCGTCACGGCGCTGCTGGAGAACGCTTTCTATCCGACCGGCGTCGAGGGTAAAAGCCCGCGCATGTTGCAGGTGATGACGATCGAAGCGTACACGCCAGACGGCAATGACTTCATGCGCAACCCGCTCGGCTACAAGACCATCGCCCAATATCTGAAGCCGCTGAAGTCTGCCGAGAGGGTGTCGGCGGTGACGATACCGGAGACGGTGTCGGTGTATCAGCAGGGCCGGGTCAGCGAGCTGTTGATGCGCCACGCCGACGCCGACTACTGGCGGATACTCGATTTCACCCTGCTGGCCGGCCGTCTGCCGACGCCCGACGATGACGCGCAGGGGCGCTTGGTGGCCGTGGTTAACGCCGCCACCGCCGCCAGGTTGTTGCCTGGCCTGGCGCTGGCGCGCGTCGTCGGCCAGAGAGTCAATGTCGGCGGCCAGCTGTTCCAGATCATCGGCGTGGTTGGCAACGCGCTGCAGGTGAACGCCTATGCCGATATCTGGGCGCCGATTTCCAGCCTGCCGTCGACCGCTTACCAGTCGCGCATGACAGGCAATTTCACGGCGCTGCTGCTGGCCCGCAGCGCGGCCGACCTGCCGCGCCTGAAGCGCGAGGTCGAGCGGGTCGCCGGCACCGTGCAATATCCCGATCCGCGCGAGTGGCCGACCGTGCGCATGTGGGCCGATAGCAAGCTCGACCTTTTCGCCCGCATGATCTTGCAGCGTGAGGGGCGCGACGGCGGCGGCGCCATCCTGCTGGCCGGGGTCGCCGGGCTGATGCTGCTGTTCATGCTGCTGCCGGCGCTCAATCTCGTCAACCTGAACATGGGCCGCATCCTCGAGCGCAGCACCGAGATCGGCGTGCGCAAGGCCTTCGGTGCCACCAGCGTGCAGCTGGTCGGCCAGCTGGTGCTGGAAAATGTGCTGTTGTGCCTGGCCGGCGGCGCGCTCGGCCTGCTGTGCGCCAAGGGCGCGCTGCTGTGGCTGGAGGGCTCGGGCTTGATTCCTTATCTGCACGTGGAGCTGGACCTGGTCGTGTTCGGCTGCGGCCTGCTGATGACCGTGGTGTTCGGTTTGATGTCGGGCGTGATCCCGGCCTGGAAAATGTCGCGCCTGGACCCGGTCCACGCGCTGAAAGGAGGCGCATGATGTTGCACCATCTGCTAAAACTGATCTGGAAGCGCAAGACGCGCAACCTGATGCTGTCACTGGAAATCCTGCTGGCCTTCGTCATCGTGTTCGCCATCGCCGCCTTCGCCACCTACTATCACCGCCTGTATCAGCTGCCGGTGGGATTCCAGTATCAGGCCATGTGGTCGGTGACGATAGAAACCCGGGGCAACGGCGCGCTCAAGAGCGATCCGCAAATCTACGACAAGATCAGGCGCGGTTTGCTGGCGCTGCCGGAAGTAGAGCAGGTAGGCTTCGCCAGTTTCCCGGTCTACGAAATGTCGTCGATAACGAGCAAATTCACGCTGCCCGACGGCAGCCGCCCCCTCGTCAGCTCGGAGCTGGAAGTGTCGGACGATTTCTTCGCCGCCGCCGGCATGACGCTGGTGGCGGGCAACTGGTTCTCCGCCGCCGACGATGGGGCCGCCGCCACGCCGGTCGTCATCAACCGCAGCCTGGCCGCCCACCTGTTCCCCGACGGCGATCCGGTCGGCCGCCGGTTCAGCGAAAAAGCGCATGAGGGAAAGGCTACGCACCTGTACAAGGTCAGCGGTGTGGTCGACGAATTCCGCAACCAGGGCGAGTACATGGCGCCGGTTAACTTCATGTTGAAGCGCTTCGTGCCGCAAGCCGTGGACTACGGCCTGAACGCCATCGTGCTCAAGGTGAAGCCCGGCACGCCGCGCGCCTTCGAGAGCACGCTGAACCGCCAGCTCAAGCAGGTCCACGGCGACTGGAGCTATACCATCTCGCCGGTGGCGGACCTGCGCAGCGCGATGCTGCGGCTGCAATTGATACCGCTGCTGATAATGTCGGTGATCGCCGCCTTCCTGCTGCTGATGGTCGGCTTCGGCCTGTTCGGCGTGCTGTGGCAGCACACCACGCAGCGCATCCCGGAGCTCGGTCTGCGGCGCGCCATCGGCGCCAGCGCGGTCGACATCTACCGCCAGATCGTGGCCGAGCAACTGCTGCTGAGTACGCTCGCCATGGTGGTCGCGCTGGCGCTGCTGGTGCAGCTGCCGCTGACGGGCGCGCTGTCCGGCATGCTGAGCTGGTCCGTGTTCGGCACCGCGACGGCACTGTCGATGAGCGTGATCTATCTGCTATCCTTGCTTTGTTCGCTCTACCCGGGCTGGCGCGCCGCGCGCCTCAGCCCGACGCAGGCGCTGCACTATGAATGAGCGGGCATGAACGCACTCACGGACTCAAGGAATCTACGTCGCACGATGGAATCACAACGCAAGCCCCGCATCCTCATCGTCGACGACGACAGCGCCGTGCAAATCTCGCTGGCCCTGCTGCTCAAGCAAGCCGGATTCGACGCGCTGTGCGCCGACGATCCCAAACAAGCCTTGTCGCTGCTGGTCCACGAGACGGTCGACCTGGTGCTACAGGATATGAATTTTTCCCTGCAGACCAGCGGCGAGGAGGGGCTGGCGCTGCTGGCCCGCATCCGCGCCGCGCGTCCCGCGTTGCCGGTGCTGCTGATGACGGCCTGGGGCTCGATCGCGCTGGCGGTCAAGGGTGTGCAGAGCGGCGCCGCCAACTTTTTCACCAAGCCGTGGGACAACGCGCAGCTGCTCGAACTCATCAAGGCCACGCTGGTGCTGCGGCCGGCGCCGGAGGCTGCGGCCTCGGCTGCGCCGTCTAGCCCGTCGAGGCTGGCGCTGGACGCGCAGTTCGATTTCGCCGCCATCGTCGGCGAGCACCCGCAGTTGCTGCGCGTGCTCGCCACGATAGGCCAGGTCGCCGCCACCAAGGCGCCGGTGCTGATCCTCGGCGAAAGCGGCAGCGGCAAGGAGTTGATCGCCGACGCCATCCACCGCAACAGCCCGCGCGCCGGCCGCGACTGCGTCAAGATCAATATGGGGGCGATCACGCCGTCGCTGTTTGAAAGCGAAATGTTCGGCCACGTGCGCGGCGCCTTCACGGACGCCAAGGCCGACCGCAAGGGCCACGTCGCCAGCGCGCACCAGGGCACCTTGTTTTTGGACGAGATCGGGGAACTTCATCGCGCCGACCAGGTCAAACTGTTACGCGTGCTGCAAGATCAGCGCTACCAGCCGGTGGGCGCCAGCCGCAGCGAGCAGGCCGACGTGCGCGTGGTGTCGGCCACCAACCGCGAACTGGCCGAGCTGGTCGCGGCCGGCGAATTCCGCGAGGATTTGTTTTACCGCTTGAACCTCATCACGATACGCCTGCCGCCCTTGCGCGAGCGGCGCAGCGACATCGCGCTGCTGGCGCGCCACATCATCGCCGAGGTGGCGGCCGGTTATGGACTGGGCGAGGTGCAGCTGACGCCGCAGGCTTTGGAGTGGCTGACGGCGCAGCCGTGGCCGGGCAATATCCGTCAGCTCAAGCAGACGCTTGAGCGCACGCTGCTGCTGGTCGGCAAGCCGCAGCTGGGGCAGGGCGATTTCATCGCCGCGCAGCAGCAACAGGAGGGCAGTGGCGTACAGCGGCTGGGCGTCGACGGCATGACGCTGGAGCAGGTCGAACGCCACATGATCGCAAGGGCGCTGGATCAGCATCAGGGCAATATCTCGCGCGTCGCCAAGGCGCTGGGACTGAGCCGCACGGCGCTGTACCGGCGGCTGGACCGTCACGGCCTCGCATCGGTGGCGGCGGGCGAGGGCGCGTCATGAGTTTGCGTCAGCGCCTGACCGCCTATCTGCTGGCGCTGCACGGCTTGTTTTTCGTGTTCACGGTGGCGCTGTACCGTTCGCAGCCGTGGTTGTTCGTGACGCTGGAAGTGTTGTTGCTGGCCAGCCTGGCCGGCGGCTTCCATTTGATGCGGCGCGCGCTGGAACCGCTGGGCTACACGCAGCGGTTTCACGACCTGCTGCAAGACCAGAATTACGCCGCGCGGCTGAAAATGAGCGATGGCGCCGAGCTCGAGCAGCTGGTCCAGCAATTCAACGCCATGCTGGGCGCGCTGTACCACGAGCGCATACGGCTGGGCGAGCAGCAGGGCTTTCTCGACCGCCTGCTGGAAGCGACGCCGAGCGCGGTGGTGGTGTTCGACTTCGACGGCAACGTCAGCCTGTTGAACGCCAGCGCCTTGACGCTGCTGGGTCTGGCCGAGGCCAAGGGCCGGCCGCTGTCTGCCTGGCTCGATGGCGGCGGCCCGTGGAGCGCGGCGCTGACCGGGCCGGCACGCGCGCGCAGCGTCAACCTGATCGTGCAGCTCGACGCGCTGCCGCTGGGCGAGAGCCGGCTGCTGGGCGACCCGGACGGACGCCGCTATCGCGCCCAGCGCGGCCACTTCTTCGACCGTGGTTTCGCGCGCCATTTTTTATTTGTCGAGGAGTTGACGGAGGAACTGGCCAGCTCGGAAAAGGAGACCTACGAGAAACTGGTGCGGGTGCTGGCGCACGAGGTCAACAACACGGTCGCGGCGACCGGCTCGGTGCTCGATTCGCTGCTGTATTACAGCGGCCAGCTGACCGAGCGCGACAGCGTCGATTTCAGCACCGCCGTGGTCGCCGTGCGGCGCCGCAACGCCAGCCTGGGCCAGTTCATCGAGCGCTTCACCCGCGTCGTCAAGATGCCGGCGCCGGAACCGCGGCCGACGGCCGTGCGCGCGCTGCTCGACGATATCGTCAGCCTGTACGGCGAACAGTGCCGCGGCCGCGCCATCGATCTCGGCTGGCTGCAATGCGACGACATCGCGCCGCAACTGCTGGACCAGCCGCTGATGGAGCAGGCGCTGCTCAACATCGTCAAGAACGCGATGGAAGCGGTCGACGCGGCGATACGCGACGGCGCGTGCGCGGACGGCTATATCCGGCTGGCGCTGGTGCGCGAGGACGCCGCCGTGCGCCTGTCGGTGATCGATTCCGGCGACCGCCTGGGCGACGTGCCGCCGCATCAATTGTTCGCGCCCTTCTTCACCACCAAGAAAGGCGGGCAGGGCATAGGCCTGCTGTTCGTGCGCGAAGTGCTGAGCCGCCACGGCTTTCCCTATCGCCTGACCGCCAGCGGCGACGGCGAAACGCGCTTCGACATCTGGCTGCCGTAGCCCGCTTGAACTTTTTAGCAAACTGGGCGGGACGATATTCGCTGCCCCTCTGATATGGCGCACACTCGCCGTACTGGCCGGGTCTACGCTGATTTATCGCGCGGCGGTCCGGCCAGGCTCAGTGCGCATCGGTCGGCGTTGACTTGACGCTGGCGAACTTGAAGACCAGAGTGTGCGATATATGGATAAAAATGTTCGATGTGGTGAGGCACGATGGGACGGTAAATATGAATTTGCAATTTGATATCGCGCGGCGGTTTGAAGAAGATCTTGAGCGCTTGAGTCCGCGGGACAGGGAGCGCGTCGCCACCAGTATTGATCGGCATGCGGCGGTTTTTGATGCGGGAAGCCTGGGGGCGATGCGGCGGATTTATCAGCCGCAAAAAATCTTGTTGCCGGAGGGCCTACAGTCCAGCCTGTTCGTTTTGCGGGTCAGCGAGGAAGTCCGTGTGATATTGACGATAGAAGAAGATCCTCTGTTCGATCGAAAAGTAATCACCTTGTTGCGCGTGGTGAGGCGGGATCAAGTTGATCGGAGCTATCTCGCTGTTTCTGAATCTTGGCGACGGCGTCTTGCATTTGAAAGACTTGATTCCCGGCGCGCAGCACGACCGCGTTTTCGATGTCATTAAATCAAAAAAAGACCGGTGCACCAATTGATGACGCTGTTGGAGGTGAACGGCTAAAGACGGGCGCCTTACTTGTCCTGGTCGAGCAGCGCCTGGATTTCCGCGCGCTCTTTCTTGCTGACGTGGCCGCCGCGCAGCGCGGCCAGCACCAGCGCCTTGCCGGAGCCCGAAAAAGCCTTGTGGATCAATTCCTTGATGAGGCTAGTTTGCAGCGCGTCCTGCTCCTGCGCCGGCGCGTAGACGTGGGCGCGCGCGCTTTCGTCGCGCGTCAGCCAGCCCTTGGTGTGCATCACTTGCAGCAGGCGCAGCACGGTGGCGTAGTTCATGTCGGGCCGCGCCGCCTGCGCCGCCTGGTGCACCTGCCTGGCCGTGGCCGGACCGCTCTGCCACAGCAGGCGCAGCATTTCCAGTTCGGAGGGCGTCGGTTTGGTCGGGGCGGGGCTGGTCATGGCGGCGATCTGGAACGGGGTGGCACTTAGAATAAAATATCTAGACCCGCTTGTCCAGTCCCGCCATGGCGGCACGGCGGGCTGGCGCGGCGGCGCGGCAATACCACCGCGAGCCACCGCCAGCCACCGCGAGCGGCCGCGCTTCGTTGGCGAGCTGCCAATATTGCGGCCGATTTGGGCGCCGCGCCCGCCGCGGCCGGACGAAAAGCCATTTATTCTCGCCGAATTTAATCGCATAAATCATTGTTGCGATACAATACCGATGCTATTCTGAATGGCCGTTTTTACAGTATCGATGGAAAACAAAGCCCTTCCCCACAACTTGATGTGCAATCCGCTAACCGGTCAGGCCGTGTCGCGGAAGGTTAGATTAACCCGCTAATCTCGCGAAGCGCGAAGAAAGGTGAGCAATATGATGCAACAATTTACGTCCAACTCCTACCTGTTTGGTGGGAACGCTCCGTACGTCGAAGACCTGTACGAGGCGTATCTCAACAACCCGGGTTCCGTGCCAGATAACTGGCGCGCGTATTTCGACGCCATGCAACACGTGCCGGCCGTCGATGGCTCCAACAAACCCGACGTCGCCCACGCCTCCGTGATCGCCTCCTTCGCCGAACGCGCGAAAGCCGGCCCGATCCGCACCGTGACCGCCTCGGCCGACGCCGAAATGGGCCGCAAGCGCGTCGCCGTGACCCAGCTGATCGCCGCCTATCGCTACCTCGGCACCCATTGGGCCAACCTCGATCCGCTGCAGCGCCAGGAACGTCCTTCGCTGCCCGAGCTCGAGCCGAGCTTCTACGGCTTCACCGATGCCGACATGGACATCGTCTTCAATATCAGCAACACCTATTTCGGACCAGAGACCGCGACCCTGCGCGACCTGATCAACTTCCTGCGCGACACCTACACCCGCTCCATCGGCGCCGAGTTCATGTACGTGTCCGATCCGGCCGAAAAGCGCTGGCTGCAGGAAAAACTGGAATCGATCCGTTCGACCCCGAGCTTCACGCCCGAGAAAAAAATCCACATCCTCGACCGCCTAACCGCGGCCGAAGGCCTGGAACGCTATCTGCACACCCGCTATGTCGGCCAGAAGCGCTTCTCGCTCGAAGGCGGCGAAACCTTCATCGCCTCGCTCGATGAGACCATCCAGCGCGCCGGCGAAAAAGGCGTGCAGGAAATCGTCATCGGCATGGCCCACCGCGGCCGTTTGAACGTGCTGGTCAACACGCTGGGCAAGACCCCGCAAGATTTGTTCGAAGAATTCGAAGGCAAGCACGGCGACGACCTGCCGGCCGGCGACGTCAAATACCACCAGGGTTTCTCGTCCGACATCTCCACCGCGGGCGGCCCGGTCCACCTGTCGCTGGCGTTCAACCCCTCGCACCTGGAAATCGTCAACCCGGTCGTCGAGGGTTCCGTCAAGGCCCGCATGGACCGCCGCGGCGACAAGGAGGGCGCGCAAGTGCTGCCTATCCTGGTCCACGGCGACGCCGCTTTCGCCGGCCAGGGCGTGGTGATGGAAACGCTGAACCTGGCGCAGACCCGCGGCTACGGCACGGGCGGCACGGTGCACATCGTCATCAACAACCAGATCGGCTTCACCACCTCCGACCCGCGCGACGCGCGTTCGACGCTGTACTGCTCGGACGTGGTCAAGATGATCGAAGCGCCGGTGCTGCACATCAACGCCGACGATCCGGAAGCGGTCGTGCTGGCGACGCAGATCGCGCTCGACTACCGCATGGAATTCAAGAAGGACATCGTCCTCGACATCATCTGCTACCGCAAGCTCGGCCACAACGAGCAAGACACGCCGGCGCTGACGCAGCCGCTGATGTACAAGAAGATCGGCCAGCATCCCGGCACCCGCAAGCTGTACGCGGACAAGCTGGCGGCGCAAGGCGTGATCGCGGCCGACGGCGGCGAGAAAATGATCGCGGCCTTCCGCGACGCCATGGACGCCGGCAAGCACACGGTCGACCCGGTCATCTCCAACTTCAAGAACAAGTACGCGGTCGACTGGCTGCCGTTCCTGAACCGCAAGTGGACCGACAGCGCCGACACGGCCGTGCCGATGACGGAACTGAAGCGCCTGGCCACCCGCATCACGACGGTGCCGGAAAACTTCAAGGTCCACTCGCTGGTCGAAAAAGTCCTGGGCGACCGCGCCACCATGGGCCGCGGCGAAATGAACCTGGACTGGGGCATGGGCGAACACCTGGCCTACGCCTCGCTGGTGTCGTCCGGCTACGCCATCCGCCTGACCGGCCAGGATGCCGGCCGCGGCACTTTCGTGCACCGCCACGCCGTGCTGCACGACCAGAACCGTGAAAAGTGGGATGCCGGTTCCTACGTGCCGCTGGAAAACGTCTCCGACACGCAGGCGCCGTTCACCGTCATTGACTCCGTGCTGTCCGAGGAGGCCGTGCTGGCCTTCGAATACGGCTACGCCAGCGCCGAACCGAACACGCTGACGATCTGGGAAGCCCAGTTCGGCGACTTCGCCAACGGCGCCCAAGTGGTCATCGACCAGTTCATCAGCTCCGGCGAAGTGAAGTGGGGCCGCGCCTGCGGCCTGGTGATGATGCTGCCGCACGGCTACGAAGGCCAGGGGCCCGAGCACTCGTCGGCCCGTCCGGAACGCTTCCTGCAACTGTGCGCGGACAACAATATGCAAGTCGTGCAGCCGACGTCCGCGTCGCAGATCTTCCACTTGCTGCGTCGCCAGATGGTGCGTCAGTTCCGCAAGCCGCTGGTCATCCTGACGCCGAAGTCGCTGCTGCGCAACAAGGACGCCGGCTCGCCGCTGACCGACCTGGCCAAGGGCGCCTTCCACACCGTCATCGGTGAAGTCGATGAAAAAATCGATGCCAAGAAGGTCAAGCGCGTGGTGGCCTGCTCCGGCAAGGTCTACTACGATCTGGTCAACGCCCGCAAGACGCGCGGCCAGACCGACACGGCCATCATCCGTGTCGAGCAGCTGTACCCGTTCCCGCACAAGTCGTTCGCCGCCGAGCTGAAAAAGTTCCCCAACCTGGCCGAAGTGGTCTGGGCCCAGGACGAGCCGCAGAACCAGGGTCCGTGGTTCCAGATCCAGCACAACATCTTCGAGAGCATGGAAGCGGGCCAGCGCCTGGCGTATGCCGGTCGTCCCGCCTCGGCGTCGCCTGCCGTCGGTTACTACGACAAGCACTACGCGCAGCAGAAGGAATTGCTGGAAACGGCGTTCTCCAAGCTCAAGGGCTTCATCCTCACCAAATAATCATGGAGCGCCGCGCCGCCCGGCACTGAGCCGGGCGGCAGCGGCGCCGCGCACACAAACAAAAACGGAGTTTTACAATGGCACAAATCGAAGTAAAGGTTCCCCAATTGTCGGAATCGGTCGCAGAAGCAACCATGCTGACGTGGCATAAAAAGGTCGGCGAAAGCGTCGCCCGCGACGAAAACCTGATCGACATCGAAACCGATAAAGTGGTGCTGGAACTGCCGGCGCCGGCCGCCGGCGTGATCGTCCAGATCATCAAGGGCGACGGCACCACCGTCGTCGCCGGTGAAGTCATCGCCATCATCGATACCGATGGTTCGGCCAAGGTGAGCCCGATGGAAGTGTCGGCCGTACCTGCCGCCGCCGCCGCGCCCGCCGCCGCCGCCGCTGCCGCCAGCACCGGCGGCAGCAAGGGCGACATCGCCATGCCGGCCGCCGCCAAGATCCTGTCCGAAGCCGGCCTGAGCGCCGGCCAGGTCGACGGTTCCGGCAAGGATGGCCGCGTCACCAAGGGCGACGCCCTGGCCGCCGCCGCCAAGCCGGCCGTCGTCGCCGTCGCGCCGTTGGCGCCCGCCGCCGCCAAGCCGGCACTGCAAGCGATCGCCGCCCCGGCCGCCGCCAGCCTGGGCGAGCGTCCGGAAGAGCGCGTGCCGATGAGCCGCCTGCGCGCCCGCATCGCCGAGCGCCTGGTGCAGTCGCAGTCGACCAACGCCATCCTGACCACGTTCAATGAAGTGAACATGCAGCCGGTGATCGACCTGCGCAACAAGTACAAGGACAAGTTCGAGAAAGAGCACGGCGTCAAGCTGGGCTTCATGTCCTTCTTCGTCAAGGCCGCCGTCGCCGCGCTGAAGAAATACCCCATCATCAACGCCTCGGTGGACGGCAACGACATCGTCTACCACGGTTACTTCGACATCGGCATCGCCGTCGGTTCGCCGCGCGGCCTGGTCGTGCCCATCATCCGCAACGCCGACCAGCTGTCGATCGCCGACATCGAAAAGAAAATCGGCGAATTCGGCGCCAAGGCCAAGGACGGCAAGCTGACGCTGGACGACCTGACCGGCGGCACCTTCTCGATCTCGAACGGCGGCACCTTCGGCTCCATGCTGTCGACCCCCATCATCAACCCGCCGCAGTCGGCCATCCTGGGCGTGCATGCGACCAAGGACCGCGCCGTCGTCGAAAACGGCCAGATCGTGGTGCGTCCGATGAACTATCTGGCGATGTCCTACGACCACCGCATCATCGACGGCCGCGAAGCCGTGCTGGGCCTGGTGGCCATGAAGGAGGCGCTGGAAGATCCGGCCCGCCTGCTGCTGGACCTGTAAGGCTAGTCTTGTAAGCTTCGCATCATCACCGGTTCGACCCGGGCAGCCGCCCGGGGTCAGACCCGCCTTGAGGACGCCGGCCGCGGCCGCTGAACTCAAACGGGGTCTGACCCCGGTTTCCGCCCCGGGTTTCAACGAGAGGTAAGGCATGATCGTCTCCGAAGAAATCAAGCGTTTGCACGAACTGCACCAGGCCGGCGCCTTGACCGACGAGGAATTCGCGCGGGCCAAGGCTCGGTTGCTCGATTCCGACCCGGGCCAGGGCGGCGCGCCGTTTTCATCCGGCCCGGCGCCGCACGCCGACGCCGATGCCGGCGCCGACTTCGCGCGCGACGTCAACCGTTTCCGCCGTTCCCGCAACGACCGCTGGCTCGGTGGCGTGTGCGGCGGCCTCGGTCTGTCGTCGGGCATGGAGTCGTGGATCTGGCGCTTGATCTTCGTGCTGTTTACGCTCTCGTTCGGATTCGGACTGGTGATTTACCTATTGCTATGGATCTTCGTCCCGGACGAAGACATGATTGGGAATTAAAATAATGAGCACTCCAAAACAATTTGACGTCGTCGTCATCGGCGCCGGCCCCGGCGGCTACATCGCCGCCATCCGCGCGGCGCAGCTGGGCTTTTCCGTCGCCTGCGTCGACGCCTGGGAAAACGCCAAGGGCGGCCCGGCGCCGGGCGGCACCTGCACCAACGTCGGCTGCATCCCGTCGAAGGCGCTGCTGCAGTCGTCCGAGCACTACGAGCACGCCGGCCACTCGTTCGCCGAGCACGGCATCGACGTCGCCGGCCTGACGCTGAACCTGCCGCAAATGCTCAAGCGTAAAGAAACCGTCGTCAAGCAAAACAACGACGGCATCCTTTACCTGTTCAAGAAAAACAAGGTCGCCTTCTTCCACGGCCGCGCCGCCTTCGCCGGCGCCGCCACGGCCGAAGGCTATCAGCTGGCCATCAGCGGCCCGGCCGCCGAGACCATCAGCGCCAAGCACGTCATCGTCGCCACCGGCTCCAACGCGCGCACGCTGCCGGGCGCCCCGTTCGATGAAAAACTGATCCTGTCGAACGACGGCGCGCTGTCGGCCGGCGTGGTGCCGAAGAAGCTGGGCGTGATCGGCGCCGGCGTCATCGGCCTCGAAATGGGTTCCGTGTGGCGCCGCCTGGGCGCCGAAGTGACCGTGCTCGAAGGCTTGCCCGTGTTCCTGGGCGCCGTCGACGAACAGGTCGCCAAGGAAGCGCTCAAGCAGTTCACCAAGCAGGGCCTGGGCATCAACCTCGGCTGCAAGATCGGCAAGATCACGCCGGGCAAGAACGACGTCACCGTCGAATATGAAAACGCCAAGGGCGAAGCCCAGAGCGCCGTGTTCGACCGCTTGATTATCTCCATCGGCCGCACCCCGAACACCGACGGCCTGGCCGCCGACAAGGCCGGCCTGCAACTGGACGAGCGCGGCTTCATCGCAGTCGACCACGACTGCAAGACCAACCTGCCCAACGTGTGGGCGATCGGCGACGTCGTGCGCGGTCCGATGCTGGCGCACAAGGCGGAAGAAGAGGGCGTCGCCGTCGCCGAGCGCATCGCCGGCCAGCACGGCCACACCAACTTCAACACCATCCCGTGGGTCATCTACACCTCGCCGGAAATCGCCTGGGTCGGCCAGACCGAGCAGCAGCTCAAAGCGGCCGGCGTGGCCTACAAGTCGGGCAGCTTCCCCTTCCTGGCCAACGGCCGCGCCCGTGCGCTGGGCGACACCACCGGCTTCGTCAAGTTCCTGGCCGATGCCACGACCGATGAAATCCTCGGCGTCCACATCATCGGACCGATGGCCTCGGAGCTGATTTCGGAAGCCGTCGTCGCGATGGAGTTCAAGGCCTCGGCCGAAGACATCGCCCGCATCTGCCACGCCCACCCATCGCTGTCGGAAGCGACCAAGGAAGCCGCGCTGGCGATCGACAAGCGCACCTTGAACTTCTAAGCCGCATGCGGCGGGCGCCCTGTCGTTCCACGCCATCGTGTGGAGCGATGCGGCGCCCGCCGTTTTTCATGCGCAGTCTCCTCGCACTGAATCGAATTCCATGAACGTCCAAGAGTTTTACGAGCACGCGCTGCAAGAGCGCGACTTCAAGGCCGACGCCGCCCAGCGCGCCGCCGTCGACCGGCTGCAAATCGCCTACGACGAATGGGTCGCCTACAAGGGCCAGCGCTCGAACAGTTTCAAGCGCTTCATCAACCGTCCCGACGTGCCGCGCGGCGTCTACATGTGGGGCGGGGTGGGGCGCGGCAAATCGTTTTTGATGGACAGTTTTTATTCGGTGGTGCCGCTGGTGCGCAAGACCCGGCTGCACTTCCACGAATTCATGCGCGGCGTGCACCGCCAGCTCGACGAGCTGACCGGCGTCGCCGATCCCCTGCAGGAAGTGGCGCGCCGCATCGCCCGCAAATACCGCCTGATCTGCTTCGACGAATTCCACATCTCCGACGTGGCCGACGCGATGATCATGTATAACCTGCTGTCGGCGCTGTTCGACAACGGCGTCTCCTTCATCATGACGTCGAACTACGATCCCGAGCTGCTGTACCCGGACGGCCTGCACCGCGACCGCATCTTGCCGACCATCGCGCTGCTCAAGGAAAAGATGGACGTGATGAACGTCGACGCCGGCGTCGACTACCGCGGCCGCGCGCTCGAACAGGTCGAGTCCTATTACACGCCGCTGGGCGCGGCCACCGACAAGTCGCTGCGCGACGCCTACGCGAAAATCGCCGACCGCGCCGACGAGGATCCGCGCGTGATGATAGAGTCGCGCGAAATCCGCGCGCTGCGGCGCGCCGGCTCCATCATCTGGTTCGACTTCGCGACCCTGTGCGGCGGGCCGCGCTCGCAAAACGACTATCTGGAAATCGCCAGCCGCTACCATACCGTGATATTGTCCGGGATTCCGATGATGTCGGCGGCGATGTCGTCGGAGGCGCGCCGCTTCACCTGGCTGATCGACGTGTTCTACGATCAGAACGTGAAGCTGCTGATGTCGGCCGAAGTGGCGCCCGAAGAGCTGTACACCAACTGCATGATGGCCAACGAATTTCACCGCACGGTTTCCCGCATCGTCGAGATGCAGTCGCGCGCATACATGGATAAAGAGCAGCGCGGCGCAGCCGACGCGCTGGCCTGAGGCATTTTAGGATAACGCTATGGCACTAACGATAAAAACAACGATGCTGGCGACCATGCTGGTCTGGGGCGCGCAAGCGCAAGCGCAGGCGCAGTCGCAAATGCCGCCGGCCACGCAGGCCGACACGCCGGCGCCGACCTCGACGGCGATGCCGACGCCGGCCGCGCTGGAGGCGCCGCCAGTGACGCCGGCACAGACGCAGCCGCCGGAGCACATCCCCGCCGCGACGTCGGTGGCGCCGCGGCCGCCGGCCGTGATGCCGAACGCCGCCGAGCTGCTGGCCGGTCCGCTGGCCGACCATAGCCCCAGCATCTATAAGGTGCCGTTGACGCATTCCATCGCCGAGGCCGACGCCAAGCTGGCCGACGTGGCCGCCGGCCGCGCCGCCGCCGCCAATGAATACGCGGCCAGCGAAGCGATCTGCTACAACAAATTCTTCGTCAATATCTGCCTCGACAAGGCCAAGGAAAAGCGCCGCGTCGTGTTATCGAACTTGCGCGCCATCGAAGTCGAAGCCAACCACTACAAGCGTGAAGACGAAGTGAAGCGGCGCGATGCCGAGCTCGTCGAGCGCGCCCGCAAGGATGCCGAAGACGAAGCCCAGCGCCAGGCCGCGCCCGTCAAGGCGCCGGCCGCGCCGTCGGCGCCGCCGTCGCCGGTCAGCGGCCCGTCCGTGGCCCAGCGCATCGCCGAGCACGACGCCAAGGCCAAACGCCAGCAGGCGGACGAGGCGGCCAAAGTGGGCCAGCGCGCCGCCAATGCGGCCGCGTTCGCGAAGAAAAAGGCCGATACGGCGCAGCACGCCGCCGACGTGGCGGCGAAAAAAGCCGCCAAGGCGGCGGACACGAAGAAGAAGGCCGATGCGGCGGCGGCTTCGGCGGCGGCGTCCGCCTCGGCGCCCCAGCCGAAACAGTAAGCGGCTAAACGGCGCGGCCCATTTTCTGTACCGTGTAATTCGGTACATCCTTGGGCGGCGCGACCAGCTTGATGATGGCCATCGAACAATTGTCGCCCTTGCCCTGGGCCCGTTCGATGGCCTTGTTAATCAGCTTTTCCGACGCCATGCGCGGCGGATTGCGGGCCACGACGGCGGCCAGTTCGGCGTCGGTGAAATACTGCCACAAGCCGTCCGAGCACAGCAAAAACGCATCGCCGGCCCGCAAGCCCTCGTGCGTGCCTATGGTCACATAGGGCACCTTGAAGCGGCTGCCCAGCACATTGCTGAGCAGTTTCGAATTGCGGTGCTTCCTGGCCGCTTCGAGCGGCAGCTGGTCCTCGCTGACGAGGTGCTTGACATAGGCCGTGTCATTGCTGCGCAGGACGCAATTCCCGCCATGAAAATGATACAGCCGTGAATCGCCCACGTGCGCCCAGATCGCCTGGCCCAGCGGCGTCAAGATCAATATGGTCAGCGTGCTCTGCGGTTCGCTGGTGGCGGCGACCGGATTCATCTTGATGATGTCGTGCGCTTCGCGGACGATGTTGCGCAGCAGGTCGGCCAGGCGCGGCAGGCTGGGCGCGTCGCCGGCGCGGAATTCGTCGAACAGGTGCTTGCTGGTGTGCAACACCTGCTCCGACGCCAGGGCGCCGCCGCTGACGCCGTCGGCCAGCACCGCCATCACATAGCCGGGTGCCTTGGCCGCCGTGTACAGGGCGGTGCGGTCGTTTTGTTGCGGCCGGTTCCCGATATGCTGGGCGGTTCCGGCCTCTATTTTGTATGTACTCATAAATACACTGTATCCTAGGCGGCCGGCGGCGGCCTTGATTCGTGTTGCGGATCAATCTGGTTGGCGGCGGGGCCGCCGTAGATTAAACTATGCACCGGTATGCGCTTTTGTTGCAAGTATTGGTGTTGGCGGAACGAAACTAATTTGATTGTATGCGCAACTGCCCGTTGCGCGCCCGGCAATTTGTAACAGAAAACATAGCGAATTATGACTGATGCACAGGAAATTCAGCGCAGGCTAGTGGAACTGGACGTCGAGCACCGCGATCTCGACGCCGTGATCGACATGTTGACCCTCGACGGCCACCACGATCAGTTGCAACTGCGGCGCCTGAAAAAGCGCAAATTGCAGCTGAAAGACTACATCACGCTGCTGAAGATGCAGCTGGTGCCCGATGTCCCGGCCTGAGCGGCCGCCCGCCGCCCGCCACAACTAAGTATATTTTGACCGAACACCACTCATCGTCCGCCCTCACGTCCGCCGTCCCGCCCGACCGGCCCGCCCACGCGGCCGTGGCCACGCAGGAAATCCCGGCCCCGCCGCCGGGCAAGCACGACGCCGAGATCGAGCGCCTGTTCGGCGCCGGCGGACCGCTCAGCCCGGCGGTCGGCAGTTACCGGCCGCGCCGTTCGCAAACCGAGATGGCCAAGGCCGTCGCGCAGGCGATCGCCGACCAGAGCACGCTGATGGCCGAGGCCGGCACCGGCACGGGCAAGACCTTCGCCTACCTGGTGCCGGCGTTGTTGTGGGGCGGCAAGACCATCGTCTCGACCGGCACCAAGAACTTGCAGGACCAGCTGTTCTTGCGCGACATCCCGACCGTGCGCGCCGCCTTGCAGGCGCCGGTCTCCGTCGCGCTGCTCAAGGGTCGCTCCAACTACGTCTGCCACTACCACCTGGAGCGCACGCTGCAAAACGGCCGCATGACGTCGCGCGACGACGTCGGCCACCTGCGCGAAATCTCGCGCTTCCTGAAGATGACCAGCTCCGGCGACAAGGCCGAGCTGGCCAAAGTGCCGGAAAACGCGCTGATCTGGAACCTGGTCACGTCCACGCGCGACAATTGCATGGGCGCCGAGTGCCAGTATTATCAGGATTGCTTCGTCATGAAGGCGCGCAAGGAAGCCCAGCAGGCCGACGTGGTCGTCGTCAACCACCACCTGTTCTTCGCCGACGTGGCGCTGAAGGACACGGGCGTGGCTGAATTGTTGCCATCCGCCAACACCATCATCTTCGACGAGGCCCACCAGCTGCCGGACACGGCCACCCTGTTCTTCGGTGACACGTTTTCCACCTCGCAAGTGCTGGAACTGTGCCGCGACGTCCTGGCCGAAGGCTTGTCGAACGCGCGCGACGGCGCCGACTGGGGCAAGGTCGTCACCGTCGTCGAAAAGGCCGCGCGCGACCTGCGCCTGACTTTCCCGCAAGACATCGTGCGCCTGTCGCTGCCGCAGATCGCGCCGTCGAGCGACTTTTTCCCGGCCCTGCAAACGCTCAAGGACGAGCTCGACGGCATGATCGCCGTGCTCGAAGGCCAGGCCGCCCGCGCCGAAACGCTGGAACAGTGCCGGGTGCGCGGCGTCGAGCTGGCGCAGCAGCTGGCCGCGTGGAAATTCGACCCGAAAGCCAAGGTCGACGCCGGCGCCGAGGCCGTGTTCTGGGTCGAGGCCTACACCACCTCCTTGCAGCTGCACAAGACGCCGCTGTCGATCGCGCCCATCTTCAACGGCCAGCGCGAAGGCGTGCCGCGCAGCTGGATCTTCACGTCGGCCACACTGGCCGTCAAAAACGACTTCAAGCACTTCGCTTCGCAGATGGGCCTGGTCGACGAGCCGTCCAAATCGTGGCCCAGCCCCTTCAATTACGAAGAGCAGGGCATTTTGTATGTGCCGCAGAACTTGCCCGATCCCAATTCGCTGGGCTATACCGACGCCGTGCTCGACAAGGCTCTACCCATCATCGAGGCGGCCGGCGGGCGCACTTTCCTCTTGTGCACGACCCTGCGCGCCGTCAAGCGGGCTGCCGAACGCCTGCGCGACGAATTCGAGAAGCGCGGCCTGAACTATCCGCTGTTCGTGCAGGGCGACCGTGGCCGCACCGAATTGCTGGACCAGTTCCGCAAGGCCGGCAATGGCGTGCTGATCGGCAGCCAGAGTTTCTGGGAAGGCGTCGACGTGCGCGGCGACGCGCTGTCGCTGGTCATCATCGACAAGCTGCCGTTCGCGCCGCCCGACGATCCGGTGCTGGCGGCCCGCATCGAGGTGATGGAAAAGCAGGGCATGAATGGCTTTATGCACCACACCTTGCCGGAAGCGATCATCAACCTGAAGCAGGGCGCCGGCCGTTTGATCCGCGACGAGGGCGACCGGGGCGTGCTGATGCTGTGCGATCCGCGCGTGATTTCCAAGCCTTACGGCAAGCGCATCTGGCAGAGTCTGCCGTCCTTCAAGCGCACGCGGGAGGAGGTCGAGGTGATCGAATTCCTCCAGAATATGGATGCGCTGGCGGCGGCCGAGAAAGCCGCCTCGTAACTTTTGGTTTTTATTTTGCAATAATAGCGGGCGGGCTGCGGCCGCTTGATTCGGGGTCCGATGTCCGCCGGCGGCCGCGTTGGCACTCACCCCGCGATCACCTCGGCCATCATCCTGGCGCTCAGCCCGGCAAAATCACGACCTTGCCGGTGACCTTGCGCGCCGCCATATCGTTCAGCGCCTGCGCCGTATCGGCCAGCGCGTAGCGTGCCGAAATGCGCGGCTTGATCTTCCCTTCCGCCAACCAAGCCAGTAATTGCCGCATCGCTGCCAGATGCGCTGCCGGCTCGCGCTTCACGAACTCGCCCCAAAACACGCCGATCAGCGACGCGCCTTTGAGCAGGGTCAGGTTCAGCGGCAGCGCCGGAATTGCGCCGTTGGCGAAGCCCACCACCAGATAACGGCCGCGCCAGCCGATGGTGCGGAAGGCCGCTTCCGTGTATTCGCCGCCGACCGGATCGTAAATCACGTCCGGCCCCTGGCCGCCGGTCGCGGCCTTGATGGCGGCGCGCAAGTCTTCCTTGCTGTAATTGATGACGGCATCGGCGCCGTGTGCTTTGCACACGTCCAGCTTGGCATCCGTGGAGGCGGCCGCGATCACACGGGCGCCGAGCGCTTTTCCGATCTCGATGGCGGCCAGTCCCACCCCGCCAGCCGCGCCCAGAAATAGCATGGTCTCGCCAATTTTTAGCGTGGCTCTATCGACCACGGCGTGGTACGAGGTGCCGTAGGTGAGGGTAATGGCGGCCGCCGTGTCGAAATCCATCCCCGGCGGCATGGGCATCAACGCCTGCGCCTGCACCATCAATTGCTGCGCGAAACCGCCGACGGACGTGAGCCCGATGACGCGGTCGCCGACCTTGATACCGCTGACGCCGGCGCCCACCTCGCGCACCACGCCCGCCACTTCGCTGCCCGGCGTGAACGGCAGGGTAGGTTGAATTGATACTTGCCCTGAATAATGAGCACGTCGGGGAAGTTGACGCCGGCCGCCTGACGTCCAGCACGACGTGGCCGGGCGCCGCTTGCAGGTCCGGCAAGTCTTCCACGACCAGGCTGTCCGGCGGTCCCCACGCTTTGCATACGATGGCTTGCATTGTTTTGTCTCCTGGTGATTTTTAGAAATAGTACGACCGTTTGATTTTTCAATTATGCCTGAAAGTCAACACGGTTCAACAAGGATATGCTTGGCGCGACTTTGCGCGCGCGCAAAGTGCGGGCGGTTCAGATTGTTAGAGTTGGTCAGCGTACCGTGCCCGGCCCGGAAGAAACAGGAGGATGCCATGACTGTCCGCTACGGCTGTTTCTTGAGTTATGCCCATGGCCGTCATGCGTACATGAGCAAGTTCAAGAATGATTTGATTGATGCGCTTAAATGCTATCTGGAACCGCATTTCGATACCGAAAATGAATTGTTCGTCGACAGCGAGCAGCTCGGCGGCGGTGACGACCTGGACCAGCGCATCGCGCTCGCCCTGTGCGAGAGCGCGTGCATGATTGCTATCTATACGCCGAAATACGAAGCCCACGGCTATACCCGGCGCGAATTTGCCGCGATGCAACTGATCGAGCAAGAGCGCCGGCTGTGGTATCCGCTGCCCAGCCACCTGATTATTCCGGTGGTCATGACGCGCCACCCGAACGGCTTGCCGCCGCAAATCACCGGCCCCGGCATGTACGTCGATTTTTCGCGCTACACGCTGGCCAGCGGCGAGCTCAAGACCAATCCCGATTTTCTGCCCGACCTCGACAAAATAGTGCAGCGCATCGCCAGCCATTACCACTGTTTAAAACAATGCACGCCACCGGCCCATGACTGCGGCAGCTTCGTGCTGCCGGACATCCCGCCGGAATGGCGCGCCATCCCGCCACCTCATTTCCCACGCTAAAGGCTAAGCCATGGAACTCTCGCACCTGTCGCTGCCACCGCTGACCGCTCCCGGCGAAGTCGTCACCTTTTATTCCTACAAGGGCGGCACCGGCCGTACGATGGCGCTGTCGAATATCGCCGTTATGCTGGCGCGGCGCCAGAACGCCACCGTCCCCATCCTAATGATCGATTGGGATCTGGAAGCGCCGGGCCTGCACCACTATTTCGACAAGCACGAGGCCGGCCCCGGCGTGCTGGAGTTTTTCGAGGCCTGCCGCGAGCAATTGCGCTTGCGCCGCCGCAGCGCCGCCGCGCTCGACGACGATGAACTGGCCCACGAGGTGCTGGCCGCCATCGGCTGGGAGCAATATGTGACGCGCGTCGACCAGGGCAGCTCTTTATATCTGATGCGCGCCGGCCGCTTCGACGACAGTTACAGCGAACGCCTGGCCCATCTGCGCTGGAACGAGCTGTTCGACAGCTGCCCGGCGCTGTTCCGTTGCTTCGCCGATAATCTGGCCCGCCATTTCCGCTACGTGCTGGTCGATTCGCGCACCGGCCGCACCGACAGCGCCGGCATCTGCGCCACTTTGCTGCCCAGAAAGCTCGTCGTCGTCTTCACGCCCAACCGCCAGAGCCTGGAGGGCGTGCGGGCGCTGGTCACGCGCGCCACCAGCTATCGCGGCAGCCACGAGGACGAACAACGTCCGCTGCTGGTCTATCCCTTGCCGTCGCGCATAGAAATGGGCGACAGCGCCCAGCGCGCCCAGTGGCGCCACGGCGATCCGCAACTGGGCATCGCCGGCTACCAGCCGATGTTCGAGCGTCTGCTGACCGACTGCTACGGCATCTCGCAGCTGAGTCTGGAAAGCTATTTCGATGAAGTCCAGTTGCAGCAGACCAAGACCTTCGCCTACGGCGAGCAACTGGCGGTGCGCATCGACCAGGGCGGCGACCGTTTTTCGCTGACCCGCACCTTCAACGCCTTCCTCGACTGGCTGGCCGGCGGCTATTTTCCGTGGCAGTCCAGCCGCGAGATTTATCTGCTGGCGGCGATCACCGAAGCGCGCGCCGCCATCGCCGACGGCGGCGCGCGCGCGGTGGCGCTGCCGATGGCGCGCGACTTGAACCGGCTCGGCGAGCTGTACCGGCGCGAGGGCAAGCCGGCCCAGGCCTGCACCTGCTTCGACGAAAGCATGACGCTGCGGCTGCGCGTGCTCGGCGAAGACCACGTCGACACGCTGTACAGCAAGGCCAACCTGGCCGCCATGCTGCGCCAGCAGGGCAAGCTGGACGAGGCCCGCTTCCTCGAAGAATGCATAGTCGACGCCCGCGTACGCTTGCAGGGCGCCGACCATCCCGATACGCTGGCGGCCCAGGCCAGCTTGGCGACCACGCTGGCGCAGCAGGGCGAGGCCGACGATGCGCTGGCCTTGCAGCAAACCGTGCTCGACGCCTATTTGCGCCGCCACGGTCCCGACCACCTGGCCACGCTGGCCTGCCGGGACGGCCACGCCCACATCCTGTTCCAGCTGGGCGACTGGCACAGCGCGCGGCTGGAATGGGAACAGGTGGTGGCGGCGCGCAAGCGCCTGCTCGGCTCCGAACATCCGGACACGCTGCGCAGCAAGACGGCGCTGGCGCGGGTGCTGGCGCGGCAGGGCGACTACGCGGCCGCGCGCAGCCTGTTCGAGACGGTGTTGCGGGCCCAGCTGGCGAGGCAGGGCGCCAGCCACGCCGGCACCGAGGAGGTGCGCGTCGAGCTCGACACGGTGCTGGCGGCGCTGGGCGAGCCGCCGGCGCCGCTGGAATTGCGGCAGAGCGCGGCCGGCGCCGCCTATCCCGGCCAGCGCCCGCACGCCGCCGCCCGCCTGCCGCCGCCGTGGC
>NZ_JANXMI010000072.1 GCF_025354735.1 Rugamonas sp.
CGCGGCGTGCTCGAACGCCTGCTCGCCGGCCTGCGCGAAGGCAAACGCTTCTCGGGTGTGCTCGCCGAGCAGTCCGACCTGTTCCCGCCGCTTTACATCGGCATCGTGCGCGCGGCCGAGGGCACCTCCGACCTGCCACGCTCGCTCGAACGCTTCATCGACTACCAGCAGCGCATCGACCTGGTGCGCGGACGGCTGGTGTCGGCCGCGATTTACCCCTGCATCCTGCTGCTGGTCGGCGGCGGCGTCAGCATGTTCCTGATCGGCTACGTGGTGCCGCGCTTCGCCGAGGTGTACCAGGGCGCGGGCCGCAACCTGCCGTGGCTGTCGCAGCAGATGCTGAACTGGGGCCAGTTCGCCGGCGCCCACACGGCGCTGCTGGTCGGCGGCGTGGCCGCGCTGGCGTCGTCGCTGGTGCTGCTGGCGCGCCGCCTCGGCGGCAACGGCGGCTTCGGCCGCGTGTTCGGCAAGCTGCCCGGGATCGGCGAGCGGGTCCGCATCTACGAACTGTCGCGCTTATATCTGACGCTGGGCATGCTGACCGAGGGCGGCATCACCATCGTGCACGCCATCGACACCGTGCAGGGCATGGTCTCGGCGAATATCAAAAGCGGCTTGCGGGCCGCGCGCGGCGCCATCGAATCGGGCCTGCCGCTGTCGACCGCTTTCGAGACCAACGGCCTGACGACGCCGATCTCGCTGCGCATGCTGCGCGTGGGCGAACGCACCGGCGACATGGGGCCGATGCTGACCCAGTCGGCCGCGTTCTACGACGGTGAAATCACGCGCTGGATCGACCGCTTCACCCGCACCTTCGAGCCGCTGCTGATGGCCGCCATCGGCCTGGTCGTCGGCGGCATCGTGGTGCTGCTGTACATGCCGATCTTCGATCTGGCCGGAGACATGTCGTGAACGCGTCGGGCGCCGTTGCGCCGGGCGCCGCTGCGCCTATCAGTACCGCCGCGCCTCTCAACGCCGCCGCGCCGCTGGCGCCGGCCATGCCCGCCATCGACGCCGCGCTGATGACGCGCGCCCGCGCGCTGCGCCAGCAATCGAAGCGCACGCTGGTCGAGGAGCTGGCCGCGCTGAGCGGGCTGGAACCGCGCCTGGTGGTGCGGGCGCTGGCCCAGCCCTTCGGCTTGGCGGTGCTGGAGACGGTCGACATGCTGGCCTTCACGCCGGCCTGGGATTTGCTGCCGCTGTCGCAGGCCTTGACGCGCCACGCGGTGCTGCTGCGCGCGCACGACGGCGCCGTCGTCGGTGTGATCGCCGACCCCTTCGACCTCGATCTGCAAACCTGGCTGTCGACGCGCGCGCAGGCCACGCCGCACGCGCCGCTGGCCATGCGCCTGGCGCTGCAGGCCGACATCCAGGCTTATTTGTCGAAGCAGGAAGAGTCGGCGCGCGCCACCGACACGCTGCTGCCCGGCTCCGGCGAGGGCCGGCGCGACGGCAAGAGCGCCGCCGCCGTGCTGTCGTTCGCGTCGGTGTCGGCGGCGGCCAGTCCGGCGGTCCGCCTGGTCAACTCGACGCTGTACGATGCGTTGAAGGCCGGCGCCTCCGACATCCACCTCGAAAGCACGGCCGGCGGCCTGGCCGTCAAATACCGCGTCGACGGCGTGCTCGATCACGCCACCGCCGTCAACGGCATCGACGTCGCCGAGCAAATCATCTCGCGCCTGAAAGTGCTGGCCGAACTCGATATCGCCGAACGCCGCGTGCCGCAGGACGGCAGCTTCCGCGTCGAGGCGGGCGGGCGCGACATCGACCTGCGCGTCTCCATCATGCCCAGCATCCACGGCGAGGATGCGGTCATCCGTATCCTCGACAAGCGCGCCATGATCGAGGCCTACGGTGCGCTGACGCTCGAAGCGCTGGGCTTCGACGCGCCGTCGCTGGCGACGCTGCGCGTGCTGGCGCAGGAAGCCTACGGCATGCTGCTGGTGACCGGGCCCACCGGCTCCGGCAAGACGACGACGTTGTACGCGGCGCTGACCGAGATCCACAACGGCCGCGAAAAAATCATCACCATCGAAGACCCGGTCGAATACCAGCTGCCCGGCATACTGCAAATACCGGTCAACGAAAAAAAGGGCCTGACCTTCGCCAAGGGCCTGCGCTCGATCTTGCGGCACGACCCGGACAAGATCATGGTCGGCGAAATCCGCGACCGCGAGACCGCCGAAATCGCCGTGCAGTCGGCGCTGACCGGCCACCTGGTGCTCACCACCGTGCACGCCAATAATGTGTTCGACGTGTTCGGCCGCTTCACCCACATGGGCATCGATCCCTATGCCTTCGTGTCGGCGCTCAACGGCATCTGGGCGCAGCGGCTGGTGCGCATCAACTGCCCGCACTGCGCGGCGCAGTACACGCCGGACGACCAGGAGCTGGCCAGCGTGGGCCTGAACCGCATCGACGTCTACGATTTCCAGTTCATGCAGGGCAAGGGCTGCGGCGACTGCCGCGGCACCGGCTACAAGGGCCGCCGTTCGATCGCCGAAATCCTCACGCTCAACGACGAGATCCGCGAACTGATCGTCGACAAGCGGCCGATCCGCCAGATCAAGCAGGCCGCCTACGACAACGGCACGCGCAGCCTGCGTCTGGCCGCGCTGGAACTGGTCAAGCGCGGCGGCACCACGCTGGCCGAAATCAAGCGGGTGACCTTGCATGCGTAGGGCGCCGGGACAGTCATTGCGCCTGGGCGTGTCGGCGCACGCGGTCAGCCTGGTGCGCGTGGGCCGCTGGCGCTGGGCCGGGGCCGGCCGGACGCCGACGCTGCTGGCCGAACACGCGTTTTCGCCGGCCGGCGCGGCGCCGCCCGACGCCATCGCCGGCGCGCTGCGCGAGATGCTGGGCCGCGTGCCCGGCGCGGCGCTGGCCGGCTGGCCGCTCGACATCGTGCTGGCCGACGAGTTGACGCGCCTGTGGCAGGTCGCGCCGCCGCAGGGCGCGACGCGCTTGTCCGACATCGAGGCGGCGGCCGCGCTGCGCTTCCAGACGCTGTACGGCGAATCGCCGTCGGCGTGGCGCCTGATGGCCGAGTGGGACAGCCGCTATCCCTTCTTCGCCGCCGCCGCGCCGCGCGCGCTGCTGGCCGCGCTGGAGCAGGTCGCGGCCGAACACAAACTGGCCATCGTCGGCATCGCGCCGCATTTCGTCGGCGCGTGGAACCGCTGGCGTGGCGGCCTCAAAGCGGGCGCCTGGTTCGGCCTCGCGCACGACAATCTGCTGACGCTGGGCGCGCTGCAGGACAAAAGGCTGCGCGCGGTGCGGGCGCTGGCCGTGCCGCACGGCGCCGACCATTACTGGATCACGCAGATGCTCACGCGCGAAGCGCTGCTGCTCGGCCTAGACGCGCCGTCGCTGCTGCAATTGTGCGGCACCGTGCCGGCCGCGTGGACCGCGCCGCCATCGAACGCGGCGCATATCGCGTGCGTCGCGCTGGAGCCGGCGCCGGCTCTGGACGCCGACTGGTCCAGCATCGCCAGCCTGGCGCGCGGCGGGAGCGGCGCATGAAGTCCTTGCGCATCGATTTCGCCGCCCGCACCTGGCGGCGCGCCTTGTTCCACCTGCATCCCCTGGTGCTGACCGCCGGCGCGGCCGGCCTGCTGCTGTGCGCAGGCGCGGCGCTGGGCGGCTGGCAGTTGCTGCAACAGCAGCGCGCGCGCGAACACCAGTTGCAGCATCAGCGCGAGCGCCTGGCCACGCGGCTGGCGGCGCCGGCCACCGCGATCGCCGCGCCGATTCCGGCGCCGCAGGCGGCCTTCGTCAACGCGGCCATCATGCAGCTCAATTTGCCGTGGCGCGATTTGCAGGACGCCGTCGCCGCCGCCACGCCGCCCAACGTCGCCTTGCTGGCGCTGGAGCCCGACGCCCGCAAGCAGTTGCTCAAGCTGAGCGCCGAAGCCCGTAACGCCGACGACATGGTGGCCTATATCGAACAACTGAAACAGCAGGAATTATTCAGCAGCGTGGTGTTGACGCGGCACGAAATCAACGAACAGGATCCGAATCGTCCGCTGCGCTTCGACCTTGAAGCCGTATGGGTGGGGCGATGAACGGCGCGCAGTTGTCGGCGTGGTTGCTGCACGCGCGGCTGGCGCTGGCGCGTGGTGGCATGGGGGCCGGCATCGCCATCGTCCTGTGCGTGCTCGGCGCCGGTGCGTGGGCCTGGCTGCTGCCGCAGCGCGCGGCGCAGGCGCGCTTGACGGCGCAGCCTTTGCCGGCGCCCGCGCCCGCGCCGGCGACGCTGGTCGCGGCGGCGCCGCCGCCGACTTCCGATCAAAACCTGGCCGGCTTTTACGATGTGCTGGGCGAGAAGCGCTACGCCGAGCAGCAGGTGAAGGTGCTGTTCGACCTAGCCGCGAAAACCGGGCTGACCCTGAACCAGGGCGAGTACCAGTTCGGCTACGACAAGGCGAGCCGCGTCAGCACCTATCGCATCAATTTGCCGGTCAAGGGGCCGTATCAATCGATCTGGCAATTCAGCCTGCTGGCGCTGCGCGCGGTGCCGTTCGCGGCGCTCGATGAAGTCAGCTTCCGGCGCGACGCCATCGCCGATGCCGCCGTTGAGGCGCGCGTGCGCTTCACGCTGTATCTGAAGGACGCGGAACCGGTGGTGGCGCCATGAAGCCGTATCAGATCGCGATGGCGCTGGCGCTGGCCGGTGCGGCGGGACTGGCGCTGTTCGGCGACCGCACACCGGCGGCCGACGTGGCCGAAGCGGTGGTGCGCGGCGGTGGATCGGCAGCGGCAGCGGCATCAGGATCGACATCGACATCGGCGCCGGCATCGCGCGCGCGCGCCGACAAGGCCCCCGCGCCGGCGGCCGTGGTCATCCTGCCGCTGCAAGCGCGCGGCGCCCTGATCGGCGCGGCCGGCGACGCCACTTTCGGCGCCAACGAAGGCGTGTTCCTGAGCCAGAACTGGAATCCGCCGCCGCCCAAGCCGACGGCCGCGCCGAAGCCGCCGCCACCGCCGCCGCCGATGGCGCCGCCGCTGCCGTTCACCTTTATCGGCAAGGCCGCCGCCGACGGCGCATGGGAAGTGTTCCTGGCGCGCGGCGATAAAACCTATGTGGTGCGGACCAAGACGGTGATCGATAGCGCCTACCGCGTCGACAGCATCGCGCCGCCATTCATGTCCCTGACTTACCTGCCTTTGAATCAGGTACAACAGCTTAACATTGGAGTTCTCGACTGATGCCTAGTCATCCGCATTACCGTGGCCGCCGCTGGCGCGTCTGGACCCGCACTCTGGCCTTGCCGGTGGCCGCGCTGGCCGTGTTGACCCTGGGCGGCTGCGCCGCGCAGATGGCGTATCGCGAGGGCAGCAGCCTGGTGGCCCAGGACAAGGTCGAAGCGGGCCTGGTGAAATTGCAGGAGGCGGTCGCCGCCGATCCGGGCAACGCGCAATATCGCGCCGCCTATCTGACGGCGCGCGACCACGCCACCACGCGTTTTCTGGAGCAAGGCGAACGCGCGCAGGCCGACGGCGACGCCGACCTGGCGCTGCTCGATTTCCGGCGCGTGCTGGCGCTCGATCCGGCCAACGAGCGGGCCCGCGGCGATCTGCGGGCGATGGAGCAGGGCGCGCATCAGGCCGCGCTGCTGGCCAGCGCCGCCGCCCACGTCGACAAGAACGAATACGAACAGGCCAGGCAGGATTTGAACGCGCTGCTGGTCGAGCGTCCCGACCACGAACGCGCGCGCGCGATGCTGCGCGAGGTGATGGAAAAAACCAGCGCGCCGGCGGCCGACGGCGGGCTGGCGAAAGTCTACAAGCAGCCGATCACGATCGAGTTTCGCGACGCGCCGTTGAAGCAGGTGTTCGAGCTGATCTCGCGCCGCTCCGGCTTGAATTTCGTGTTCGATAAGGACGTCAAGACCGATCAGAAAGCGTCGATCTATCTGCGCAACAGCACCGTCGAATCGGCGATTTATTTTCTACTGATGACCAACCAGCTCGAATCGCAGGTCATGGACAGCAATACGATCTTGATCTTCCCGAACGTGGCGGCCAAGCTGAAGGAATATCAGGAGATGGTGGTCAAGACCTTTTATCTCGCCAACGCGGACGCCAAGCTGGTCGCCAATACGCTGAAGACGATTTTGAAATCGCGCGACGTGGTGGTCGATGAAAAACTCAATCTGCTGATCGTGCGCGACAGCCCGGAGGCGATCCGCCTGGCCGAGCGCCTGGTGGCCTTGCAGGACGTGCCGGAATCCGAGGTGATGCTGGACGTGGAAATTCTGGAGGTCAGCCGCAGCCGCGTGATGGACCTGGGCGTGGCCTGGCCGACCAGCTTGACGCTGACGCCCTTATCGACCTCGGGCGGCACCGGTTTGACGGTCAACGATTTATATAATTTGAATAAGCGCACCATCGGCGTCAGCGGCATCAGCGCCACCATCAACGCCAACAAGACCGATACCGACGCCAACCTGCTGGCCAATCCGCGCATCCGCGTGCGCAATCACGAGAAGGCCAAGGTGGTCATCGGCGACAAGGTGCCGGTCATCACCACCACCATTTCGCCGGGCGCGGGCGGCTTCGCGTCGGAGTCGGTCAGTTACATCGACGTCGGCCTGACGCTCAACGCCGAGCCGACCATCTATCTGAACAACGAGGTGGCGATCCGCATCGGGCTGGAGGTCAGCAGCCTGGTAAGCCAGATCAAGACCGCCTCCGGCACCACCGCCTACCAGATCGGCACGCGCCAGGCCAGCACCATGCTGCAATTGAAGGATGGCGAGAACCAGGTGCTGGCCGGCCTGATTAACAACGAGGAGCGCAGCACCGGCGCCAAGGTGCCGGGCGTGGGCGAACTGCCCTTGCTGGGCCGCCTGTTCGGCAGCACCCATGACGATCTCTCGAAGACCGAGATCGTGCTGTCGATTACGCCGCACCTGATCCGCAATGTGCAGCGGCCGCAGGCGTCGGCGTCGGAGTTTTCGGCCGGGACCGAAAGCAGCTTCCGCCGCAAGCCCGACCTGAGCGCGCGCGGCGTGGCGCAGCTGCCGGGCGCCCAGCTTCCGCGTCCGCCGGGCGTGGTGATGGTGGCGTCGCCGGCGTCGAACCTGCCGGCGCAGGCGATGACGGTGCAGGCGCCGGCCATCGTGCCGGACGCGATGCCGGCGTCGGCGCTGCCGAATCTGCCGCCTCCCGCGCCGCCGGCCCCGCCCACTCCGCCCGCCGGCCCGGTGGTGCCCAACCTGGGTTCCGTGTCGGCCTCGCCGCCGCCCAGCGACGCCACGCAGCCGACGCCGCCGCGGCCGTAAGGGACGGCCGACCATGCGCGGGCGCGGTTTCACGCTGATCGAGCTGCTGGTGACGCTGGCGATCCTGGCGCTGCTCGGCACGCTGGTGATTCCCGTGGCGCAGGTGACGATACAGCGCCGCAACGAGCAGGAGCTGCGGCGCGACCTGCGCGAGATCCGCTCCGCCATCGACGCCTACAAGCGCGCCTATGACGAGGGCCGCATCGCCAAGACGCCGGCGCTGACGGGCTATCCGAAATCGCTGGAGCTGCTGGTCGAGGGCGTGCCCGACCTGAGCACGCCCAAGCGCAGCAAGATCTATTTTTTGCGCCGCGTGCCGCGCGAGCCCTTCAACGGCGACGATCAGCTGAGCGACGCCCAGACCTGGGGCAGGCGCAGCTACGCCAGCGAGGCCGAGGAGCCCAAGGAGGGCGAGGATGTCTACGACGTCTATCCGCTGTCGGATAAAGTGGGCTTGAACGGCCAGCCCTACCGGAAATGGTGACCATGAAAACACGCGGCTTTACGCTGATCGAATTGCTGGTGGTGCTGGGCATCGTCGCGCTGATGCTGACGCTGGCCGTGCCGCGCTATTTCCCCAGCATTGACAAGTCCAGGGAAGTGGTGCTGGCCGATAACCTGCGCAATATGCGGGCCGTGATCGACCAGTTTTACGGCGACACGGGCCGCTATCCCGACACGCTGGACCAGCTGGTCGAGAAAAAATACCTGCGCGCGCTGCCGCTCGATCCCATCACCGACAGCAGCGCCAGCTGGATCATCGTGCCGCCCGACGACGGCAGCAAGGGCGCGGTCTACAGCATCAAGAGCGGCGCGCCGGGCAACGACCGCAGCGGCAAGCCTTATGCGGACTGGTAGGCCGGCGCGCGGCGTCATGGGTGGATTCACCTACGTCAGCCTGATTATCCTGGTGGCCATCCTCGGCCTGGTCGCGGCGGCCACGCTGAAAACCGGCGCCGTCATGCAGCGCGCCGAGGCCGAGCAGCAATTGCTCGACATCGGCGCCCAGTTCAGCGACGCGCTGCAAAGCTACGCCAGCGCGACGCCGCCGGGCCAGCCGGCGCAGCCGCCGTCGCTGCGCGAGTTGCTGCGCGACCCGCGCTTTCCGGGCGTGCGCCGCCACCTGCGCAAGCTCTTCGTCGATCCGATGACGGGGACCACGCAGTGGGGCGTGGTCTATCTGGCCGGCGAGACGGGCGTGATCGGCGTCTACAGCCGGTCGGAAGACAAGCCCATCAAAATCGGCAATTTCCCGGCGCGCTACAAGGCCTTCGACGGCAAAGCCCACCTGTCGGACTGGCGCTTCACCATGACCGGAACGAGCGTGACGACGGCGCCGGCCGGGGCGCCGCAGCCGGGCCAGGTGACGGCGCCGGTGACGACGCCTGCCGGGGCGCAAAATCCCTTGCCGGCACCACCGTCGCCGCCGGACGCGGCCGCGCCCGCAGCGGCCCCGGAGGCGCCGCCAGCGCCGGAGCCGGACCAGCATTAACTTCCCCATCCGCGCTATTGCTTGCTTCCTTGGTGCGCATCAAGCGGCGATCATTATTTAATTATTAATAATTTAATAATGATATTATTTCTGTCCGAATTACTCATTCCACCCCGGACGCCGGCACGGCATCCTCAACTGCGCGAGACTGTTATGCACATGAAAATGAAGTCAGCATGGACCGCCGCTTTGATCGGCGCCGCCGCCTGCGTTAGCCAGGGGGCCAGCGCCTTGCCCATCATGTCGCTGGCGCCGACGCACACCAACGTCCTCGATTTCAGCGCCGACGGGGTGGATGCCGAGTTGAGCCAGACCTACCGGAAAGCCGATTCGGGCCTGTGGTTTTCCGACGAGTTCACCTTCACCATCGGCGCCAACAACTTCGAAGGCGGCTTCAAGGCCACCACCCAGGTCTCGACCAGCGCGCTGACGATAAACGGCTTCGACTTGTACACCGGCGCCGGCGCCTACGTCACCGGCGTGAGCGCGGGCGACGCCACCAACAACTGGGCGCTCTCGCTGACGGCGCTGAACCAAGGTTCGTATGTGCTGGAAATCGACGGCCAGGTCACCGGCGCGCTGGGCGGCCGCTATGCCGGCACCGCCAGCCTCAGCGATCCGCCGGGCGATCCCTTGCCGGTGCCGGCGACGCTCAGCATCATGACGGGCGGGCTGGCGATGATGGGCCTGTTCCGGCGCCGCAAGGCGCAAGCGTCGGCTTGAGAAACGGAAAGCGGCCGGCGCGTGTGCCGGCCGCCAGGGGCTTCAGCGCGCGATGCGTTTGAAGTCGCGGAAGCGGAAGCCCATCGCCAGCAGCGCGCCGAAATACACGGCGCCGCACAGCGCGATCACCACCACCAGCGCAGCGATGCGCAGCAGGGCGTGCTGCCGCATGGCCAGCCAGTCGACCTGGGCCGCGCTAAACCAGGCGGCCGCGCCCATGGCGGCGCAGGCCAGCGCCAGCTTGAGCAGGAACAGTGGCCAGCCCGGCAGCGGGTGGTAGATGCCGCGCCGGCGCAGGCCGGTAAACAGGAAGCCGGCGTTGATGCAGGCGCCCAGACTGATCGACAGCGCCAGCCCGGCCACGGCGATGTGCGGCACGAACAGCCAGTTCATCAACTGGGTGGCGATCAGCACGCCGATCGCGATCCTGACCGGCGTGCGGATATCTTGCCGCGCATAAAAGGCCGGCGCCAGCGTCTTGACCAGGATGATGCCCAGCAGGCCGACGCTGTAGGCGATCAGCGGCCGGGCCGACATGCGCGCCGCCTCGTCGCTGAATTTACCGTAGTGGAACAGGGTGGCGATCAGCGGCTCGGCCAGCGTCGCCATGCCGACGGCGGCCGGCATGGCCAGCAAGAACGTCAGCCGCAGGCCCCAGTCCAGCAGGGCCGAATATTCGCGCGGGTCGCCGTCGGCCTGGGCCTTGGACAGGCCGGGCAGCAAAATCGTGCCCAGCGCCACGCCCAGCAGGGCGGTGGGGAATTCCATCAGGCGGTCCGCATACGTGAGCCAGGAAATGCTGCCCTCGACCAGGCGCGACGCGATGCTGGTGTTAATCATCAGGCTGATCTGCGCCGCCGACACGGCGAACACGGCCGGCCCCATCTTGCGCAGCACGCGGCGCACGCCGGGGTCGCCCAGGCCGGCGGCCGGGTTCCACGACAGCCGTGGCAACATGCCGATCTTGATGAGCGCCGGCAACTGGATCGCCACCTGCATCACGCCGCCGACGAAGACGGCGATGGCCATCGCATAAATCGGGTGTTCCAGGTGCGATTGCAGGAATAGCGACGCGACGATGGACGACAGGTTCAGCAGCACCGGCGTGAAGGCCGGGATCTTGAACTGGCGCCAGGTGTTGAGGATGCCGCCGGCCATCGCCACGAAGGACATGAAACTGATATAGGGGAACATGAGCCGGGTCATCCAGATCGTCGCATCGATCTCCTGCAGGCCGGAGCCGATCAGGTGGACCAGCAGCGGCGCGCCGACGATGCCCAGGGCGGTGACGGCCAGCGTCGACCACACCAGCGTGTTGGCCACGTGGTCGACCAGCGTCTTGCTCGCTTCCTGGCCCTGTTTGCCGCGGTATTCCGACAAGATGGGCACGAAGGCCTGCGAGAACGCGCCCTCGGCCAGCAGGCGGCGGAACAGGTTGGGGATGCGGAACGCGACGATGTAGGCATCGTTGAAGGCGCTGGCGCCGAAGGCCCGGGCGATCAGCGTGTCGCGCAACAGGCCGGTGACGCGCGACAACATGGTCATGCTGGAGATGGCGGCTAGGGTTTTGAGCAAGTTCATGGGGCGTGATTATAGCCGCCGCCTCCCGCGCGGCGGCCTGCTGCCCCAAGATTATCTGTTGTCAAAATGCTTCGCCCACGGGGCTGAAAACACTTTTCTGAACTTTGAATTGCTCCCGCCCAAAAACATCGCTATAATCGCAGGCTGTACAGAATTCTGTTACGCAGACACTAATGTTTGGCAGGCAGTAGTTTGGCTCACATGGTTCGGCAGACGCACTGAACGCACCTGTTTGGCAAACAATAATGTTTGCAAACGCACCTTTACCCTGTTTTAGGAAATTCCATGGCAAATACCGCACAAGCGCGCAAGCGCGCTCGTCAAGCAGTCAAGCAAAACGCACACAACTCGTCCCAGCGTTCGACCTTGCGCACGGCTATCAAAGCTGTTCGTAAAGCGATCCAAGGTGGCGACAAGGCCGCAGCAACTGCTATCTTCCAGGCATCGGTGTCGAAAATCGACAGCATCGCCGACAAGAAGATCATCCACAAAAACAAGGCAGCTCGCCATAAGAGCCGTCTGGCAGCCGCTTTGAAAGCACTGTCCGCTTAATTGTCCTTTGCGGCCGCGGCCGCAACCGGTAACAAGCAAGAGCCCGTCTGACTTCAGGTCATGGCGGGTTTTTTCGCATGCGGCGGCGGTTTTTACCGGTCCGGACGAAAACGCGGACGTGAAAAAAGGCAGGACGCGCCTGCCTTCTCGATAAAGCCGTCTTCGATTACTTGGCTGGAGCCGAAGCTTCTGCCGAGGCCGATGCCATAGGCTTCTTGGCTTTTTTCATTTTCTTGGCTTTAGGCGCTGGAGCCGAAGCGTCCGCCGATGCCATAGGAGCCGATGCCATGGCCGAAGCGGAAGCCGAAGCGGGTGGCGCGGCAGCGAAAGCGGAAGCGGCGAACAGGGATGCAACGAGGGCGGCGATGATTTTGGACATGTTGGATTCCTTAGGCGGTTAAGAAAACAGCGGAGATTCAAGTGAATCTGCTCCCTTAACGCCGGCGCGAAATTGTCCGTTGACACGTATTTCGCCCAAGCTTGAAATAAATTTGAAATATATCGTGCTGCGCCGCATCAAATAAACGCGGCGCCGTCGTCGCAGCGGCCGCTCCACGCGGGACGCAGCAGTTGCAGCAAGTGTGATAGCGGCCTGGCCGGCAAGCTGCCCAGGTCCGGCGCGTGGCGGTCGATTTCATGGGCCAGGTCCAGCAACAGCCACTCCATTTCATCGAGCATGGAGCGCAGTTCCAGCATGATGGCGCTATCGCCGCGCGCGATGTCGAGCATGCCGCCGACATGGTCGGGATCGAAGCCGGCCCGCACGATCAATTGGCGGATCGTGCTCATGCGCTCGAACAAAAAGGCCAGCGGCGATTGCTCCGGCGCCAGCGGCGCGATCTGCGCGATCAGCAAGCTCCGCAGCGGCAGCCAGCCTTGCAGCAATTGCGACAGGTGCTGCAACTGGGCGCCGCTGACCAGTTCCTGTGGTGTGCCGAGCGCATCCTTCTCGGTGGCGCGGATCAGGTCGCGCAGCGCGTCGACGGCGGCGTGGTCGAAGCGGCCGTGGTGCAAGCGGGCCAGCATGTCCAGGCGCGGCAGGTCGAAGCGCCGTATCACCGTTTCGGCGACGTCGGCCACGGCGATCAGCTTGCCCAGCGACGAGATCGCCTCGCAGCGCAAGCCGTGCGGGTAGCCGCTGCCGTCGAGCCGCTCGTGGTGATGCAGCACGGCCAGCGCCGCCGCCGCCGGAAAGCCCTCCGTGCCGCGCAGCAGCACGTAGCTGCTGAGCGGGTGCACGTGGATGTAGCGGCGCTCTTGCGGCGTGATGGCGTGTCCGCGCTCGAGCAGAGCCGGGTCGGTGTGCATTTCGCCGACGTCGTGGCACAGCGCGCCGATCAGCAGCTTGTCGCGCTCGGCGGCGGGCAGGCCCAGGCATTGGGCCAGCGTGTAGGCGATTATGCCGGTGCGCAAGGAGTGGTCGAATATCGCGCGGCGCTGTTCGCGCATCACCGTCAGGCGCAGCAGCAGCTTGCGCGGTATGGCGAGCGCTTCCAGCGCATGCTTGACGGCCAGCGGGTCGCCGCTGCGGTTGACCATGCGCGCGTAAATGCGGTCGTGTTCGATGATTTTGCACGCTTCGAGCGCCAGCGTGGTCGAATTGATCGGGCGCTCGCTGGCCAGCAGCTCGTCGAGCGGGGCCGTCAGCTTGTGCTGGGCCAGCCGCTCGAGCAGCGCCGGGCCCACCTGCACGCCCTTGGACGCCAGCTTCATGCCCTGACTGCTGTAGATATCGTCCTGGGCCACGACGGCGCGGCTGCGCGCCAGCGCCGCCACGGCCTGCAAATAATAGGGACTCTCCTCCAAGCCGGCGCCAGCCACGGCGGGCGGGACGGACATGGCGGGCATGGGCGATTCTGGCGGCGGCATAGGAATTCCACTCGAAATCGGTTGAGGGAAGGGCGCCCGTGCAGCCGTGCGCCTGGGTCTGGCTGACTTTGACTCTGAATATATAACAAAACGGCGACCACCATGGTTGCTGGCCGGACCCGTGGCCTTATTTTCCCAGTTCCGCCGCCGACACCGCCATCCATTCGCCCGGCAGCAGCGGGTGGCTGGCCAGCGAAATGGCGCCGATGGCGCTGCGGACCAGCCGCAGCGTCGGCAGGCCGACGGCCGCCGTCATGCGCCGCACCTGGCGGTTCTTGCCTTCTTGTAAAGTGATGGCGAGCCAGCTGGTGGGCTGCTCGGCGCGGCTGCGGATGGGCGGGTCGCGCGGCCACAGCCAGTCCGGCGCGGCGATCCGCACCGCGTGGCAGGGCTTGGTGACGAAGTCGCCCAGGTTGAGCGGTGCCTGTAGCCGGGCCAGGCTGGCCGCGTCGGGCACGCCGTCGACCTGCACCAGATAAGTCTTGGGCTGCTTGTGGTCGGGATGGGCGATGTCGTGTTGCAGCTTGCCGTCGTCGGTCAGCAGCAGCAAGCCTTCGCTGTCGGCGTCGAGCCGGCCGGCCGGATAGACATTGGGCACCTTGACGTAGTCGGCCAGCGTGGTCCGCTCGGCTTGCGGCGAAAACTGGCACAATACTTGAAAAGGCTTGTTAAATAGAATTAAAGACATACTTATAAAGAGATCAAATGTGGTGTAGGCTGACCGGCCGCCGTCGCAAAACCGTGGCACCTATTAAAATACTCATGCATAATGCAAAACATTAGTCTTATGTCTTATAGAAGACAATGGACGTTTTTTGCAAGCGCTAACTAATTCAGATTTCAGATTCCAGATCCAGCCTGGCGGCGTGCATTGCGCGGCCGCTGGCGGGGTATCCATTCGGAGAACACGATGTACCAATATATCAAAGTCCCTGCGGGCGGCCAGAAAATCACCGTCAATGCCGATTTTTCCCTGAATGTACCAGATAACCCGGTCATTCCCTATATCGAAGGCGACGGCACCGGCATCGATATCAGTCCGGTGATGCTCAAGGTGGTCGATGCGGCGGTGGCCAAGGCCTACGGCGGCCGGCGCCAGATCAGCTGGATGGAAATCTTCGCCGGCGAAAAAGCGATCGCGCTCTACGGCCCGGACATCTGCCTGCCGGAAGAAACCTTGCAGGCGCTGAAGGACTACGTGGTCTCGATCAAGGGGCCGCTGACCACGCCCGTCGGCGGCGGCATCCGCTCGCTCAACGTGGCCCTGCGCCAGCAGCTGGACCTGTATGTCTGCCTGCGCCCGGTGCGCTACTTCGCCGGCGTACCCTCGCCGCTGAAAGACCCGACCAAGACCAATATGGTCATCTTCCGCGAAAACTCGGAAGATATCTACGCCGGCATCGAATGGCAGGCCGGCTCCGACGGCGCCAAGCGGCTGATCGCCTTTTTGGCCCAGGAGCTGGGCGTCAACAAGATCCGCTTCCCGGACACGTCGGCGCTGGGCGTCAAGCCGGTGTCCGTCGAGGGCACCGAGCGCCTGGTGCGCAAGGCCATCCAGTACGCCATCGACCATGACAAGCCTTCCGTGACCATCGTTCACAAGGGCAATATCATGAAGTACACCGAGGGCGGCTTCCGCGACTGGGCTTACGCGCTGGCGCAAAAGGAATTCGGCGGCGAGCTGATAGACGGCGGCCCGTGGTGCAAGGTCAAGAATCCTAACACCGGACGCGACATCATCATCAAGGATTCGATCGCCGACGCGTTCATGCAACAGATCCTGCTGCGTCCGGTTGAATACAGCGTGATCGCCACCATGAACTTGAACGGCGACTACATCTCCGACGCGCTGGCGGCGCAGGTCGGCGGCATCGGCATCGCGCCGGGTGCCAATATGTCCGACTCGATCGCCATGTTCGAGGCCACCCACGGCACCTCGCCCAAGTACGCCGGCAAGGACTATGTGAATCCGGGTTCGCTGATCCTGTCGGCCGAAATGATGTTGCGCCACATGGGCTGGGTCGAGGCGGCCGACCTGCTGATCGCGGCGATGCAGAAATCGATAGCGTCCAAGCACGTCACCTACGACTTCGCCCGCCTGATGGAAGACGCGACCCAGGTGTCGTGCTCCGGTTTCGGCGATGTGATGATCGCGCAGATGTGAGCGGCGCGCCGCTTGGGCGCGATTACAACAGGTCGGCGCCGCTAAATGAAAGCGGCAGACGAAAAAAAACCCCGCGCTGCGGGGTTTTTCACTTCCGAGGCTGAACTTAGGCAGCCTGGATGTTGGAAGCTTGCTTGCCTTTAGGGCCTTGCGTGACTTCGAACTGAACTTTTTGACCTTCTTTGAGGGTCTTGAAACCGTTCATGTTGATTGCGGAGAAGTGCGCGAACAAGTCCTCGCCGCCGTCATCTGGAGTGATGAAGCCAAAACCTTTGGAATCATTGAACCACTTAACTGTACCTGTTGCCATAAAAAGAACTTTCAAATAAAAACGAATCACACGAGCCATAAAAGCAAGAAGCTTCTTGCCCCCTCCTCGACGCCTCACTTCTTATCAACAAGTACATTTCTGCACGGAGTCGATAACGCATTGTTAGCGGATCAATTTTTAAAGTCAAGTGCTTTTGTATGCATTTTGCTACTTTTGTGGCGAATGGTGGAAACGCAACTCTTGATTTTGGTAATTGGGTGCCCATCTGCGCATAGTCCCGAAAGCGCGTAAGATGGAACACAAATCCAGATGCGCCCGCAAAGGCGTATTGCACCAACTCTGAAAGCATTAGAATATAAGCGTATGGCAACCAAGCATGATACCGAAACCCTCTTGGAGCGGCAAACGCTGAAGCCGCCACCGTTGTACCAGGTGGCGCTGCTGAATGATGACTACACCCCGATGGAATTCGTGGTCGCCGTCATCCAGGAATATTTCAACAAAGACCGCGAAACCGCCACACAGATTATGCTCAGTGTGCATCGCTACGGCAAAGGGGTGTGCGGCGTGTTTTCCAAAGATATAGCCTGTACCAAAGTCGAGTTCGTTTTAACGCATGCGCGCAAGGCAGGCCACCCCCTGCAGTGCGTGATGGAGGAAGTATGATTGCGCAGGAATTAGAAGTAAGTTTGCATATGGCGTTTGTCGAAGCCCGACAAGCACGGCACGAATTCATCACGGTGGAGCATCTACTGCTGGCGCTGCTCGACAATCCGTCGGCGGCCGAAGTGTTGCGTGCTTGCGCGGTCAATATAGAAGACCTGCGTAAAACCCTGACCAATTTTATCGGCGACAACACGCCGACCGTGCCCGGCACGGGCGAGGTCGACACGCAGCCGACGCTGGGTTTCCAGCGCGTGATCCAGCGCGCGATCATGCACGTGCAGTCGGCCTCGAACGGCAAGAAGGAAGTCACCGGCGCCAACGTGCTGGTGGCCATCTTCGGCGAGAAGGATTCGCACGCGGTCTACTACCTGCACCAGCAGGGCGTGACCCGCCTCGACGTGGTCAACTTCATTTCGCACGGCGTGCGCAAGGACCAGCAGGCCGAAGGCGCGAAAGCGTCCGAAGGCGTGGAGGAGGGCGCGCCCGGCGAAGGCCAGCAGAAGGAAAGCCCGCTCGACCAGTTCACGCAAAACCTGAACAAGTCGGCCGCCGAGGGCAAGATCGATCCGCTGATCGGGCGCGAGGATGAGGTCGACCGCGTGATCCAGATCCTGTGCCGCCGCCGCAAGAACAATCCGCTGCTGGTCGGCGAGGCCGGCGTCGGCAAGACCGCCATCGCCGAGGGCCTGGCCTGGCGCATCACCCAGGGCGACGTCCCGGAAATCCTGCAGAACGCCGTCGTGTTCTCGCTGGACATGGGCGCTTTGCTGGCCGGCACCAAGTACCGCGGCGATTTCGAGCAGCGCCTCAAGGCCGTCCTCAAGCAATTGAAGGACAACCCGAACGGCATCCTGTTCATCGATGAGATCCACACCATCATCGGCGCCGGTTCGGCCTCGGGCGGCACGCTGGACGCGTCCAACCTGCTCAAGCCTGCGCTGGCCAACGGTCAGTTGAAATGCATAGGCGCGACCACGTACACGGAATTCCGCGGCGTGTTCGAAAAAGACCACGCGCTGTCGCGCCGCTTCCAGAAAGTGGACGTCAACGAGCCGACCGTCGAGCAAACCGTGCAGATCCTGCGCGGCCTGAAGTCGCGTTTCGAAGAGCACCACGGCGTCAAGTATTCGCAGTCGGCGCTGTCGACGGCGGCCGAGCTGGCGGCCCGCTTCATCAACGACCGCCACCTGCCCGACAAGGCCATCGACGTCATCGACGAAGCCGGTGCGGCGCAACGCATCCTGCCGA
Organism: Rugamonas sp.; assembly: GCF_025354735.1. Classification (GTDB taxonomy): domain Bacteria; phylum Pseudomonadota; class Gammaproteobacteria; order Burkholderiales; family Burkholderiaceae_D; genus Rugamonas. The sequence goes on from NZ_JANXMI010000072.1 coordinate 17,853, forward strand.
AATCGAAGCAAAAGAAAACCATAGGCAAGGCCGAGATCGAGGACATCATCGCCAAGATCGCCCGCATCCCGCCGCAGACCGTCAACCAGGACGACCGCAGCAAGTTGCAGACCATCGACCGCGACCTGCGCAACGTCGTGTTCGGCCAGGAGCCGGCCATCGAAGCGCTGGCCTCGGCGATCAAGATGGCGCGCGCCGGCTTGGGCAAGACCGACAAGCCGATCGGCTCCTTCCTGTTCTCCGGTCCGACCGGCGTCGGCAAGACCGAGGTGGCCAAGCAACTGGCCTTCATCCTCGGCATCGAGCTGATCCGTTTCGACATGTCCGAGTACATGGAGCGTCACGCCGTGTCGCGCCTGATCGGCGCGCCGCCGGGCTACGTCGGTTTCGACCAGGGCGGCCTGCTGACCGAGGCGATCACCAAGAAGCCGCATGCGGTGCTGCTGCTCGAC
>NZ_JANXMI010000127.1 GCF_025354735.1 Rugamonas sp.
CCGCATCGAGATGCAGCAGTTGATCGAAGCGCTGTGGCAGACGCGAGGCTTCACCGCCGTGCTGGTCACGCACGATGTGCAGGAAGCGGTGGCGCTGGCCGACCGTGTGATCCTGATCGACCAGGGCCGCATCGCGCTCGACATGGAAGTCGATCTGCCGCGTCCCCGCGTGCGCGGCACGACGGCCTTCGCCGCGCTGGAGCGGCGCCTGCTCAGTCATGTGCTGACGCCGTCGGCCAGCTGAGCCCATCGCGCCGCCGTGGCGCTGCGGCGACCATCGGGGCGCATGCAGTTGAAACAAACACCAGACCCGGCGCAAAACTAGGGCCTGCCCACCATCGATAATCGATTTTATCGATACTAAACCGGTAAATTTTCCGTTTTACATCTTCTGGACGCACGCGCATAATCGGTCCCAGTTAAAAGATGTACGCCAAGCAAGAAGCTCTGGCCTATCCTGATCGTTTATTTTTTCGGAGTCTTACCCATGAAAAAAATCGTCGCCCTGCTGATCGCCGCTGGTATCTCGATGGCCGCCGCCGCCGCCGCTGAAACCTATGTAATGGACAGCACGCACACTTTCGCGCGCTTCAGCTACAGCCACTTCGGCTACTCCAACCAGGAAAGCCGTTTCGACAGCACCACCGGCAAAATCGTGCTGGACCGTGCCGCCAAGACCGGTTCGGTTGACGTCGTCATCGATGCCAAGTCGGTCAACACCGGCTACAGCGTGTTCAACGGCCACATCCAGGGCGAAGACTTCTTCGACACCGCCAAGTTCCCAACCATCACCTACAAGTCGACCAAGGTCAACTTCGACGGCGACAAAATCGCTAGCGTCGACGGCAACCTGACCATCAAGGGCGTGACCAAGCCAGTGACGCTGACCGTCACTTCCTTCCAGTGCATGCCGCACCCGATGGTGAAGAAAGATGCTTGCGGCGCCAACGCGACCGCCAAGGTCAAGCGTTCGGACTTCGGCGCCGGCAAATACGCTCCTTACGTCGGCGACGACGTGACCCTGACCTTCACGGTCGAAGCGATCAAAGAGTAATTGTCCGACCCGTATTGACGAACCGGAGCAGGGCGCGAGCCCGCTCCGGTTTTTTTACGCCCGCTGCACGGCGGAACGGAGGGAGGGCGGCCAGCCCTCAGACCAGGCCGAGGCCGCCGAGCACGGCGCCCAGCGCCAGCAGCCACAGCAAATGCAGCCGGGTGCGCCAGATCACCACGCCGGCCGTCACCGTCAGCAGCCACAGCGGCCAGTCGCGGGCCGGGTCGTGGTGGGCGCCGCCGAGCAGGATGCTGGTCGACAGCAGCAGCGCGATGACGACCGGCGCCATGCCCTGCTTGAACGCGCGCACCACGCGCAGGTCGCGGTTGCGGTGGCCCCAGCGCGCGGCCAGATACGTCAGCGTGGTGCTCGGCAGCAGAATGCCGACCATCGTCACCAGCACGCCCAGCAGGGCGGCCGTCATGCTGCCGGCGTTCAAGCCCACGTTCCAGCCCATCAGCGCCACGAACAGCACGTTCGGCCCCGGCGCCGCCTGTGCGATGGCGATGGATTCGTTGAACTGGGTTTGCGTCAGCCAGTGGTGCTGTTCGACCAGGAAACGGTGCATCTCGGCCGAGGTCGAGATGGTGCCGCCTATCGACATCAGCGACAGGGTCAGGTATTCGACGAACAGGTGGAACCAGTCGCTCCAGTCCAGCAGCAGGTGCAGGGGCGCGGTCATGGCGCCAGCTTGCGGTAAGTCATCACCCAGCCTAGGCCGCCTAGCGTGAGGAGGCTGTAAATCATCGGCCAGTGCAAGATGGCGACGAACAGCACGCCCAGCAGCGTGAAGCAGACCGTCGTCGCCAGCGGCAAGGGATGTTTCTTGAGCGTGGCGGCCATTTTCATGCCGGTGGCGCCTATCAGGCCGGCGGACACGGCCGCCATGCCGCGCAGCGCGCCGTGCAGGGCGGGGTGGTCGGCGAAATGGGCGTAGACTACCGCCAACAGCAACACCACCACCATCGGCAGCGCCAACATGCCGGCCAGCGCCGTCAGGGCGCCGGCCAGTCCGAAATAGCGGCTGCCCAGCATCATCGACAGATTCACCACGTTGGGGCCGGGCATGATCTGGGCCACCGCCCAGTCTTCGACAAATTCTTCCTGCGTCAGCCAGCGCTTGCGCTCGACCATTTCCTGTTGGACGATGGCGAGCACGCCGCCGAAGCCTTGCAGGGCCAGCCAGGTAAAGGTGAGGAACAGCTCGCGCAGGGAAGCGGGTTGCGGCCGAGCCGGGGCGGGGATGGGATTCATGAACGCTATTATCGCCTTCGCCATTGCCGCCTGTCCATGAACGTTACCGCGTCCTGCGGCAAGCGGCGTCGGCGCTGTTTCGATATAGCACAGAAGCGGGGCTGACGCGCGGCCAGCCGCAAACATATAAATCCCCGGCTGATAGAAAGCTGACATTGACTTTGGCTTGCCATGATTGATACTCCTTGGAGTGCCACATCATCCATCTCCATCAAGCCGCAGCGGCTGCTTATTTCTTAATATCGTCAGCCTCCCACCTGAATCGAGTGAAGGATAGCCATGAACGCCACCATACTGCCAGTTTTGCGACCGCCCGCGTTTGTCGATTTATACCAGCAGCGCGTCGACCTGGGCATCAGCGCCATTGTCGACCGCGGTATCTCCGTGCAAGCCAGCTTCAGCACCCTGTGTGCGATCGAATATTTAAAATCCCATAACGTCAGCTCCGGCGTCATCGAGCGGGTGCTCCTGCATCCCGAACAGCGGCGAAAAACCCATCATTGAGCGCCATCTTCCGGGAGGCCGGCCTCCGGTGCGGAAAATTTCTGTGCTGAAATTTGGCACGTCCGTGCGTTTCATGAAATATGCTCGCCTTGCTACAAGTTATGCACAAAATATGCAACGGCGAAATTTTGCTAAATATTTTCTCGTGATAATTTGTGATTATCTAAGTTGTTGATTTAAAACGATTTTATTTTTGCCTTTTGAACGGGCAGTTTGTTGAAACCCGCATGGATAAAGGCCTGCTTGGCTGTCAAGAGGGAATTATCCACAAAGATATCCACAGCCATTGTGGATATCC
>NZ_JANXMI010000143.1 GCF_025354735.1 Rugamonas sp.
TTTTCCAGATACTTTTCCATATACACTTCCGGATTGCCGAAAGCGGAGCCGGCCTCGGTTTTGGTCATGGCGACCGCGTTGATCAGCGCCGCTTCCGTGTGGACCACGCGCATGCCGCGCCCGCCGCCGCCGCCGGCCGCCTTGATGATGACCGGGTAGCCGACCTTGCGGGCAATTTGCACAATCGCCTTGGGATCGTCCGGCAACGCGCCTTCCGAACCCGGCACGCAGGGCACGCCGGCCTTGATCATGGTCTGCTTGGCCGACACTTTGTCACCCATCAGACGGATCGATTCCGAGCGGGGACCGATGAAGACGAAGCCCGATTTTTCCACCCGTTCGGCGAAGTCGGCGTTTTCCGACAGGAAGCCGTAGCCGGGGTGGATGGCCTGGGCGTCCGTCACTTCGGCGGCGCTGATGATGGCTGGCATGTTCAGATAACTCAGCGCCGACGACGCTGGTCCGATGCACACCGATTCATCGGCCAACTTCACGTATTTGGCGTCTTTATCGGCTTCCGAGTGGACCACAACCGTCTTGATGCCCATTTCGCGGCAAGCGCGCTGGATACGAAGGGCAATTTCGCCACGGTTGGCAATGAGGATTTTTTCAAACATGATAGGTTCGCGTAGGTCTGTGAGCGCCGGCAAGCCGGCAACACCATGGAGAGGAAGAATGCGGTACGAAATCCGGGCGGCCCTGAAACGCGCGGTGGGCGACGAAAACGGGGCCGCGAGCCGGACTTAGCCTATCACAAACAAGGGTTGACCGAATTCGACCGGCTGGCCGTTTTCGACCAGGATCTGGGTCACGATGCCGGCTTTGTCGGTATCGATTTCATTGAGCAGCTTCATGGCCTCGATGATGCACAGGGTATCGCCTTCCTTGACGGAAGAACCGACTTCGACGAAGGCGGCGGAGCCGGGCGACGACGAGCGGTAGAAGGTGCCGACCATGGGCGACTTGACGACGTAGCCGGTCGGCTCCACGACAGCGGGGACGCTGGCAGCGGCCGGCGCGGCCGCCGGGGCGGGGGCGGGCTGGTATTGCTGCATGCCTTGCGACGGCATCATCATGACCTGGTTGTGCGCCAGCGCGGACGACTTGACGATGCGGACTTTGCTTTCGCCCTCGGTCACTTCCAGCTCTGCAATATCCGATTCAGCAACCAAGTCTATCAACGTCTTGAGCTTGCGTAGATCCATGTGAAACCCCCAGGAATATCTTGTTATATAAGTGTGTACGGCAACGCCTTGTGGGCGCGGCCGCGCTAAATGCGCGCAGATCGCGTAGATTAACGCTTTTTAAGAACAAAGTCGATGGCTAAGCGATATCCATCGATACCGAGGCCGCAGATTGTCCCTTGCGCGATCGCGCTGAGAAAGGAATGGTGGCGAAATGTTTCGCGCTGATGGATGTTGGAAATGTGGACTTCCACGAAGGGAATGGCGACACCGGCGAGGGCATCGCGCAGGGCGACGCTGGTGTGGGTGAGGCCGCCCGGATTGATGACGATGGCGTCCACGCCTTCCGTGCGGGCCGCGTGGATGCGGTCTATCAGCGCGCCTTCGTGGTTGCTCTGGAAACAGGACAAGCTGGCGCCGCCGGCCGTCGCTTGCGCCACGGCTGCGTGTTCGATGTCGGCCAGCGTGCTTGCACCGTACACCTCAGGCTCGCGCGTTCCCAGCAAATTCAGGTTGGGGCCGTTGAGCAGTAGAAGCTTTGTTGCCATGTCGTCTAGACCGTTTTCCGCGAAAGTTCCGCATTTTGCCGCCTGCGGCCCACCTTGGCAAGAGAAAAAATTGCGAAGAAAACTTGTACTGCTGGTTACAGAGTTGCCAGGTCCGCGCGCAGCTGCTCAAACTTCAACTGGCCCAAATAGGTCTTCTTGACCTGGCCGTCGGCGCCGATCAACACCGTGTAGGGCAGGCCGCCGGCCGTGTTGCCCAGGTCGCGCGACAAGTCCGTGCCTTCCATGCCGCCCACGTAGACCGGGTAGCTGATCTTCATGCGGCCGGCGAACTCGGCGATATTGGCCTGGCTATCGATGCCGATGCCAATGATTTGCAGTTTTTTTCCCGCTTCCGACGTCGCCAGCGCCGACAATTCCGGCATTTCGCGCACGCAAGGGCCGCACCACGGGGCCCAGAAGTTGACCAGCATGGGCTTGCCCTTCCATTGCGCCAGCGCCTGCTTGACGCCCTGGCTGTCCGGCAGCGACTGCTGGAACAGCTTGTCGACCGGACCGGTCGCGCCGGCCGCGCCCGGGGCCGCCGCAGCGCTGGCGGGGGCGGGAACCGGAGCGATGGCGGCCAGCGCCGCCGCTTCCTTCTGGTTTTGATGCGAACCGTACCAGGCGCCGGCGGCGCCGAAGGCCAGGGCGATGACGGCGATGGCGATGAGATTATTTTTCTTCATGGTCTTGTACAGTGAGTGGATTGCTAATTAAGAGTGCGCGCACGCCGGCCAGGTCGGCGCGCAGCGGCTTGCCGTCGCTGCGAGCCTTGAGGGCGCCGCGCAAGTCGTCCAGATCATACAGGGCGGCGTGCACGCCTTCCTGGCGCCAAAGGAAACTGACGGTCTCGACCGGCTCGAAGCGCGGTCCCTTGAAGTGGGGCGACTCGGAAATGTCGACCGTCAGGTTTTTGTTCAACAAATAGATTTCGACATCCTTGGCGCTGTCGGCGAACAGCTGCAAGTGGATGTCGTCATGCGGCCCGGCCGTGCCGTTCAAGACGGCGCCGGTCAGGAAGGGGTTGAACCGTTCCAGCTCCTCCATGACCTGCACGGCCACCGTGCGCAGCTGGAACAGCCGCGCCGGCTGGCTGTCGGCCTGGAACAGCGCGTGATACAGGCGCACTTCGTTTTCGATTTGCGCGTTGTCGGGCAATAGCTGTTCGTTGCCGTGAGATTCGCCGAGGATCTGGCGCGCGGCCTTGCGCTTGGCGCTGCCGTAGTCGGCCCCGTCCTGCGCGATCAGGCGCGCGGCGGCGGCGGCGATCTCGGCTCGCAGCAGCTGGACTTCGGCAAAGGGAAGGGACGTCATGGCCGAGATGATACTCTGAAGCGGATAAAGCCGCCGCCTCGGGTAAAATCCCATTCGGGTAAAATCCCATATCTATCAGGTTCAATCCTCACACCACATGCACATACACATACTCGGCATCTGCGGCACCTTCATGGGCGGCCTCGCGGTCCTGGCGAAAGAAGCGGGCCACCGCGTCACCGGCTGCGACGCCCATGTCTATCCGCCGATGAGCACCCAGCTGCAAGCCCAGGGCATAGAACTGATCGAGGGCTACGGCCCCGAGCAGATCGACCTCAAGCCGGATCTGTATGTGATCGGCAACGTGGTCTCGCGCGGCAATCCGCTGATCGAAGCCATCATGAACCGCAACCTGCCGTTCACGTCGGGGCCGCAATGGATGGGCGAGCACATCCTGCAAGACCGCTGGGTGCTGGCCGTGGCCGGCACGCACGGCAAGACCACCACCTCGGCCATGCTGGCCTGGATACTGGAAGACGCCGGCTACGCGCCCGGCTTCCTGATCGGCGGCGTGCCGATGAACTTCGGCGTCTCGGCCCGGCTGTCCGGTTCGGCCGGCGGCAAGAGCGCCGACTCGGCCTTCTTCGTCATCGAGGCCGACGAGTACGACACCGCCTTCTTCGACAAGCGCAGCAAGTTCGTCCACTACCACGCCAAGACCGCCGTCCTCAACAACCTCGAATACGATCACGCCGACATCTTCCCCGATCTGGCCGCGATTGAAACCCAATTCCACCACCTGGTGCGCACCGTGCCCGGCATAGGCCGCCTGATCGTCAACGGCGACGAACCGGCCTTGCAGCGCGTGCTTGACCGTGGCTGCTGGAGCGAGCGTGAACACTTCGGCCGCGCCGACGGCGTCGACTGGGCCATGACCGAGCATGACGATGGCAGTTTCGACGTCCTCTTCAATGGCGCGCCGTCCGCCACCGTGCGCTGGCAACTGACGGGCAAGCACAACCGCGCCAACGGGCTGGCCGCCATCGCCGCCGCCCGCCACGTCGGCGTGCCGGTGGCGCAGGCGGCCGCATCGCTGGGCCGCTTCGAGAACGTCAAGCGGCGCATGGAGGTGCGCGGCGTGGTCGACGGTATCACCGTGTATGACGACTTCGCCCACCATCCGACGGCCATCGCCACCACCGTCGGCGGCTTGCGCCAGAAGCTCAGGCACGAGGCCGCCGCCGGCCGCATCCTGGCCGTGCTCGAACCGCGCTCAAACACCATGAAGCTGGGCGCCATGAAGGACGCCTTGCCGGGCAGCCTGGCGGACGCCGACCTGGTGTTCGGCTACGGCAGCCACGAGGCGCTCGGCTGGAGCCTGGCCGACGCGCTGGCGCCGCTGGGCGAACGGGCCGGCGCCTATGAAGATATCAGCCTGCTGGTGGCCGCCATCGCCACGGCGGCCCGGCCGGGCGACCACATCGTCGTCATGAGCAACGGCGGCTTCGGCGGCGTGCACCAGAAAATCCTGGAAGCGCTGGCGCGATGATTTTATATCTGCACGGTTTCCGCTCGTCGCCGAAATCGATGAAGGCGCGCCTGGTCGGCGAGCGCATGGCGCGGCTGGGGCTGGCGGCCGACTACGTCTGCCCGCAGCTGCCGGCCTCGCCGAAGGCGGCGATGGCGTTGGCCGACAGCTTGATCGCCGGCGTGCCGGCCGATCAATTGGCCATCGTCGGCTCCTCGCTGGGCGGCTATTACGCGACCTGGCTGGCCGAGCGCATCGGCTGCCGCGCCGTGCTGCTCAATCCGGCCATCGTGCCGCTTCAGGATCTGGATAAGCACGTCGGCGTCACCACCCAGTTCCACTCCGACGAACCGTTCGAATTCAAGCGCTCTTATATAGAGGAGTTGCGGGCGCTGGCCGTGGCCGGCATCACCGATCCGCAGCGCTATTTCCTGATCGCCGCCACCGGCGACGAAGTGCTGGACTATCGCGACATGGTGGCGCACTATGCGGGCGCGCGCCAGCGGATCATTGCCGGCAGCGACCACGCCATCGCCGAGTTCGCGGACTACGTCGACACGGTGCTGGCCTTCTGCGGCATCGAAGGCGCGCGGTGAGGGGGCAGTCGCTGCGGCAAGCGCCATGGCACACCCACATCGGCGGCCCGAACCCGCCGGCGGCGCTGCGCCACTGGCTCAGCGGCGGCGGTTCGCTGACGGCCAAACTGAAACGGCACAGCGAACAATTCCGCGTACAGTGTCTGCACCAGCGCACGGCGCGCTGCCTGAGCGACGAGGCCGGCGCCATCGGCCTGCACCAGCCCGGCCGCGTGTGGGAGCGCGAAGTGCTGCTGCGGTGTGATAATACGCCGGTGGTGTTCGGCCACACGGTGGTGCCGATGTCGGCCACGGCCACCGACTGGCCGCTGTTCAGCGCGCTGGGCGAGCGTTCGCTGGGCAGCACGCTGTTCGGCGACCCGCGCGTGCGGCGTGGCGTTTTGGAATTTGCAAGATTGCGGGAAAGTCATCCCCTGATGCAGCGCGCCCGCGCTGCGCTGGGGGCCGGCGCCCATGAAGAACAAGCGCTGTATGCGCGGCGCTGTCTGTATCAGCGCCGCCAGGGATTGCTGCTGGTGACCGAGGTCTTCCTGCCGAGCGTGCTGGACCTGCTGCCGCAGCCCATAACAACAACCAACATAAGCTAGCAATGAATCTATTTTTCGAAGAATCCGGCGACTTCAAAGTCGGCACCGTGCTGTCGCAGGCGGGCGAGGCCTACCAGGTGGAGATGGCCAGCGGCAAGCGCACCAAGGTCAAGATCAAGGACGTGCTGCTGCAATACGAGAAACCGGCCCCGGCCGACCTGATGGAACAGGCCAGGAAAGTGGCGGCCGACATGGACCTCGACTTCCTGTGGGAAGTGGCGGGCGAGGAGGAGTTCGACTTCGCCGAGCTGGGCGCCGAATATTTCGGCCACGCGCCGCTGCCCTTCGAGGCGGCCGGCCTGATCCTGAGCCTGCACTCGGCGCCGATCTACTTCTATAAAAAGGGGCGCGGCCGCTACAAGGCCGCGCCCGAGCAATCGCTGCGCGCGGCCCAGGCCGGCATCGAGAAAAAGAAACAGCAGGCGCTGGTGCAAGCCGAATACGTCGAGGAACTCAAGGCCAACCGCCTGCCTGCCGCCATGCAAAACATGGTGCTGCAACTGTTGTTCAAGCCGGACAAGAACACCATCGAATACAAGGCCATGGAAGCGGCCTGCAACGAGCTGCACACCAACCCGCAGCAGCTGATGCTGGCCTGCGGCGGCGTGGCCTCGCCGAAGGAACTGCACCTGTCCAAATTCCTGTTCGAGAACTTCCCGCGCGGCGCCGGCTTCCCCGACGTGCCCGTGCCGTCGGCGGCCACCAAGCTGCCGACCGCCGCCGTGGCCGCGTTCTCCATCGACGACGTCACCACCACCGAGATCGACGACGCCTTCTCGGTCGTCCGGCTGGACGACGGCATGGTGCGGGTCGGCATCCACATCGCCGCGCCGGCGCTGGGCATCAAGCCCGACGACGCGGTCGACAAGATGGCGCGCGCGCGCATGTCCACCGTCTATATGCCGGGCGACAAGATCACCATGCTGCCGGACGCCATCGTGCAAGCGTTCACGCTGGCCGAAGGCAAGACCTGCCCGGCGCTGTCGCTGTACGCCACGCTGGACCCGGCCGACTGGAGCGTCATCAGCACCGAAACGCGGGCCGAGCTGGTGCCCATCGCCAGCAACCTGCGCCACAACGACCTCGACGAGCTGGTCAACGAGGAAACCCTGGCCAGCGGCGTGGGCGACTACGCCCACAAGGACGAGCTGGCGCTGTTGTGGCAGTGGGCCCAGCAGCTGGAACAGGGCCGCATGAAAAAGCGCGAAGGTTTCGGCCTCAAGCCGGAGCAGAACAACCGCGTCGACTTCAATTTCTACGTCGAGGACGACGTCGTCACCGTCACCCGCCGCAAGCGCGGCGCGCCGCTCGACAAGATCGTCGCCGAGCTGATGATCTTCGCCAACAGCAGCTGGGGCAAGCTGATGCACGAGCACGGCGTGCCCGGCATCTACCGCAGCCAGGGCGGCGGCACCGGCGGCTGGGCCGCCAAGATGCAGGTGCGCATGGTCACGCACGCGGCCCCGCATCAGGGGCTGGGCGTGGACCAGTATGCGTGGTCGACGTCGCCGCTGCGCCGGTATACCGACCTGGTCAACCAGTGGCAGATCCTGGCCTGCGCCGAGCACGGCGTGACGGCGCCGCTGGTGGCGCCGTTCAAGCCCAAGGACGCGAATTTGTTCGCCATCGTCTCGCAGTTCGACGCGGCGTACGCGGCCTACGGCGACTTCCAGTCGAATATGGAACGCTACTGGTGCTTGCGCTGGCTGGGCCAGCAGGAGGCGCGCCAGGTCGAGGCCGTCGTGCTGAAGGATGAAGTGCTGCGCCTGGTCGACATCCCGCTGATTATCCGTTTGCCGGGCATGCCGTCGGTGGCGCGCGGCGCCCAGGTCAAGCTCGACATCCTGCGCTGGGATGAGGTCGACCTGACGATCGAAGCGCGCTTGCTGGAAATTCCGGCGGCCGTGACGGTGTCCGGCGATGCCGAGCTCGATTACGAGGATGAGGAAGAGGGCGCCGAGGGCGAAGCCGGCGCCGGCGAAGCGGCGGATGCGGCCGAAGTCGACGGTGCCTCCGGCCCCGAAGTCGAAGCCGCCGAAATCGCCAGCGAAGCGCCGCTGGCCGAGTAGCGCAACCGGGGACCCCGGTCTCGCCGCCGATGCCGGTCCGCCGGCAAAAAGGCGACGCCGGGCGCGCCCAACTTGCCCCGTTGCGCGCCATGGCGCCAAAAACATTCAAGGCCTCCCCGTGTTTGTCGTAAAATCAGCCATCCTTTTCACGCAGCATCCTGATTGCCTGGCACCGAGTGAAGTCTTTTCAAGAAAACCGATTCCTGTACACCGCCATCGGCATCTCGCTGCTGGCGCATGGCGCGCTGCTCGCGGTGCATTTCGTCGCGCCGGACGCCTTTCGCATCGAGCCCAAAGATCCGGGCCTGGAAGTCATTTTGGTCAACGCCAAGCACGCGCACGCGCCGCTCAAGGCCGAGGCGCTGGCCCAGGCCAACCTTGACGGCGGCGGCAACGCCGACCTGGGACGGGCCAAGTCGCCGCTGCCGGACATGCGCAAGCAGGAGACCGGCGACAGCGTCAAGGCCGCGCGCCGCCGCATCGCCGAACTCGAAGCGCAGCAGCAAAACCTGCTGACCCAGGTCAGCAGGCCGACGCCGTTCACGGCGCCGCCCGTGACCGAAAAGAGCAAGCCCGATCCGACACCGACCGGCGCCGACCTGCTCGACATCAGCAAGGCCATCGCCCGCTCGGCCGCCGAGATCAGCGAAACCATCGACGACCAGAACAAGCGGCCCAAGAAGACCTTCATCACGCCGAGCACGCGCGAAGTCGGTTACGCCGACTATTACAAGACGATGCAAAAGCGCATCGAGGACATCGGCACGCTCAACTTCCCGCAGGCGAACGGCCGCAAGCTGTACGGCCAGCTGGTGATCTACATCCCGGTCACGCAGGACGGCTCGATCTATATGCGCGACGGCGGCGCCCACGTCGAGAAAAGCTCGGGCAACCCGGCGCTCGACGCCAAGGCGCTGGAGATCGTGCGCCGCGCCGCGCCGTTCGGCCGCTTCCCGCCCAAGATGCTGTCGAACGAACGCGAAGACCTGTGGGTCATCATCACCGGTTTCAAATTCACCCGCGAAGAAAAAATGGAAGCGAGCCTGAGCAACGGCGGCGGAGGCCAGTGATGGACCGCTACTGCGTCTTCGGCAACCCGGTCGCCCACAGCAAATCGCCGGCCATCCACGCCGCGTTCGCGCGCCAGACCGGCCAGCGGCTCGATTACGATAAGCGCCTGGCGCCGCTCGACGGCTTCGCCGCCGCCGTCCACGCCTTCATCGCGGAAGGCGGCAAGGGCGCCAACGTCACCGTGCCGTTCAAGCTCGAAGCGGTGCGCGTGGCGCAGGCGCTGACGATACGGGCCCAGGCCGCCGGCGCCGTCAACACGCTGCACTTCACCGACGACGGCATCATCGGCGACAACACCGACGGCGCCGGCCTGGTGGCCGACATCGTCAACAACGCCGGCGTGCCTATCACCGCCAAGCGCGTGCTGCTGCTGGGCGCCGGCGGCGCCGCGCGCGGCGTCGTGCTGCCCCTGCTCGAACATCGCCCGCGCCAGCTGGTGATCGCCAACCGCACCGTGGCCACGGCCGCCGCCCTGGTCGAGCGCTTCGCCGCGCTGGGCGGCGCCGGCGTGGTGTCGGCGCTCGACTACGCGGACCTCGCCGGCCCGTTCGACATCGTCATCAACGCCACCTCGGCCAGCCTCGATGCCGACCTGCCGCCGGTGCCGGCCTCGGTCTTCGAGTGCGGCACGCTGGCGCTGGACATGATGTACGGCGAGCAGCCGACGGTGTTCATGCAGTTCGCCGCCGACCATGGCGCGTTGACGCGCGATGGCCTCGGCATGCTGGTCGAGCAGGCCGCCGAAGCGTTCGCGCTGTGGCGCGGCGTCCACCCCGACACGGCGGCCGTGCTGGCGCAGCTGCGGGCCGGCGCATGAGCAGGGCGCGCAAGTCCGGCGGCCGGGCGTGGATCAAGTGGATCTGCATCGTGCCCATCGCGCTGGTGCTGGCGGTGCAGCTGTATTTTCTGCTGCAGATCTGGTGGTGGGTCGACCACAATCCCGGCACCACCAGTTTCATGCGCGAGCAGCAGGCCGTGCTGCGCGAAACGAATCCGAACGCGAACATCGAGCAGTTGTGGGTGCCCTACGACCGCATCTCGACCAATCTGAAACGCGCCATCATCGCCTCCGAGGATTCCAACTTCAACGAGCATGACGGCGTCGATTGGGATGCGCTGGAAAAGGCCTACGCCAAAAACAGCAAGAAGCACAAGGTGGTCTCGGGCGGCTCCACCATCACCCAGCAGCTGGCCAAGAATTTGTTCCTGTCAGGCTCGCGCAGCTATCTGCGCAAAGGGCAGGAGCTGGTCATCACCTACATGCTCGAGACGCTGATGGACAAGGAACGCATCTTCGAAATCTATCTGAACGTGGTCGAATTCGGCAGCGGCATTTATGGCGCCGAAGCGGCGTCGCGCCATTACTACAACACCAGCGCGGCCAAGCTGGGCGCGGCGCAGGCGGCCCGGCTGGCGGTGCTGCTGCCCAATCCGCGCTTCTTCGACAAGCATCGCGACTCGCCCTACCTGGCCAAGCGCAGCGGCGTGATCTTGCGCCGCATGGGTTCCGCCGAACTGCCGGACTAATATAAAGGAAGGCGCATGCGTCGCACAAAATCCACTAGCCAGCGCGGCATCAACCTGATTCAGGTGGCGATCGCCTCGGCCGCGCTGGCCGCGATCGCGATGGCGGCGCTGTACGGCATGCGTTACGAGCGCAATCCGCTGATCGACGCCATCGATAAATTGAGCGGCCGCCCGCTGTCGCAGGATATCAAACCGGCGGGCAGGGGACGCGCCGCCGCCATGCCCGGCCCGGCCGTGAACGCGGCGCCCGTGAACGTGGCGCCTGCCGGCGTGCTGCGCAAGTGCGTCATCGACGGCAGGACGGTGTACTCCGACGTCGACTGCAAGGCTGGCAATCCGACCAGCCGCGTGGTCGAAGTCCACCAGACCCACGGTTTCGAAGCGCCCAAAGTCGCGGCGCCCGAGGCGGCCGCCTCGACCCCGCAAAGCCTGCAGGACCAGGCCATCGAGAAAGCGACGCGCTGACGCGGGCCGCCCGCGATGGACGCCGCCGCGGCGCTGGCGGGCCGGCGACTGTCGGCGCGCGCCGTTCCTTTGCGGCGGCAGATCAATTAGAATGACGCCGCCGGCCCCCGCGTCGCGCATACTGTCATTCTGCTGTCACCTCGATCAGTTAAACTAGTTCGTTAAGCTCCACGTATCCACCATCCGTAACGCCCGCCGTTGCCAGAGAAAGTCCACGAATGATAAAAAAACGGCAGTTTTTCCCGCGCCAGGTGGTCGAAGCCGGCGGCAATCGCTGGGACTGGGCCTTGCTGCCCATCGTGCTGGCGCTGTTCGTGCTGCTGGCCTACGGCAGCCAGCAAATGGTGCGGCCCTACCAGGTCGGCGAGACGCTGCCGCTGTCGCTGGAACCCTATTACCTGCCCTACTATCTGCTGCGCACCACGCTGCGCATGGTCATCGCGCTGGGCGCCTCGGTCGTCTTCAGCTGCGTGTTCGCGGCGCTGACCACCAAATTCCGCGTCGCCGAAAAAGTGCTGGTGCCGCTGCTCGACATCCTGCAATCGATCCCCATCCTCGGCTTCCTGTCGATCACGGTGACGGCCTTCATCGCCCTGTTCCCCGGTAATTTGCTGGGCGTCGAATTCGCCGCCATCTTCGCCATCTTCACCTCGCAGGCGTGGAATATGGCCTTCAGCGCCTATCAGGGTTTCCGCACCGTGCCGGCCGAATTGTCGGAAGCGGCCAGCGTGTTCCAGCTCTCGGGCTGGCAGCGTTTCTGGCGCCTGGAACTGCCGTTCGCCATGCCCGGCCTGTTGTGGAACATGATGATGTCGATGTCCGGCGGCTGGTTCTTCGTGGTGGCCTCGGAAGCGATTTCGGTGTCCGGCCAAAACATCAAACTGCCCGGCATCGGCTCCTACATCGCGATGGCGATCGAGCAGCAGAACCTGGGCGCGATCGGCTGGGCCATCCTCACCATGTTGATCGGCATCCTGATGTACGACCAATTATTCTTCCGCCCCCTGCTGGCCTGGGCCGACAAATTCCGCTACGAGGAAACCGGCAGCGACACGGCGCAGGAGTCGTGGCTGCTGACGTGGTTGCGCCGCACCGACCGCACGCAGCAACTGGTCGAAATGTTCGGCGGCCTGCTGGAGCGCTCGATCGCCATGTTCCGCCTTCAGCACGACGGCACCTCGATCCGCGCGCGGCCGCTGCAATCGTCGCTGGCGCCGCAGCGCATCTGGGACGCCGTCATCGCCGCCGTCGTGTTCTACGCCTTGTGGGAGCTGGGCCACTTCATCAGCGCCGAAGTGGGCTGGTCGGAAGTGATGCGGGTCTGCGTGCTGGGCCTCTACACCCTGTCGCGCGTGCTGCTGTTGCTGGCGCTGGCGGCGCTGATCTGGGTCCCGGTCGGGGTCTGGATCGGCATGAATCCGCGCTGGGCCTCGCGCACGCAGGCCGTGGCCCAGTTCCTCGCCGCCTTCCCGGCCAATTTGATGTTCCCGGTGGCGGTGGTGCTGATCGTGCGCTTCCACCTCAATCCCGACATCTGGCTGTCGCCGCTGATGATCTTGGGGACACAATGGTATTTGCTGTTCAACGTGATCGCCGGCGCCTCCACCGTGCCGACCGAATTGCGCCACGCGGCGCAGAATTTCGGCCTGACCGGCTGGCTCAAATGGCGGCGCTACCTGCTGCCGGCGATCTTCCCCAGTTTCGTCACCGGCGCCATCACCGCCACCGGCGGTTCGTGGAACGCGTCCATCGTGGCCGAATACGTCAGCTGGGGTCCGACCACCTTGCAGGCCCATGGCCTGGGCAGTTACATCGCCGAGATGACGGCCGCCGGCGACTTCCCGCGCATCGCGCTGGGCATCGGCGTGATGTGCATCTTCGTCATGAGCTTCAACCACTTCGTCTGGCGCCGGCTGTACCGCATGGCCGAGAGCCGGCTGCACTTTTAGCATAGCGAGAAATTCTTATGACTCAAGCAATCGTCGAACTGAAGTCGGTCGGCAAACACTTCAAATCGGCCGACGGCACCGCCCGTTCGGTGCTCGAAGGCGTCGACTTCGCGCTGCATGAAGGCGAGATCGTCGCGCTGCTGGGCCAATCCGGCTCCGGCAAATCGACCATGTTGCGCATCATGGCCGGCCTGCTGCAAGCCGACAGCGGCCAGGTGCTGTATCGCGGCATGCCGCTGTACGGCACCGCGCGCGGCATCCGCATGGTGTTCCAGTCGTTCGCGCTGTTCCCGTGGCTGACGGTGCAAAAGAACGTGGAACTGGGGCTGGAGGCGCAGGGCATGCCGGCGGCCGAGCGCGCGGTGCGCGCCGAAAAAGTCATCGACCTGATCGGCCTGTCCGGCTTCGAGGGCGCGCTGCCGCGCGAGCTGTCGGGCGGCATGCGCCAGCGCGTCGGCATCGCGCGCGCGCTGGTGATGGAGCCGGAAGTGCTGCTGATGGACGAGGCGTTTTCCGCGCTCGACGTGCTGACCGGCGAACGGCTGCGCGAAGAGATACTCGAGCTGTGGCAGTCGGGCCAGATCCCGACCAAGGCGATTTTGGTGGTGTCGCACAATATCGAGGAAGCGGTGATGATGGCCGACCGCGTGCTGATCTTCGCCAGCGATCCGGGACGGGTGCGCGCCGAGCTGCCGATTTCGCTGCCGCAGCCGCGCAAGGCCGCCAGCGCGGACGTGCGGGCGCTGATCGACAAGGTGTATGAGTTGATGACGGCCGGTTCCTCGCGCAAGGGCCTGATCAGCGAGAAGGAAGTCAAGCTGCAACTGGGCGACCGTCTGCCGCAGGCCGACATCTCGCACATGGAGGGCATACTGGAGCTGCTGGCCGAGGAGCCGTTCTCGGGCCGCGCCGACCTGCCGCAACTGGCCGAAGAAACCGAGTTGACCGACGCCGAACTGCTGCAGGTGTTGAACGCGCTGATTTTGCTGGGCTTCGCGTATCTGACCGACGGCGATATTTTGTTGACGCTGTTGGGCAGCGAGTACGTCGCCGCCAACAACGCCGAGCGCCAGGAGATCTTCGGCAAGCAGCTGCTCGAGCATGTGCCGCTGGTGGCCTACATCTGCCACGGCTTGCAGCAGGACCGCTCGGGCGATCTGCCGGAGGACCTGTTCCTCAAGCTGCTGCGCTTCACGCTCAACGAGGAGGAGGCCGAACGCGCGCTGCGCGTGGCCATCGAGTGGGGCCGCTACGGCGACCTGTTCGAGTACAACTTCAACACCGGCGTGATCCAGCTGCCTAAGGACGACCAGCCGGACGACTAAATAAAAAAGGGACAGTTTTTAAACTGTCCCTTTTTTTGCGCTATCGGCGATTATTTCGCCAGCTTCTTGAACACGCGGCGCGCCGCGGCGATGGTCTCGTCGATGACGGCGTCGCTGTGCTGCGCAGAGACGAAGCCGGCCTCGAAGGCGGCCGGCGCGAAGTACACGCCTTCGTCGAGCATGGCGTGGAAGAACACATTGAAGCGGGCGCGGTCGCCGGCCATCATTTCGGCGTAGTTGTCGGGTGGCGTGGCGCTGAAGTACAGGCCGAACATGCCGCCCACCGAGTCGGCGCAGAAGGCGATGCCGGCCTCCCGCGCGGCCGCCGTCAAGCCTTGCGCCAGCCGCGCGGCCGTCGCGCTTAGCCGGTCGTAGAAGCCGTCTTCCTGGATCAGCTTCAAGGTCGTCATGCCGGCCGCCACCGCCACCGGATTGCCCGACAGCGTGCCGGCCTGGTAGACCGCGCCCAGCGGCGCCATATTGCCCATCAAGGCCGCGCTGCCGCCGAAGGCCGCCACCGGCAGGCCGCCGCCTATCACCTTGCCCAGCGCCGTCAGATCGGGCTTGATGCCGTACAGCGCCTGCGCGCCGCCCAGCGCCACGCGGAAGCCGCACATCACTTCATCGAAGATCAGCACCGCGCCATGCTCGGTGCACAGCGCGCGCATGGCTTGCAGGAACGCGGGCGTGGCCTTGATGAGGTTCATATTGCCGGCCACCGGCTCGACGATCACGCACGCGATCTCGTCGCCGAAGGAGGCGAAGGCCCGCTCCAGCTGTTCGACGTCGTTGTAGTCGAGGACCAGGGTGTGCTTGACGAAGTCCTCCGGCACGCCGGCCGACGTCGGGTTGCCGAAGGTGAGCAGGCCGCTGCCGGCTTTGACCAGCAGCGAGTCGGCGTGGCCGTGGTAGCAGCCTTCGAACTTGACGATCTTGTCGCGCCCCGTGGCGCCGCGTGCCAGGCGCAGCGCGCTCATGGTGGCCTCGGTGCCCGACGACACCAGGCGCACCTGTTCGATCGACGGCACCAGCTTGCAGATTTCCTCGGCCATCTCGACCTCGCCTTCGGTCGGCGCGCCGAACGACAGGCCGCGTGTGGCCGCGTCCTGCACCGCCTTGACCACCTGCGGGTGGGCGTGGCCGACGATGGCCGGACCCCAGGAACCGATGTAGTCGATATAGCGCTTGTCGTCGGCGTCCCAGAAATACGGGCCCTCGGCGCGCGTGATGAAGCGCGGCGTGCCGCCGACCGAGCGGAAGGCGCGCACCGGCGAGTTGACGCCGCCGGGCGTGGTTTTCTGGGCGCGGGCGAACAGCGTATCGTTTTTCGAGATGGTCATGTCGGTGTCTTCGCTAAAGGAGTGGGAGCGCGGCCGCCGCTTACGACAGCGCGGGGGTCCGCAGTTGGAAAAATCGGTTCGGCACCAGCTTGCCCATGCCGTAGCGCTGCGCGTGCGCCAGCGCGCCGACGGTGTAGGCCTGCGCGGCCAGCACCGCGTCCGGCACCTCGGCGCCGCGCGCCATGTGGGCCGTGATCGCGGCCGACAGCGTGCCGCCGGCGCCGATGAAGGGGCCGGGCAGGTGCTGCCACAGTTCATGGCTGACCATGCCCTCGGCGCCGAACAGGGTGTTGGCCAGCACCGAGTCGCCGTGGCCGGCGCCGGCCGCGGTGCCGGTCACCAGCACGAATTCGCAGCCCAGCGCGAGCAGGTGCTCGACGTCGGACTCCATCGTCTCGTCGGCCGATTCGCGCCAGGTCTCGGCCAGCCGGCCCAGCTCCACCAGCGACAGCATCAGCAGCGTGGCCTGCGGCACCAGCAGCTGGCGCATGGCCGTCAGCAGTTCCTCCTCGTCGTGGTCGCCGTCGTCGCCGCGTTCGGGCAGGCGCGACGAAAACGGGTCGAGGATCAGCGGCGCGTCCGGATAGTCGGACAGGATTTCGGCGATGGCGGTGACGTGTTCGACATGATCGAGGGCGCCGACCTTGAAGGCCGAGACGGCGGCGTCTTCGAGCACCACGCGGGCCTGGTCGGAGACCCAGTCGGGATCGACGTCCTGGCTGTCCTCGATGCGGGCGCTGTCGCCGATCAGCAACGCGGTGGTGACCGACAGGCCGTTGCAGGACAGCGCGGAGAAGACGGCCAGGTCGGCCTGGACGCCGATGGCGCCGACCGGATCGGAGACGCCGAACGTCAATATGAGAGGAGAAGTTTGGTTTTGCACGTCGGGTAGATTAAGATACCTAATTCAGCATTTTACTTGATTGAAGGGTGGCAGACGTGAGTAGTAATGAAACAACGCAGCAGTTCCAGACCTGGATGTGTTTGATCTGCGGCTGGATCTACGACGAAGCGGCCGGCCTGCCGGACGAGGGCATCGCGCCGGGCACGCGCTGGGCCGACGTGCCGATGAACTGGAGCTGTCCGGAATGCGGCGCGCGCAAGGACGATTTCGAGATGGTCGCCCTGTAACGGCGGGCCGCGCCGGCGCCATCGCCGGCGGCGCCGTTTCGGCCGCCGCCGCCGCCGCGGTTTTTTCGTTCGCCACCGGGCGGGCGGGCCACCGAAACACCGGCGCGCGACGCCATTCAAT
Source organism: Rugamonas sp. (assembly GCF_025354735.1). Classification (GTDB taxonomy): domain Bacteria; phylum Pseudomonadota; class Gammaproteobacteria; order Burkholderiales; family Burkholderiaceae_D; genus Rugamonas. Next base: position 16,696 of record NZ_JANXMI010000143.1, read on the forward strand.
GTTATCGTATGGCATCTTTTCAGCGAACTGAAATATGACGACAACGCCGCAAGCAAACGCTTTGAAAATCATGGTGATAGACGACAGTTCCACGATCCGTCGCTCGGCCGAGATTTTTTTGACCCAGGCCGGTTATCAGGTGGTGCTGGCCGAAGACGGTTTCGATGCGCTGGCCAAGATCAACGACCACCATCCGGCGCTGATTTTCTGCGACATCCTGATGCCGCGCCTCGACGGCTACCAGACCTGCGCGCTGATTAAAAAGAGCGCGAAATTCCATGCCACGCCGGTGCTGATGCTGTCGTCCAAGGACGGCCTGTTCGACCGCGCGCGCGGCGCCATGGTCGGTTCGGCCGCCTATCTGACCAAACCCTTTACCAAAGACAGTCTGCTGACGGCGGTGCGCGAGCACACCGGCGGCGCCCTTACAGAATAAGCTCGCGCTCTCAGATCGAGCAGCAGGAGGAAGCAATGGCCATACAAAAAATTCTGATCGTAGACGATTCGCCGACCGAGCGTTACTACCTGACCGATATCCTGGTCAAGAACGGCTTCTCCGTGACCACCGCCGAAACAGGCGAGGAGGCGCTGCTCAAGATTAAGATCGACAAGCCGCAGCTGATCCTGATGGACGTCGTCATGCCCGGCGCGAACGGCTTCCAGGTCACGCGCGCCATCGCCCGTGATCCCGATCTGCAGGACGTGCCGGTGATTATCTGCTCCAGCAAGAACCAGGAGACGGACCGCATCTGGGGCCTGCGCCAGGGCGCCAAGGACTACCTGGTGAAACCGGTCGACGCGGCCGAACTGCTGGCCAAGATCAAGGCGCTCGGCGAGCGATGAGCGGCGCCGGCGACCCCTCCCGCGCGCGCGGCGGCCAGCCGGTGCCCGACGGCGCCGAGCGGCGCAGCCGTTTGCGCCAGTATCAGGTGCAGCTGCTCGAACGCATGCAGGCCGCCAAAAGCGGGGCCGCCGTGGGCGGCCGCGAACTCGGTGTGCTGATCGGCGGCCAGCGCTTCCTGCTCGACCTGACCCAGATCAGCGAGATCGTGTCCTTGCAGGCGCTGACGGCGGTGCCGCTGGCGCAGCCCTGGTATCAGGGCCTGTCCAATATCCGCGGCAACCTGACCGGCATCGTCGACCTGGCGCTCTACCACACTCCCTACGGCCATGACGGCCAGGCCGCCGCGCCGGCCACCGCCGCCGACGGCCGCTACGTGACCTTCGCGCCGGCCCTGTCGTTCAACTGCGCGCTGCGCGTGGAGCGGGTGCTGGGGCTGCGCAACCTGGGCGACATGGAGCGCGTGGCGCCGGCCGGCGACGCGCTGGTCGAGACGCCGCCGTGGTGCCGCCAGCAGTTCAGCGACGCCGACGCGCGGCGCTGGACCCGCATCGACCTGTCGCTGCTGGTGCGCGAGGCGCGCTTCCTGCAAGTAGGCTTGTAACGGGTTTAGGCTTGTAATACGTTTCGTTGGTTCAGGGCGGCCGGCGCGGCGCCAGAGTAAATAGTTGGTCACACTTAGGCAATCGGGAGATGGTGTAATGGGATTCAAAACGGTTTTATTCTCGCGCGGGAACGCTGCGGCGGAAACGGCGGCCAATTCGGAATTCGTCGGCGGCGATTCGCAGTTCCTCGACACCAGCACGATGCCGATGGCGGGCGTGGCGGTCAACGCCGTGGCGGGGGGCGATGCTGGCGCCGCCGCCGATACCGCGAGCGACACGCCGCTGCGGCTGCGCGACGCCCTGCGCAGCGGCGGCGCCGTTGCATCGACCGAAGTCAATCCCGGTTTCAAGCTGCCGCTGATCGGCCACCTGGCCACGCAGCGCCAACTGAGTATTTTGTCGACGACGCTGGCCGTCAGCCTGGTCATCAGCGGCGGCTTCGTCGCGCTCAACTCGCACAACAACACCAGCACCTCGACCCAGACCCAGATCGCCAGCGATGCGCTGATGCACTCGCAGCGCATCGGCAAGGCCGCGCCGAACGCGGTGCAGGGCAATGCGGAAGCGTTCCGCGAACTGGAAAACAGCCGCAATGAATTGAACCACGACCTGCAGCTGATGCAAAACGGCGGCCGCTATCAGGGCCACTCCATCGGCACCCCGGGTTCGGCCATCGCGCCGGTGCTGGCGCAGACCAACAAGAAATGGGCCGCCACCTACCAGGCGGCGACCACCATCCTGTTCCTGCAAAACGATTTGAAGTGGGTCGATAAAACGCTGCTGTCGCTGAACGCGCTGTCGCCCGAGCTGCTGTCCGAGACCGAAGCCATTTCCGCCCACAAGGTGCAAAGCGGCGGCACCGCGCGCGAGCTGGCCGCCATCGGCAAGCTGACCATGCTGACCCAGCGCATGAGCCGCAGCGCCGGCCAGTTCGTCGCCGGCGGCGGCGGCAGCTCCGAGACCGCCTTCCTGCTGGGACGCGACACCACCGTGTTCCGCAACACCATCGACGCCTTTTTGAACGGCAGCGAGGCGCTCGGCGTGCCGGCCACGCGCGACCCGGACTTGCGCGCGCAGTTCGTGACGCTCAAGGCCCGCTTCGAGCAATACCAGAAGCAGGTCAGTTCGATACTCGACCGCCTCGACAAGTTCAGCTCCGCCAAAACCGCCGAGCAGCTGATCTTCAGCCAGAACGAAGACCTGCGCCAAAGCCTGGTCAATTTGCAGCAGGCCTACCGCGCCGACCAGGATTCGCTCAACGGCACCTTCTGGCTGATGGTGGCCGGCGGCATGCTGACGCTGTTGTCGGCGGCGGCCATCGGCCGGGTGCTGCTGCAAGACTCGTACAACCGTACCCGTGGCGCCGAGCGGCGCCGCCATGAGGCCGAAACCATGCGCCAGCAATCGCAGCGCCAGGAAGAAGACGCCAAGGCCATGAACGACCAGAATCAGGCCGCGATTCTGCGCCTGATGAACGAGTTGCAGGAAGTGGCGGACGGCGACTTGACGGTGCAGGCCACGGTGTCGGAAGACATCACCGGCGCCATCGCCGACTCGGTCAACTACACGGTCGAGGAATTGCGCGGCCTGGTGGGACGCGTCACCAACACCGCCGAGCAGGTCACGCGCGCGTCCAGCCACGCGCAGAGCATCGCCAGCGACCTGCTGCTGGCGTCGCAGCAGCAGTCGCGCGAAATCCAGGACGCCAGCGCCACCGTGGTCAAGATGGCCAACGAGATCACCGAAGTGTCGAAATCGGCCAGCGAATCGGCCGACGTGGCGCGCCAGTCGGTGGCGGCGGCCCGCCAGGGTTCGACGGCGGTGGAAAACTCGATCAAGGGCATGCACGAGATCCGCGAGCAGATCCAGGAAACCTCCAAGCGCATCAAGCGCCTGGGCGAATCGTCGCAGGAGATCGGCGAGATCACCGAACTGATTTCCGACATCACCGAACAGACCAACGTGCTGGCGCTGAACGCGGCGATCCAGGCCGCGTCGGCCGGCGAGGCGGGACGCGGCTTCTCGGTCGTGGCCGAGGAGGTGCAGCGCCTGGCCGAACGCTCGGCCGAAGCGGCCAAGCAGATCGGCGCGCTGGTGCGCACCATTCAGACCGACACCCACGACGCCGTGGCCGCGATGGAAAAATCGACCCAGGGCGTGGTCGAGGGGGCGCGCCTGTCCGACGCCGCCGGCGCCGCGCTGAACGACATTTCGCAGGTGTCGAACCGGCTGGCCGAACTGATTTCCGGGATCTCGTTCGCGACCGGCCTGCAGGCCACGTCGGCCAACGGCGTGGCGCAAAACATCCAGCACATTTTGCAGGTGACCGAACAGACCCAGGACGGCACCCAGCAAACCGCGCAATCGATTCACCAGCTGTCGATGCTGGCGCAGGAGCTGAAAAACTCGGTATCGCGGTTCCGCATCGCGCATTAAGGCGCGAGCAACAGCACCGACGAGCCGCATGTAAAGACTGCGCTCACCATTGAAAGGCCGAGGCAAGCAATGAGCAATATAGATCTTCCGTACACAGCGCCGCAATTCGACACCGGACCTTTGTCCTGGGTGATGGTGGAAATTCGCGAGGCGCTGGGCCGCTCCAAGACCGCGCTGTTCGAGGCGGGCGGACGCGAGCCGGAAGACCAGGCGACCCAGTTGCAGCACGCGAAATCGCATCTGCACCAGGCCCACGGCGCGCTGCTGATGGTCGATCTCGACGGCGTCGGCCTGCTGACCCAGGCGGCCGAGGAAGTGCTGGACCGCTTCAAGGCCGGCACGCTCAAATGCAGCACCGACCATGTGCAGGCGGTCACGCAGATGTACCAGGCGCTGGTCGAATATCTGGAAGCGCTGCTGGACGGCGCGCCGTCGCAGCCGGTGCGGCTGTTCCCCTACTACCGCGCGTTGCAGGAAATGCTGGGCGCGGAGCGCATCCATCCGGCCGACCTGTTTTATCCCGACCTGTCGCAGATACCGGGCCTGCCGCTGGCGGCCGACGCGGTGAACGCCGACTACGGCGCCTACCGGCAGCGCTTCGAGAAGGCGCTGCTGCCCTACCTGAAAAGCGCCGACGCCGCCGCCCGGCAAGCCAACGCCGGCGCGCTGCTGGCCGCGCTCACGCTGGTGGCCGACGCGCAGACCGACGCCAAGGCGCGCACCTTCTGGCTGGCGATGCAAAGCTTCGCCGAGCTGGTGGCCAGCGGCCATGTGGCCGGCGGCCTGTATGTGAAGCAGCTGTTCGGCTTGATCAATTTGCAGATCCGCCGTTTGAGCCAGGGCACGGCCGCGCAGCCGGAGGCCGTGCTGCGCGACGCGCTGTTCTTCATCGCCGGCGCCCATGCCGACGCCAACCTGGCCATGCCGGACAGCGCGCTGCAACTGCGCCGCGTGTTCGCGCTCGACGGCCTGGTGCCGTCCGATTACGAAGCGCGCCGCTACGGCCAGATCGACCTCGAAGCGCTGGCGCTGGCCAAGGACGGCATGGCGCAGGCGAAGGCCGCGTGGGACCGTTTGGCCAACGCCGAAATCGATCCGGCGCTCGACGCCACCTTCGGCCGCGCGCTGGCGCAAGCGGCCGTCGCCTGCGACAAACTGGGCATGCCCGCACTGGGCACGCTGCTGCGCCAGTTGGCCGACGTCGCCAACACCGCCATCAGCGCCGGCCGCAGCGAAGAGCTGGCGCTGGAAATGGCGTCGGCGCTGCTGTTCGCCGAACACGGACTGGAACAGATCCGCCACCTGCCCGACGATTTCGCCGCCCACGCCGACACCATAGGCGCGCGCCTGCTGGCGCTGGTGGCCGGCCACACGCCGCCGGAAGCGGCCCGCTGGCAGGGCGCGCTGGCCCAGCAGATGCAGCAGGACGACACCGTCGTCGCGCTGGCCATCGAGATGAAGACCGGCTTGCGCCAGGTCGAAAAAGTCCTCGACGAATACTATGCCGATCCATCGAAGCGACCGTCGCTCAAGGAGCTGGACCCGGTGCTGCACCAGTTGCAGGGCGCGCTGGCGATGCTCGACCAGGACGACGCGATGCACGCGGCGACGCAGGTCCGCACGGCGGTGCAGCAGCTGGCCGGCGGCGTCAATGACGCGGCCCACGAGCCGCGCGCGCTCGACGACATCGCGCAGAACGTCGGCGCGCTCGGCTTCTTCGTCGACATGCTGGCGCAGAATCCGGCCGGCGCCAGGGAGCGCTTCGCCTTCGACGCGGAACACGGCACGTTCCGCGCCGTCCCGTTCCGCAAAATGCCGGCGGCCGAATTGATCCCGGTGCTGGAAGAGCAGGTCGCACCAGCGCCCGCGCCCGTGCCGGCGTCGGCGGCGCCGCCGCAGCGCATTCCGGCCAGCGACGCCGGCGTCGAAGCCGAGCTGCTCGAGATCTTCATCAGCGAAGCGCAGGAAGTGCTGGCCTTTGTCGGCGCCACGCTGGCCAGGCCGCGCGCCGAGGCGGGCAGCGAAGAATATCTGACGATGTTGCGCCGCTCCTTCCACACCCTCAAGGGCAGTGGACGCATGGTCGGCCTGAACCAGTTTGCCGAAGCCGCCGCCAGCATCGAACGCGTGATGAATGTGTGGCTGTCCGAAGCCCGCCCCGCCAGCGACGACCTGTTCGCGCTGCTCGAACGCGCCGCGCACGATCTCGATCTGTGGGTGGCCGAGCTGGTGGCGACCGGTGTTTCGGCGCGCAACGCCGACGCCTTGTCCGCCGCCGCGGCCAGGGTGCAGCAAGGCGCGGCCTTCGACATGGCGCCGGCGCCGGCCGACGCCATCGACGCGCAGCCGCCGGTGCTGGAGCTGTCCGATGCGCCGGAAGCATCGCACGAAGTGGCAGCACCGGATGAAGTGGAAGCGCTGGATGCATCCGACGATGGCGCCGCGAAGCGCGAGGACAGCGGCGTCGAAGCGCCAGCGCCCGAGGAGGAAGCCACCGCCGTCGCCGCGCCGGCCGGCGGCAATATCATCGACTTCCCGTCGGTGACGATGCCGCCGCCGCGCGACGACAACTTCCGTCATATCGGCGCGCTCGAAATCCCTCTGCCGCTGTACAACATCTATCTGGCTGAAACGGACGAACTGGTACGGCTGCTGACGCGCGACTTCGGCGAATGGCGCCATGAGCCGCGCCGTCCCGTCACCGGCGAAGCGCTACAGGCGGCGCATACGCTGAGCGGCACCTCGGGCACCGTCGGCTTCACGCTGCTGCGCGAGGTGGCGCACGCGCTGGAGCTGACGCTCGAAGCGCTGCTGCCGCCGGCGCCGCATCTCGATCCGGCCCAGCACGACCTGCTGGACTTCACGATTGAACGCATACGCCAGATGCTGCAAAGCTTCGCGGCCGGCGCGATGCCGGCGCCGCAGCCGGAGCTGATGGCCGCGTTGCTGGACCTGCGCACGCAGCTGGCCACCACGCCGCCCGCCGCCAGCGACGATATCGAAGCGCGCCTCGACGCCCTGTTCGTCGAGACGCTCGACAGCATCACCAGTACCGCGGCCATGGAGCAAGCGCCGCAAGTTCCGGTCGCCGAATCGCTGTCGCCGATAGAAGACGAGAAGCTCGATGCCGTGCCGGCCGAATCGCAGCTGGAAGGCGTTGCGGCGCTGGCCGACGGCGAGGAGTCCGCGCTCGATCAGCTGTTCCGCGCCGCTTACGACAGCATCAGCGGCAGCATGGCCGCTGTGGCGCCGGCGGCGTCGGCGAACAAGCCGGCCAACGCCGGAGCGGCGGTCGATGATGGCATCGACGACCTGTTCGATTCCGCTTTCGATGACGCCTTCGCCGACCCCGCGCTGACGCAGATCGCAATGCCTGAGGCGCACGAGCCGCAGCGGGAGCCGGCGACGGTACCGGAAATCGTGTCGCAGTTTGAGGACGAGGAAGCCGGGCAAGTCGAGGAAGCCGAGGCGCTGGGGTTCGAGCCCGTGTCCGAAGCGCAGCCCGTGGCCGAACCGGAATTGGAGTTGGAATCCGAATTGGAGCCCGTCCCGGCGCCCGAATCCGAACCGGAACCAGAGTTCGAACCGCTGACGGAACTGGACATCGAAATCATTCCGCTGGCACCAGCCGAAGCGGAAATCCTGACCGCCGCGCCGGCGCTCTTCCACGACGAAATCGATATCGATTTGCTGCCGGTGTTCCTGGAGGAGGGCGCCGATTTGCTGCCGCAGGTGGGCGAAGCGCTGCGCGCATGGCAGCACAATCCGGCCGACACCGCGCCGGCGCAGGCGCTGTTGCGTACTCTGCACACGGTCAAGGGCAGCGCGCGCATGGCCGGCGCGATGCGCCTGGGCCAGCACGCCCATGAAATCGAAACGCACATCGAAAACATGGTCCATGCCGGCACGGCGACGCCGCAGGCCTTCGACGAACTGCTGGCGCATTACGACCACGCGCTGCTGCTGTTCGAACAATTGCAGCAGCCGGCCGCGCTGGAGCAGGCCGCCGCCGATGCAAGCGACGCCGCAGCGCCGGCAGTTGGCGCGGCATCGCTCGACAGCGCGCCTGTCTTCGTCGATTTCGACAACGCCGACAGCGCCGACAGCGACCTGCCGGCCGCCGTCAAGTCGCCGCTGGTGCGGGTGCGTGCCGATATTCTGGACCGCCTGGTCAACCAGGCCGGCGAGGTGTCGATTTCGCGTTCCAAGCTGGAAAACGAAGTGGACTCGCTGCGCTCCTCGCTGTCCGACTTCTCGGAAAACCTCACGCGCCTGCGCCGCCAGCTGCGCGAAGTGGAAATGCAGGCCGAATCGCAAATCGCTTCGCGCATGTCGATTTCCAGCGAGCGCGAATTCGATCCGCTGGAATTCGACCGATTCACGCGCCTGCAGGAGCTGACGCGGATGATGGCCGAAAGCGTCAACGACGTCGCCTCCTTCCACGAAAGCCTGGGCCGCAGCATCGACAGCGCCAGCGAAGACCTGGTGCTGCAGGCGCGCCTGACGCGCGACCTTCAGCGCGATCTGATGCGGGTGCGGATGGTGCCCTTCGCCAGTATTTCCGAGCGCCTGTTCCGGGTCGCGCGCCAGAGCGCCAAGGAGGTCGACAAGCGCGTCAACCTCGATATCCGCGGCAGCTCGGTCGAAATCGACCGCAGCGTGTTGGAGCGCATGGCCGCGCCGTTCGAGCACTTGCTGCGCAACGCCATCGCCCACGGCATCGAAACGCGCGAGCAGCGCGGCGGCGCCGGCAAGAACGAGACCGGCGAGCTGCTGGTGCAGGTCAGCCAGCAGGGCAACGAGGTCGTGATCGAATTCAGCGACGATGGCGGCGGACTCGATCTCGATCGCATCCGCGCCAAGGCGCGCAGCGTCGGCCTGCTCGAAGCGGGCGAGGAAGTCAGCGACGCCGAAGCGGCCGAACTGATTTTCGAGCCGGGCTTCACCACCGCCGAGGCGCTGACCGAATTGTCGGGACGCGGCGTCGGCATGGACATCGTCCGTTCCGAGGCGCAGGCGCTGGGCGGCCGGGTCGACACCGCCACCGCCAGCGGCAAGGGCGCGCGCTTCACCATCCGTCTGCCACTGACGCTGGCGGTGACGCAGGTGGTGCTGCTGTCGGCCGGCGGCAAGACCTATGCGATGCCGTCGATACTGGTCGAGCAGGTGCTGCAAATGAAGCAGGCCGCGCTGGTGGAAGCGCACACGCACGGCTACGTGCCGATCCAGGGCCAGCACGCCACGCTGCATTATTTGCCGGCGCTGCTGGGCGACGACGCGCCGCGCGCCACCCTGCACCGCTCCAGTCCCGTGATGATGCTCAAGAACGGCAACGAGCGGCTGGCGGTGCAGGTCGACGAGGTGCTGGGCAACCGCGAGGTGGTCATCAAGAATATCGGGCCGCAGCTGGCGCGCATGGTGGGGATCGCCGGCGCGACGGTGCTCGGTTCGGGCGAGATCGTGCTGATTTTGAATCCGGTGGCGCTGGCGCAGCACCTGGCCCACCATCCGGTGCTGCGGCCGGTGCATGCGGCCGACGCGTCGGGGACGACGGCGGCCAGCGAGACGGCGCCGGCGCGGTCGCAGCAAAAGAGCATCATGGTGGTCGATGATTCGCTGACGGTGCGGCGCGTGTCCCAGCGCCTGCTCGAACGCGAAGGCTATCTGGTGACGCTGGCCAAGGACGGCGTCGACGCGCTGGAGCAGTTGCAGGGCTTGACGCCGGATTTGATGCTGGTCGATATCGAGATGCCGCGCATGGACGGTTTCGACCTGACCCGCAACGTGCGCGGCGACGAGCGCACGCGCGCGATCCCGATCATCATGATTACCTCGCGCAGCGCCGACAAGCACCGCAACTACGCGCTGCAACTGGGCGTGAACGCCTACTTCGGCAAGCCGTTCCAGGAGCCGGTGCTGCTCGACGCCATCAAGGGGCTGCTGGCGTCGTGAGGCCGTAGCTAAATCGGGGTCCGACCCCGACGTCGCCGCGGCGTAATCACTTCTATAAAACCGGCGCCGGCAGCTTCACCACCGCGTAGCGCTCCAGCGTGCGTTTGCGCGCCTCGTCGTGCATCACGAGCGGTTCGGGATAGTCGCGTCCGAGCCGCAAACCTTTTTGCTCCAGCAGCATGCGCGGCACCAGCCATGGCGCGTGAATCTCTTTGTCGTCCAGTGCCTTCAGCTGCGGCAGATAGCGCCGTATGAACTTGCCCGCCGCATCGAACTTCTCGGACTGCGTGACCGGATTGAAGATGCGGAAGTAGGGCTGCGCATCGCAGCCCGACGACGATGCCCACTGCCAGCCGCCGTTGTTCGACGCCAGGTCGAAGTCGTTCAAATGCAGCGCGAAATACGCCTCGCCACGGCGCCAGTCTATGCCCAGATCCTTGATTAAAAAGCAGGCCGTGACCATGCGCAGGCGGTTGTGCATATAGCCGGTCTGGTTCAGCTGCGCCATCGCGGCGTCGACCAGCGGATAGCCGGTGCGGCCTTGGCACCAGGCCTCGAACGCCGCATCGGCATCGGCCCCGGTTTCCCACTCGATGGCGTCGTAGGCCGGCTTGAAGGACGCCGTCGCCACGCGCGGATGATGGAATAAAATCATCGCATAGAACTCGCGCCAGATCAGTTCCTGCAACCACACCAGCGCCCCTTCGCCGCCGCCGCCGCGCGCCATCAGATCGGTCACGGTGCGCACCAGGTGGCGCACCGACAGCGTGCCGAAACGCAGATGCATCGACAGGTAGGACGGTCCCTTGATGGCAGGGAAGTCGCGCGCGACATGGTAGTTGGCCATGCGCGGCAAAAAATCCTCGAACAGCCGGGCCGCGCCGGACATCCCGGTCGGTATCGCCATCTGCGTCAGATTGGTCGGCTCGAAGCCCAGTTGCGCCAGCGTCGGCAAGTCGCTGGCGCCGGGCGCCAGCCGCGCCGCAAAAGGTTCGATATCGAACGATGCCAGCACCGAGGGATCGGCTTCGAGCCGCTTGCGCCAGGCGTTTTTATACGGCGTGTAGACCGAGAACACGCCGCCGGTCTGCGACAGCACTTCGCTTTTTTCAAAGATCACCTGGTCCTTGTAGCTGTGCCACTGGCGGCCGGCGGCGCGCAGCTGCCCGGCCACGGCGGCATCGCGCGCGATGGCTGGCGGCTCGTAATCGTCGTTGGCGTAAACGGCGTCGGCCCCCAGTTCGGCCGCCAGTTGCGGGATGGCGCGGGCGGCGTCGGCGTGGCGCACGATCAGGTGGCCGCCCAGTTGTTGCAGTTCGGCCGCCAGTTCGGCGATGCAGGCGTGGATGAATTCAAGCCGGCGGTCGGCGCGCGGCAAGCCGGCAAGAATGGCGCTGTCGTAGATAAAAACGCAATAAACGGTGGCGCTGTGGCGCAAGGCATGGTGCAGGGCGGCATGGTCGAAGGCGCGCAGGTCGCGCCGGAACCAGACCAGGGTGGTGTTGAGTGCCATTGTTGTGCTTGCGGTCAAGGTTGAGGGGGATTTTTGGCCCCAAGGGCCAGCGTGGCCGCGCGCGCCATGGTGTTCGGTGTGGCCGCGGCGGGTTTTCAGTGTAAACTATCGGTATGGTCGCCGTAGCGAATCGTGCGATCCGTGCGAATATTACAAGAGCAATACAGCCGAATAGAGCAGTCCAGCAGAGAGAGTAACGAGTATGAAGAAAAGCAAAGTCGATAAATCTCTACCTGTGCCGGGTCTGATCCAGGATCCTTCCGACCGCCTGCCGTCGTCCGCCGAGACGGCCGCCGCCTCCGGCCTGAACCTGGCGAACCACTTTTTGATCGCCATGCCGTCGATGGAAGATCCGGTCTTCAGCGGTACCGTGGTCTACGTCTGCGAGCACAACGAGAACGGCGTGCTCGGCGTGGTTATCAACAAGCCCACTGACATGACGATGCAGGTGCTGTTCGAGCGCATCGACCTGAAACTCCAGGCCGGCCTGGACATGCCGATCAGCGACGCCCCCATCATGTTCGGAGGCCCGGTGCAGGACGACCGCGGCTTCGTGCTGCACACGCCGGGCACGCGCTATTCGTCGTCGCTGACGGTGACCGACGAGGTGGCGTTCACGACGTCGATCGACGTGCTCGAAGCGGTGGCCGCCGGCACCGGCCCGTCGCGCATGCTGGTGTCGATCGGTTACTCGGGCTGGAGCCCGGGCCAGCTGGAAGATGAAATCGGCCGCAACGGCTGGCTCACCGTCGGCGCCGACGCCCGCATCCTGTTCGAGATGCCGGTCGAGGAACGCTACGTGGCGGCCATGAGGCTGCTCGGCATCGACCCGCTGATGCTGACCTCCGAGGCCGGCCATGCGTGATGCCGCTGTCCTGGGCGTATCGGGGCGGGGCTGAGCATGGAAACGATATTCGGTTTTGACTTCGGCATCAAGCGCATCGGCCTGGCGATGGGGAACACCCTGATCCGCCAGGCGCAACCCCTGAAGGTGGTCAGCGCCATCGACAACGCGGCCCGTTTCGACGCCATCGGCGCGCTGATCGCCGAGTGGACGCCGGCGCGCCTGATCGTCGGCCTGCCCTCGCATCCCGATGGCGTCGAACACGAGATGAGCGCGCGCTGCCGCCGTTTCGCCAACCAGCTGCACGGCCGCTACAATTTACCGGTGGTGCTGGTCGACGAGCGCTACTCGTCGGCCGTCATCTCGGCCAAACGCGGCGAGGTGATCGACGACCGCGCCGCCGCCATCATCCTGCAACAATACTTTGACGCGCTTTCCAACGACAATGAATCCAACTGATCCCTCCCGGCTCGACGCCGAAGCGCTGTACGCGACCCTGCTGGCGCAAGTGCGCACCGGCCTGGCCGGCGCCGCCGATGTCGCCATCGTCGGCATCCATTCCGGCGGCGCGTGGCTGGCCGAACGCCTGGCCGCCGACCTGTCGCTGACGGCGCGCCTCGGCTTCATCGACGTCTCGTTCTACCGCGACGACTACGCGCAAAAAGGGCTGCACGCCGACGTCAAGCCGACCCAGATCGGCTTCGACGTCAACGGCGCCACGCTGCTGCTGGTCGACGATGTGCTCTACACCGGCCGCACCACGCGCGCCGCGATCAACGAGTTGTTCGACTACGGCCGCCCGGCGCGCATCATGCTGGCCGCCCTGGTCGACCGCGGCGGGCGCCAGTTGCCGATCGCCGCCGATTTCGTCGCCGCCACCGTGACGCTGCCGCCGGAACAGGCGCTGGTGCTGCGGCGCGCCGACGCCGGACTGCCGGGACAATTCACGCTTACCATAGATGACCACCATGCTTAATCCGCAACTGAATAAACACGGCGAACTCCAGCACCTGCTGACGATAGAGGGCCTGCCCAAGTCCATCGTCAACCACATCCTGGACACCGCCTCGTCCTTCGTCGGCATCTCCGACCGCGACGTCAAGAAGGTGCCGCTGATGCGCGGCAAATCGGTTTTCAACCTGTTCTTCGAAAACTCCACCCGCACCCGCACCACGTTCGAGATCGCGTCCAAGCGGTTGTCGGCCGACGTCATCAACCTGAATATCCAGGCCTCCTCGGCCAGCAAGGGCGAGTCGCTGCTCGACACCATCGACAACCTGTCGGCCATGCACGCCGATATGTTCGTCGTGCGCCACGCGCAATCGGGCGCGCCCTACCTGATCGCCAAGCACCTGATCGACACCAAGCAGCCGCACGTCCACGTCGTCAACGCCGGCGACGGCCGCCACGCGCATCCGACGCAAGGCCTGCTCGACATGTACACCATCCGCCACTACAAGAAGGACTTCACCAACCTGACGGTGGCCATCGTCGGCGACATTCTGCACAGCCGCGTGGCCCGTTCCGACATCCACGCCCTGACCACGCTGGGCGTGCCGGAAGTGCGCGCCATCGGCCCGCACACGCTGCTGCCGGGCGGCCTTGAGCAGATGGGCGTGCGCACCTTCACCAATATGGATGAAGGCTTGAAGGGCGTCGACGTCATCATCATGCTGCGTTTGCAGAACGAGCGCATGAGCGGCGCGCTGCTGCCGTCGGCCCAGGAATACTTCAAGAGCTACGGCCTGACGCCGGAGCGCCTGGCGCTGGCCAAGCCGGACGCCATCGTGATGCACCCCGGTCCCATGAACCGTGGCGTGGAAATCGATTCGGCGGTGGCCGACGGTCCGCAGGCGGTGATTTTGCCGCAGGTGACGTTCGGGATCGCGGTCCGCATGGCGGTGATGAGCATTTTGGCAGGGACGCAGGGATGAAACTACATATTAAAAATGGCCGCGTGATCGACCCGGCCAACGGCATCGACGGCGTGAACGACCTCTTTATCGCCGACGGCAAGGTGCTGGCGGTGGGCGCGGTATCGGCCGAATTCGCCGCCGGCTTCGCGGCCGGCCAGACCATCGACGCCACCGGCCTGATCGTGGCGCCGGGCTTCGTCGACCTGTCGGCGCGCCTGCGCGAACCGGGCTACGAATACAAGGCCACGCTGGAATCGGAAATGCAGGCCGCGATGCAGGGCGGCGTCACCAGCCTGGTTTGCCCGCCGGACACCGATCCGGTGCTGGACGAGCCGGGCCTGGTCGAGATGCTCAAGCACCGCGCCAAGACGCTCAACCAGGCGCATGTACACCCATTGGGCGCGCTCACCGTCGGCCTGAAAGGCAAGGCGCTGACCGAGATGGCCGAGCTGACCGAAGCCGGTTGCATCGGCTTCTCGCACGCCGAAGAACCGATCGAAGACACCACCGTGCTGCTGCGCGCCATGCAGTACGCGAAGACCTTCGAGTACACCGTCTGGCTGCGGCCGCAGGACGCCCACATCGGCCGCGGCGGCATCGCCCACGCCGGCCCGCTGGCGTCGCGCCTCGGCCTGTCCGGCGTGCCGGTGATGTCCGAGACCATCGCGCTGCACACCATCTTTGAACTGATGCGCGCCACCGGCGCCCGCGTCCACCTGTGCCGCATGTCGTCGGCGGCCGGCCTGGAGCTGGTGCGCAGCGCCAAGAAGGAAGGCTTGCCGGTCACCTGCGACGTCGGCGCCCACCACATCCACATGACCGACGCCGACATCGGCTTCTTCGATTCCAACGCCCGCGTCACGCCGCCGTTCCGCAGCCAGCGCGACCGCGACGCCATCCGCGCCGGCCTGCTGGACGGCACCATCGACGCCGTCTGCTCCGACCACACGCCGGTCGACGACGATGAAAAACTGCTGCCCTTCGGCGAAGCGTCGCCCGGCGCCACCGGCCTGGAACTGCTGCTGTCGCTGGCGCTGAAGTGGGCCGACGATTATGCCGAAGGTCAGCCGGCGCCCGACGCCGGCGTTGGCCGCAGCGCGCTGGCGCGGGCCGTCGCCAAGATCACGTCCGACCCGGCGCGCGTGGCCAAGCTGGCCAGCGGCACGCTGTCGGTCGGCAGCGTGGCCGACGTCTGCCTGTTCGATCCGGCCGCGCGCTGGACGGTGCAGGCCTCGGCGCTGGCCAGCCAGGGCAAGCACACGCCCTTCATCGGCTACGAATTGAGCGGACAAGTGCGGGCCACCATCGTCGCCGGCCATGTCGCTTACCAGCGCGCGCCGGCATCGCTCTAATTCAGGCGGGCCAGTGCCGACAAGGCGCGCTTGCGGGCGCGCCGGACCGGCGCCGGCCTCTCTTTTCGTCCCGTCCCCGTCCCGGATCTGATTTGAAACCTCTGCTGATACTCCGCCTGGTGCGGATCTTCTTTCACATCGCGGCCGGCATGGCGACCTGCGGCCTGGTGTTCCCCTGGATTGGCCATCAGCGGCGCAACGCGCATATCCGGCGCTGGTCGCGCCGCCTGCTCGCCATCTGCAACGTGACGGTCGAGCATAGCGCCGGCGCCAGCGAGGCGCTGGAGCACGCGATGATCGTGTCGAATCACGTGTCGTGGCTGGACATCTTCGTCATCGACGCGCTCCATCCCTGCCACTTCGTCGCCAAGGCCGAGATCCGCGCCTGGCCGATGCTGGGATGGTTGGCGCAGCAGGCGGGCACCGTGTTCATTTCGCGCGGCAGCAAGCGCGATCTGCGCCATATTTTCAAAGGGCTGGTGCAGCGTTTGCAGAGCGGCCAGCGGGTGGGGGTGTTCCCGGAAGGGACCACCTCGGCGCAGGGCGGGCTGCTGGCGTTTCACGCCAATCTGTTCGAGGCGGCGATCGACGCGAAGGTGCCGGTGCAGCCGTTCGCGCTGTCGTATGTCGACGCGGCGGGACGGCTGCATCCGTCGGTCGACTTCATCGGCGACATGACGTTCGCGGCCAGCCTGATGGCGATACTGGGCGGGCCGCCGGTGCGCGCGCGGCTGGTGTGCCTGCCGGCGATATCGACCATGGGCGCGCACCGGCGCGAAGTGGCGCAGGCCGCGCAGGCGTCGGTGGCCGGCGCGCTCGGCGTGTCGCTGGGCGGATAAGCGCCCGCTGCCTGGCGGCGCTACTTCTTCCCTGAGTGCTCGCGGTAGGCCGGACATGCCACCTGCAACAGCATCCTGTCCTGCAAGCGCACGGCCGTCAGCTGTCCGCCCCACACGCAGCCGCTATCGAGTCCGATCAAATTGGGCCGCATCTGCAAGCCCAGCGCCGACCAGTGCCCGAACACCACCGTCGTTTCCGCGCTCTTGCGGCCCGGGACGTCAAACCACGGCATCAGCCCCGAGCCTTTGTCGGCCGTGCCGCTTTCCTTCATCTTAAAATCCATCACCCCGTCCGGGGTGCAAAAGCGCAGCCGCGTCATCGCGTTGATGATGCAGCGCAGCCGGTCCGCGCCGCGCAATGTATCGTCCCACTGGTCGGGCTGATTGCCATACATCTGCTGCAAAAATCCCGCCGCGTCGGGCCCGCGCAGCATGGCTTCGACTTCGCCCGCCAGCGCCAGGGCCTGCGCCGGCGTCCACTGTGGCAGCACGCCGGCATGGACCAGCAAGTGGCCGTCGGTGTCTATCATCAGCGGCCGGCGCCGCAGCCAGGCGATCAGCTCATCCCGGTCGGGCGCCTCCAGAATCCCGGCCAGCGTGTCGGACTTGTGCTCGGGGCGGATGCCGTAGGCGACGGCCAGCAAATGCAGGTCATGGTTGCCGAGCACGCTGTCGATGCGGCCGCCGCTGGCCTCGTTCAGCGCGCGCACATGGCGCAGCGTGGCCAGCGACTCGGGGCCCCGGTTAATCAGGTCGCCGGCGAATAAAATGGCCGGCGCGGCGGCGCCCGCCTCGGCCTGTTCTATGCGTTCCAGCAAGGCCAGCGTTTGCTGATGGCAGCCCTGTAAATCGCCAATGATATAAGTTTTCATATGCCTGTCGTCGTCGCCGTCGTGGCCGTCGTTGTAGTGATAAATGATATATGCTTTAAAAGCGCCGCCCTACGGTGATTTTTCCCCGTGCGGTCAGGAGTTTCACATAAAATCATGGTCATGACTAATTCGACGCACTGTGCGGGAGACTAAATGATTTTTGTGACAGGTGGTGCCGGTTTCATCGGATCCAATTTCGTGCTGGATTGGTTGGCGCAAGCCGACGAGCCTGTTTTGAATTTCGACAAGCTGACCTACGCCGGCAATCTCAACAACCTGGCCACGCTGAAACAGGACGTGCGCCACCGCTTCGTGCGTGGCGACATCTGCGACGGCGAACAGGTGCTGGCTTTGCTGCTGGAACACCGGCCGCGCGCCATCGTCCATTTCGCGGCGGAAAGCCACGTCGACCGTTCCATCCACGGTCCCGGCGAATTCATCAACACCAACATCAACGGCACCTTCAGCCTGCTGGAAGCGACCCGTGCTTACTGGAGCGCATTACCGGACTCCGAAAAGAGCGCCTTCCGCTTCCTGCACGTGTCGACCGATGAAGTCTATGGCACGCTGGGTCCGGACGACGCGCCGTTCAGCGAAACGACGGCGTATGCGCCGAACAGCCCGTATTCGGCCTCGAAAGCGGCCTCCGACCACCTGGTGCGCTCGTATCACCACACCTACGGCCTGCCGACGCTGACCACCAATTGTTCCAATAATTACGGCCCCTTCCACTTCCCTGAAAAACTGATACCGCTGATGATCGTCAACGCCCAGGCCGGCAAACCGCTGCCGGTCTACGGCGACGGCCAGCAGGTGCGTGACTGGCTGTATGTGAGCGACCACTGCGCGGCCATACGCCGGGTGCTGGAAGCGGGCCGTGTCGGCGAGGTCTACAACGTCGGCGGCTGGAACGAGATGGCCAACCTGGACGTGGTCCACACACTGTGCGACATGCTCGACCGCATGCGGCCCAAGGCCGACGGTGGCAGCTACCGCGCGCAGATCAGCTACGTCAAGGATAGGCCCGGCCACGACCGCCGCTACGCCATCGACGCCCGCAAGCTGGAGAGCGAACTGGGCTGGAAGCCGGCCGAGACCTTCGAGAGCGGCATCGCCAAGACCGTGCAGTGGTATCTGGACCATCCGGCCTGGCTGGCCGACGTGCAGTCTGGCGATTACGCCAACTGGGTGGCAAGCAATTATTTCAACCGCGAAGGTGCGTAATGACGAATCCTGTGCAATCCCGCAAGGGCATCATCCTGGCCGGCGGCTCCGGCACGCGGCTGTATCCGGTGACCATGAGCGTTTCCAAGCAATTGCTGCCCATCTACGACAAGCCCATGATTTATCATCCGCTGACGACGTTGATGCTGGCCGGCATGCGCGACATCCTGATTATCTCGACGCCGCAAGATACGCCCCGTTTCCGGGATTTGCTGGGCGATGGCACGCAATGGGGGATTAATCTCAGCTATGCGGTGCAGCCGTCGCCGGACGGTCTGGCGCAGGCCTTTATCATCGGCAAGGAATTCGTCGGCGACTCGCCGTCCGCGCTCATCCTCGGCGACAATATTTATTACGGCAACGACCTCGACGCCTTGCTGCGTCACGCGGCCGAGCGCGGCGACGGCGCCACCGTGTTCGCCTACCACGTGCAAGACCCGGAGCGTTATGGCGTGGTCGAATTCGATGACGAACGCCAGGCCGTCAGCATCGAAGAAAAACCCTTGCGGCCGAAATCGAATTACGCCGTCACCGGCCTGTATTTTTACGACAATCAAGTGTGCGACATCGCCGCCGGCATCAAGCCGTCCGCCCGTGGCGAACTGGAAATAACCGACGTCAATCGCGTTTATCTCGAAGCAAAACAGCTGAACGTCGAGCTGATGGGCCGTGGCATGGCCTGGCTGGACACCGGCACCCATGAATCGCTGCTCGAAGCGTCGCAATTCATCGCCACGATAGAAAAGCGCCAGGGCCTGAAAGTGGCGTGCCCGGAAGAAATTGCCTACCGCAAGGGCTATATCGATGCGGCCCAGCTGCGCAAGCTGGCCGAGCCGCTGAAGAAAAACAATTACGGCCAATATTTGCTGCAAATTCTCGAAGACAAGGTGATTGCGCGATGAATGTCATACCGACTCCCCTGGAAGGTTTGTTGATGCTGGAACCGCGCGTGTTCGGCGACGATCGCGGCTTTTTCTTCGAGAGTTACAACGCGCGCCGGTTCAGCGAGCTGACCGGCGTGACGCTGCCCTTCGTGCAGGACAACCATTCGCGCTCGGCCCGCAACGTGCTGCGCGGCCTGCATTATCAAATCCAGCAGGCGCAGGGCAAGCTGGTGCGGGTGACCGAGGGCGCCGTCTACGACGTCGCCGTCGACCTGCGCAAAAGTTCGCCGACCTTCGGCCAGTCGTTCGGCATCGAATTGTCGGCCGCCAACAAACGTCAAATGTGGATACCGCCCGGTTTCGCGCACGGCTTCATGGTCACCAGCGAACACGCCGAATTCCTGTATAAAACCACCGATTACTGGGCGCCGGAATTCGAACGCTCGCTGTTGTGGAACGATGCGGCGCTGAACATCGCCTGGCCGCTGGACGGCGCGCCGCTGCTGTCGGTCAAGGATCAGCAGGGCAGCCCGCTGGCGGACGCGGACGTGTTCGCATGAAAATCTTACTGACCGGCAGCACCGGCCAGGTGGGCTACGAGCTCGAGCGCAGCCTGCAAGGCCTGGGCGAGGTGATCGCGGTCGACCGCGACCGCATGGACTTGGCCGACCTCGACCAGGTGCGCGACGTGATCCGCAGCGTGCGGCCCGGCCTGATCGTCAATCCGGCCGCCTACACGGCCGTCGACAAGGCGCAGAGCGAGCCCGAGCTGGCGCACCGCGTCAACGCCGAGGCGCCGGGCGTGATGGCGCAGGAGGCGGCGCGGCTGGGCGCGGCCATGGTCCACTATTCGACCGACTATGTGTTCGACGGCACGGCGCCGCAGCCGCGCGTGGAGGGCGACGCCACCGGACCGGTCAGCGTCTACGGCCACAGCAAGCTGGCCGGCGAGCAAGCCATCGCCGCCGCCGGCATACCGCACCTGATCTTGCGCACCAGCTGGGTCTACGGCATGCGCGGCAAGAATTTCCTGCTCACCATGATGCGCCTGGCCAGGGAGCGCGACGAGCTGCGCATCGTCAACGACCAGCACGGCGCGCCGACCTGGAGCCGCACCATCGCCGACACCACGGCGCTGATGCTGGCCCAGGCCCGGCCCGGCGACCCGGCGGCGTGGCAGCAATGGTGGCGCCAGCACGGCGGCACCTACCATCTGAGCAGCCAGGGCCAGACCACCTGGTTCGAATTCACCGCGGCCATCCTGGCGGAGACCGGCATCGATTGCCGTTTGACGCCGATCACGACGGCCGAATATCCGCTGCCGGCGCAACGCCCGCAGTATTCGGTGCTGTCGTCGGCCAAGCTGATGGCCGCCGCCGATGTCCATTTGCCGCATTGGAAAGAGGCGCTGCGCCTGTGCCTTAAATAAGCGCGGCCAGTGCGATAATCGCGACCGGCCCGCCTACTTCATTTGTATCGTTTGGTAAGCATGGACCGCGCGGCCAGCGGCGTTTGCTAGAATCGCCGCGCGCCGGTTCTGTTCGCTGCCGCTCGGCTGTCCATATCGCTGTTGCTAATCAGCTATTGCCGTTGAATGGCGGCGGGTTTGTCCGATTTTTATCCCCCGGCGGCCCGGGAGCTCAGCGGTAATCCGGTACAATCATCTATTGGCGTGCTGATAATAATCATGTTGCAGTGCGGGGTCGCTGGGTGTCGGTATTGCCGACGGTATATGCCGAAAACCAGCGCCATCAATAGCGCGCCCGATATTTTTGTATTGATAAAATAATGTTCTCTTTTTTACTGAGCTTTGTCGCTTCTGCGCTCTTGACGCTGTTGGTCATTAAAGAAGCGCGACTGCACGGCCCAGCGCTAGACGCCGATTTTCAAGGCGTGCAAAAAGTGCATGCGCATTCCGTGGCGCGGATAGGCGGCTTGTCGATTTTCCTGGCCGTCCTGCTCAGTTCCTGTATTTCGATTTGGCGCGTGCCGGCCATGAGCGGCTGGCTGCTGTCGCTATTGGGCTGTTCCTCGGTGGCGTTTATCGGCGGCATCGTCGAAGATTATACGGGCCGCGTCAGCGCCACCCGCCGGCTGTTATTGACGATGGCCGCCGCCACGCTCGGTTATTTCCTGCTCGACGCCCGCATCGATCGCATCGACTGGGCCTTCTCGGCGTGGCCGCTGCAATATATGTGGCTGACGTTGCCGCTGACGGTGCTGGCCGTGGCCGGCATCGCCAACGCCGTCAATATCGTCGATGGCTTCAACGGCCTGGCCAGCGTGGTCACCATTTGCATGCTGTTGTCGCTCGGCTATGTCGCCTTGCAAGTGAACGATATGTTCGTGCTGGTGGCCGCGTTGATGGTGGCCGGCGCCACCGCCGGTTTCCTGGTCTGGAATTATCCGGTCGGCCTGATATTCCTCGGCGACGGCGGCGCCTATTTTATCGGCTTCATGCTCGGCGAACTGGCCTTGTTATTAGTGATGCGCAATCCCCAGGTGTCGACCTGGTATGCGGCGCTGTTATTAATCTATCCGACGTTTGAAACGCTGTTCTCGGTCTATCGCCGCATGTTTATACGCGGTAAATCGCCGGCCATGCCCGATGGCATACATTTACACAGCCTGATTTTCCGCCGCATCGTGCAATGGGCGGTGGGGCGCAAGGATGCGCGCGCACTGATCCGCCGCAATTCGCTGACGTCGCCGTATCTGTGGATGTTTTCCCTGATGGCCGTGATTCCGGCGACGATATTATGGCGTTATACCTGGGCGCTGATGTGTTGCTGTTTATTGTTCATAGTTTGTTACATCTGGTTATACGTGCGCATCGTCCGCTTTAAAGCGCCGCGCTGGATGATACGGCATAAGAAGAATTAGTATTGCCTGGCGCAGGCATCGCACTTACTATGTCGTTGTTATGTCCGCGCGTAGGCGCGGGCGGCCTTAACCACCCCCTGTTTGCGCCCGGACCGTGCCCGCGACGGCGCGACCGGCCCGACTTCACGAACCCTCGACTTCTATACTTATGGTCTCCCTGTCAAAAACTATCTTCAAAGCCTACGATATCCGCGGCATCATCGATAAAACCCTGGACGCGGGCGTCGCCAGGCAGATCGGACTGGCGTTCGGCCAGGCCGCGCTGGCCAAGGGCGAGCGGCGCGTGGTCATCGGCCGCGACGGCCGTCTGTCCGGCCCCGAGCTGACGGCGGCGCTGGCGCAGGGCTTGCAGGCGGCCGGCGTCGACGTCATCGACCTCGGCGTCGTCGCCACGCCGATGGTCTACTTCGGCACCCACGTGCTCGACGCCACGTCCGGCATCATGGTCACCGGCAGCCACAATCCACCCGACTACAACGGCTTTAAAATGGTGCTGGCCGGCGAAGCGATCCACGGCGACGCCATCACCTCGCTGTACCAGCGCATCGTCGACCACGACGCCGGCGCCGCCCAGCCCGCGCCGGGCAGCTACTCGACCCACGACATCCGCGCCGCCTATCTGCAACGCATCATCGGCGACGTCAAGCTGGCGCGGCCGATCAAGATCGCCGTCGACTGCGGCAACGGCGTGGCCGGCGCCTTCGCCGGCGACCTGTTCCGCGGCATGGGTTGCGACGTGGTCGAATTGTTCTGCGAAGTCGATGGCAATTTCCCCAATCACCATCCCGATCCGGCCCATCCGGAAAACCTGCAAGACCTGATCCGCTGCCTGCAAGAGACCGACGCCGAAATCGGCATCGCCTTCGACGGCGACGGCGACCGCCTCGGCGTCGTCACCAAGGATGGCCAGATCATTTATCCGGACCGCCAGATGATGTTGTTCGCGGCCGATGTCCTGAGCCGCAATCCGGGCCAGCAGATTTTGTACGACGTCAAATGCACGCGCCACCTGGCGCCGTGGATCGCCAAGCACGGCGGCCAGCCGCTGATGTACAAGACCGGCCACTCGCTGGTCAAGGCCAAGCTGCGCGAAACGGGCGCCCCGCTGGGCGGCGAAATGAGCGGCCATATCTTCTTCAAGGACCGCTGGTACGGCTTCGACGACGGCATGTACGCCGGCGCGCGCCTGCTCGAAATCTTGACGAAGGAAGCCGATCCATCGAAGCTGCTGAACTCCCTGCCGCAATCGGACAGTACGCCGGAACTGCATCTGGAACTGAAGGAGGGCGAGAACGTCGCGCTGATGGACAAGCTGCGCAGCGACGCCGAATTCCCCGGCCATGAGCGGATCATCACCATCGACGGCCTGCGCGTCGAATACGCCGACGGCTTCGGCCTGGCGCGCTCGTCCAACACCACGCCGGTGATCGTGATGCGCTTCGAAGCGGAAACGCCGGCCGCGCTGGCGCGCATCCAGGGCCAGTTCAAGAACGTGATCCTGGCCGCCAAGCCGGACGCGGTCCTGCCGTTCTGATTTGATGGACGCGCAAGCCGGCGGCAAGCGGCCGCTGAACATTTTGCTGGTGCGCGTGTCCTCGCTGGGCGACGTGCTGCACAACCTGCCGATGGTGGCCGACATCGTGCGCCATTATCCGGACGCGAACATCGACTGGGTGGTCGAGGAGGGCTATGTCAGCCTGGTGCGCCTCAATCCGCGCGTGCGCACCATCATCCCGTTCGCGCTGCGGCGCTGGCGCAAAAGCCTTTGGCAGGCGCGCACGCGGGCTGAAATCGCGGCCTTCTTCCGCACCCTGCGCGCGCAGCGCTACGACTACGTGTTCGACACCCAGGGCCTGCTCAAGACCGGCATCATCATGGGCGCCGCGCACGTGGTCAGGGGCGGGCGCAAGGTGGGCCTGGCCAACGGCAGCGAAGGTTCCGGCTACGAAGCGGCCTCGCGCTTCTTCCACACCGACAGCATCGCGCTGGCGCCGCGCACCCACGCGGTGGCGCGCGGGCGCATGGTGGCCGCCGCGGCGCTCGGCTATGCGGTCGACACGCCGGCCGATTTCGGCCTGCCGACCGTCGCGCACGACGCCGCGCGGCCGCACTGGATGCCGGCCGAACCCTACGCCGTCTACTTCCACGGCACCGCGCGCGACGCCAAGAAATGGTCGCCGCAAAACTGGATCGCGCTCGGCGCGCGACTGGCGCCGATGACGATCTTGCTGCCGTGGGGATCGGACCAGGAAAAGGCTGAAGCCGAACATTTGGCCGCCAGCCTGCCGAACGCGCGCGTGCTGCCGAAACTGACTATGGCCGACGCCGTGCTGCTGGCCCGCCACGCCGCGCTGGCCGTCGGCGTCGACACGGGCCTGACCCATATCGCCGCCGCCTTCACCAGTCCCACCGTCGAAATCTACGCCGACTCGCCGCGCTGGAAAACCGAAGGCAACTGGTCGTCCAGGATCATCAACCTGGGCGACCTTGGCGCGCCGCCGTCGGTCGCGGAAGTGTACAGCGCGGCCCAAAGGCTGCTGGCCTGAGCATGCGTATTTTTTATTCCGCGATGTGGTGGCTGGCGATGCCGCTGGTGCTGGCGCGCCTGTGGCTGCGCGGCCGCAAGGAGCCCGGCTATCGCCAGCATTGGAGCGAGCGCCTCGGCCTGTATGGCGGCCGGCCCGCCGATGCTGGCTCGCCGGCGATCTGGGTGCATGCCGTCTCGGTCGGCGAAACGCGCGCCGCCGAGCCGCTGATCGACGCGCTGCTGCTGGCCTATCCGGACAGCCGCATCATCCTCACCCACATGACGCCGACCGGCCGCGCCACCGGCAGGCAGCTGTTCGCCAAACATGGCGCGCGGCTGGCGCAGTCTTATCTGCCCTACGACACCGCGACCATGGTGCGCCGTTTCATCCGGCACTACGCGCCGCGCATCTGCATCCTGATGGAGACGGAAGTGTGGCCCAACCTGATCGCCGAATGCGTGAGCCATCAGGTGCCGGTGGTGCTGGCCAATGCGCGGCTGTCGGAGCGTTCGCTGCGCCGCGCCTACCGCATCGGCAAATTGATGTTGTACGCGGCGCGCGGCATCTCGCTGGTCGCCGCGCAGACCGAGGCCGATGCGGCGCGCGTGCGTACGCTCGGCGTGGCGAAAGTCGCAGTCACCGGCAGCATCAAGTTCGACGTCGTCGTGCCCGATGCGGCGCTCAAGACCGGCGCCGCGCTGCGCGCGCAGATCGGCGCGCGTCCCGTGCTGCTGTGCGCCAGCACCCGCGAAGGCGAGGAAGAATTGATACTCGACGCCTTCGCGCGCGCGCGGGCCGCGCTGCCGGCGGACGTGCTGCTGCTGATCGTGCCGCGCCACCCGCAGCGCTTCGACGAAGTGGAAAAGATGGTCGCCGCGCGCGGCCTGGCGCTGCAACGGCGCAGCAGGCTGGCGCTGGACGACGGCGCGGCGCAGGGCGAGGCGCCGTCGCTGCCGGCCGAAGTCACGGTGCTGCTGGGCGATTCGATGGGCGAGATGTTCGCCTACTACGCCGCC
>NZ_JANXMI010000149.1 GCF_025354735.1 Rugamonas sp.
CGCCGACGAGGCGCGCGGCAATGTCGACGGCATCGCCT
Source organism: Rugamonas sp. (assembly GCF_025354735.1). Lineage (GTDB taxonomy): Bacteria > Pseudomonadota > Gammaproteobacteria > Burkholderiales > Burkholderiaceae_D > Rugamonas. The sequence goes on from NZ_JANXMI010000149.1 coordinate 39, forward strand.
GGAATGTGACGGTCGAGACCGTCGACAACGAGCGCGTCACCGACACGCTGGTGTACGACATCAAGGCGCGCGGCTTCAACATCGCCGGCATCAGCCAGGCGCCCGCCAAATACAAGGGCAACAAGCTGCTCATGCTCAATACCAGCATGTGGTTTTACAAGCAGGGCCTGAGCAAGCCGGTGCCGGTGTCGCAGCGCCAGAAGCTGATGGGCGACGCCTCCTACGGCGACATCGCGGCCACCAACTACGCCGACAACTACGACGCCACCGAACTGCCCGGCGAGGCCGTCGGCGCTGAGCCGTGCCGGGTGTTCGACCTCAAGGCCCGCAGCGACAAGCAGACCTACGACCGCATCCGCTACTGGATCTCGGCCGCGCGCCAGGTCGGCGTGAAGGCCGAGTACTACACCGTGTCCGGCAAAAAATTCAAGTCGGCGACCATGGACTACGACAACAGCGTGGCGCTGGAAGGGCGGCGGCGGCCCTTCCTGTCCCGCATCGTGCTGCAGGGCGAGTTGATGAACGGCTCGGTGACCTATCTGAACCTGCGCGAGCCGCGCATCGCGCCCTTGCCCGACTATGTGTTCGACCTCAACCTGTTCATGCGGTGACGCCCATGCGAGCGAGGACAGCGATACCCGGGGCCGCCACGGCCCGCGGCCGCGGGCGGCGCCGGATCGCCGCACTGGCGCTGTGCTGGTGCTGCGCGCCAGCCGCGCGGGCGCAAGCGGCCGCCGCGCCGCCGGCGCCCGCCGACGCCACCCTGGGCGAGGAGCTCGGCCACGGTTTCTACTCGCGCTACAACGTGTTCGGCTACGGCGTGTACAACGGCCTGAGCAAGCCGCAGAGCGACTTGAACCTGCTCGACATACCCCGTTCGGAATACGAACTGGACTTGCGGCCCGATTTCAGCCTGACCTTCCGCCAGCTCGAACTGGGCCTCAAGCCGCGCCTGGCCATGACCCATACCGAGACCGACGCCGCCTTCGGCGACCGCTACGACCGCAGCGACAGCCGGCATCGCTGGTACCTCAACGAGGCCTATGTGCGCTATCGCTTCGGCGACCGCCTGACCGCCGTCTACGCCCGCGAAAATCTGCAATGGGGGCCGGCGTCGCTGTTGTCGGCGTCGAATCCCTTCAACCCGAACAACGGCAAGAACAATCCCAACATCGAGCTGCCCGGCCTCGACTATGTGCGCCTGGTGGCCATCCCCGGGCCCGCGTGGACGCTGTCGCTGATCGCCAACACGGGCAGCGGCCGCTACGGCAAGGACGACGCCTACAGCCCGGCCGCCAACACCGGCGCGCTGGGCGTGGCCGTCAGCATCATCGGCCTGGCGACGCGCTTCGTCGACACCCTCACGGGCAAGCCGCTGGCCAGCCCGGTGTTCCAGAAAACCTACGCGGCCAAACTCGACTACACGGGCGAAGGGCGCTATTTTTCGGTGATCGCGTCCTACCGCGAGCACGACGCCGGCCGCCTCGGCGCGTTCGGCGGCTGGGACGCGTCGGACGCCCTGCTGCTGTACGGCGAGGGCAGCGTGGCGTCCACCGTGCCGCTGTCGCGCGACCAGCCGCGCGACATCCGCCTGCTGGCCGGCGCCGCCTACACCCTGGCCGGCGGCGCCACCGTCACCGCCGAATACTTCAGCAACCACGCCGGCTGCCTGCGCGCGCCGGTGATCCTGTGCGCCGCCACCGCGTGGGTGCAGCCGCAACTGCCGCTGCTGCGGCGGCGCTACGAGCTGTTGCAGTACGTCGACACCAAGATCGGCGGCAACACCAACGTGCTGCTGCGCCTGATCCGCGACGCCGACGACCGCTCCTACCAGGCCAGCGTCAATATCGAATACGAACTGGGCGAACACTGGCAGCTGTATCTGACGCCGACGCTGTCGAACGGCAGCGTCGGCAGCGAATTCGGCACCCTGCCCAAGCGCGCCGTCTTCCTCGGCGCGTCCTACACTTTTTAGTCCGACGGCCACCCGCCGCTCACCGACCGCAGCACTTATCAGGAGAATTCCATGCAACAAGTTCCCGGCTTCGCTATTCTCACCATGGGCAGCGGCGACTACCTCGGCTCGACGGTGCGCGACGTGACCCTCGCCAACGCGCTGCACCGTCGCGGCTTCAAGGTGGTGATTTACTGGATGATGGAATCGAGCCAGGAAATGGCCGACGCCGGCATCGAGCACCGCATGCTGTGCCACGGCACCCGCTACCACTTCCAGCGGCCGTCGGAGTGGCTGGACCGGGCGCTGGGGGCTGCCCTGTTCCTGCTGCCCAAGCGGCTGCGGGTGCGCGCCGTGCAGCGCCGGGCCGGCTATGTCGACCGCCTGCTGGCCAACCTGGTGCGCTCGCTGTACGCCGGCGCCGCGCCCGACCCGGCGCTGGCGCGCCGCCTCGGCGCCATGATCGCGGCCGACGGCGTCAGCCACCTGCTGGTCAGTTTCGGCACCCTGGGGCCGCTGGCGCTGCAGGCCAAGCAACACTGCCCCGGTTTCGACTACCTGCTGACCTTCCAGGGCGACGAGGAATTCGCCGCCCACGCCGCCCGCATCGGCCTGGCGCAGCGCTTCGGCGAGCGCCTCAACGCGGCCCTGATGCAGTCGCCGTGGCCGGCGATCGCCGTCAGCGCCGACTATGTGCACCGCATCGTCGAGGACATCGGCGTCTCGCCGGCGCGGCTGCGGGTGGTGTACAACGGCGTGGAGCTGCCCGAGCGTGGCGCCAAACCGTCGTTCGAGCCGATCAAGGCGCTGTTCCCGACCCTGCGGCGCGACATCCCCATCGTGCTCTACCTTGGCCGCCAGGACACGGAAAAAGGCATCGACCTGCTGCTCTACGCCGTGCGCATGCTGATCGAGCGCGACATGACGCTGCAACTGGTGGTCTGCGGCGCCACCGCCAAGGGCCAGGCCTATCGGCAGGTGCTGACCTACCTGGGGCAGCATCTGGGGCTGACGATCCACCATGCCGGGACCGTCTCGCCGGCCATGCGCGAGGCGCTGTACGCGCACAGCCATTGCGTGGTCTACCCGTCGGTCAACCGTGAACCGTTCGGCCTGGTGGTGGCCGAAGCCATGAGCCACGGCACGCCGGCCCTGGTGCCCGACTATGGCGGCGTGGCGGAAGTGATCCATGACCAGGGCCGCTCCGGCGGCCTGAGCTTCCGGGCCTGGGACAGCGGCGACCTGGCGCTGCAGCTGGGCCGCCTGCTGGAGGACGGCGCGCTGTACGCCCGGCTGGCGGCCGACGCGCGCGCCGTGGCGGCCCGCTACAGCGTCGACCGCATGACCGACGGCGTGCTGGCGCACATGGGCATGGCGGCGCGGCCGGCCGGCGAGCACGATGTCGCCGTCGTCCGTCCCGCCGAGCCGCTGGTGAGCCGGGGCTGACGCGCGATGCGGCCGATGCGGAAGGGACCGGTGGCCGCGTTCATGGCGCTGATGTGCGTCGTCTGCGCGCTGGCCGGGATGACGCTGCGCGCGGCGGCGGCGCTGTTGGCCGCGCTGTCGATGCCGTCGCTGCTCAACGGCGTGGCCGCCTGGCTGGCGGCCACGCTGCTGATCCATCTGTACGCGATCATGCTGCATCGGACGGCGCTGCGCGTCATCCCGCTGCGCGCCGGCCAGATCGAATCCGGTTCGCTGCAGGAATGCGTCTACCAGGTTTACATCCTGTTTTACCTGATGGTGTTCAATACACTATTGCGTGGCGGCTGGTTGCCGATCCCCCTGCTGCGGCCGCTCTACCTGGCGCTGGGCGCGCAACTGGGACCGAACACCTACAGCTCCGGCATCATCTGCGATCCCTTGTTCGTCCGCGTCGGCGCCAACACCATGCTGGGCGAAAGTTCGCTGCTGGTGCCGCACGTGATCGAGGGCGGCCGTCTGGCGCATTTCCCCATCGTCATCGGCGACGGCGTGACGATAGGCGCCCATGCCGTGCTGCTGTCCGACGTCACGATAGGCGACCACGCCATCGTCGCCGCCAATTCGGTGGTGTGCAAAGGCGCGCGCATCGGCGCCGGGCAGGTGTGGGGCGGCAGCCCCGCGCGCCTGTTATTGGAAAAGTCGTCGACCTGCGCGGTGGAGGGGAGGGTGGGGTGACGCCAGGAATCGGCACATAGGTGGAAAAGGCCATCGTCCATATCGCGCGACGTGCCGCAGTTTGAGGGGGGACTAGATGGTAACGGTCATAAAAATGATGATGACGGTCAAGGTGATGCAAGTTAGCTGGCGTCAAAGGTTGACGCCAGCTGCAAATCGAGGCGACCTATCTTGGTAAATCACACGTCTTGTTGATCGCTTTTCGGCCCTGGCGGAGTGCGGAACCGACGATAGAGTGCCGGTAGCACCAGAAGTGTGAGCAGCGTTGTTGAAATCAAACCGCCGATCACCACGGTCGCCAGTGGCCGCTGCACCTCGGCCCCGGCTCCGTTGGCCGGAGCCATTGGCACGAAGCCGAGCGAGGTCACCAGTGCCGTCATCAACACCGGTCGCAATCGGCGAAGTGCTCCGGCGCATACCGCGCTTTCCCACGGCTGCGACTTCGACAGTTCATCGATCGCCCCCACCATCACCAGCCCGTTCAAGACGGCGACACCGGAGAGCGCGATAAAGCCCACCGCAGCGGAGATGGAAAATGGCAGGCCGCGCAGCCAGAGCGCCAGCACCCCACCGATCAGGGCCAGCGGCACGCCGGTGAAGACCACCGCCGTAGCACGCCAGGACCCGACCGCCGAGTACAGCACGCCCACGATCAGCACGAAGCACGCTGGTACGACCACGGCCAGGCGCAGGCGTGCGCGTTCCAGGTTTTCGAACTGCCCGCCCCACGTCAGCCAGACACCGGGCGGACGCGTCACCTTGGCATCGATGGCGTTCTGGGCGTCCTTGACGACGCTAGCGATATCGCGGCCACGCACGTTCGCCTGCACGACCACGCGCCGCTTGCCGTTTTCGCGGCTGATCTGGCTCGGTCCCTTGGCGATCTCCAGACGTGCGACTGAACCCAGCGGCACGAATTCTCCACCCGGTGGAGAACCGGTAGCTGGCGCAGCGCCTCCACGTCGTTGCGCGCGCTCTCGCCCATGCGGACCTAGCTGTGGCCATCGAGTGGAGGTAAGAGCGTAAGCTGCCAATACCCAACGTCAATCCAACGATCGAATTTAAACCCGACCTCTTTGAATTGAGCCACCTTCTGAAACCCCAACTTCTCGTGCAGGGCCACGCTACCGGTATTGGGCTGTGCTATGCCGCCTATGACCAGATGGAAGCCCTTATCGGTTAAGTTCTTCAGCAATGCCGAGTACAGCGCTGTTCCCAGCCCCTTACCGGCAAACTCGGGAGCCAGATAAACCGTGCTCTCCACTGAAAATCGGTAGGCGTGGCGCACCCGCCATTTTGTGGCGTAGGCGTAGCCAACGACCGTGCCATCGTCCTCGACCACCAGCCAAGGTAAGCCGCCGGCCTGCACATCGGCGATGCGCTGCGCCATTTCAGTATCCGTGACAGTCTGTTCTTCGAAGGTGATCGTCGTGTTGACGATGAAGTGGTTATAAATCGCCGCAGCGGCTCGGGCATCGTCTGCTACGGCGTCGCGAATATGCATGTCGGTTCCTTTCCCGATAATGTTCAAATTTTCTTGATGGCTTGATCGATGGCTTTCATCGACCGCTCGTTCCGCTCACTATAGCGGTCAGTCAAATAATCGTTCCGGCCACGCAGCAGCAACGTCATCTTGAACAGATCTTCCATGACGTCCACCACGCGGTCGTAGTAGCCGGATTGGCGCATGCGGCCTTCCTCGTCGAATTCCTTGTAGGCCATCGGCACCGACGACTGGTTCGGGATGGTGAACATCCGCATCCAGCGCCCCAACAGGCGCAGGGTGTTGACCACGTTGAAGGACTGCGAGCCACCGCAAACCTGCATCACGGCCAGCGTGCGGCCCTGGCTTGGGCGAATCGCCCCCATCTCCAGCGGAATCCAGTCGATCTGGTTTTTCATTACGGCTGTGATGGCGCCGTGGCGCTCCGGGCTGCACCAGACCTGGCCCTCGGACCACAGACACAGTTCGCGTAACTCGACAACCTTGGGATGGTCCTCGGACACGCTGCCGGCCATCGGCAACTCCATCGGATCGAAGATCTTCACCTCGGCGCCGAAGTGCTCCAGAATGCGCGCAGCCTCTTCGGTCAGGAAGCGGCTGAACGAACGCTCGCGCAGCGAGCCGTACAGCATCAGGATACGCGGAGGATGGTCCATATCGCCGACCTGCGCAAGCTTGGTCGCGTTCGGCAGGTCAAGCTGTTCAGGATTAATGTTCGGCAGGTTCGCAATCTTATCCATGCTTGATACGCTCCCCGTGTTCGTCGATCACACGCTCCCCATCCTCCTTGGTGAAAGCGCCACGTTGCGGCTGGGGCAGGATGTCGAGCACCAGTTCCGACGGGCGGCATAAGCGCACGCCTAGCTGCGTCACCACGAACGGGCGGTTGACCAGTATCGGATGGGCCACCATCATTTCAAGCAATTCCACCTTGGTCTTGGACGGCGAGTCCAGCCTCAACTCCAGATATGGGGTGCCCTTCTGGCGGATCGCGTCGTGGACGCTCAGGCCGGATTTGACGATCAGGTCGACCAGCGTGGCCTGGTCGGGCGGATGCTTCAGGTATTCGATAATGACCGGCTCGATGCCGGCGTTGCGAATCAGGCCCAGCGTATTGCGCGACGTGCCGCAATCGGGGTTATGGTAGATGGTCACGGTCATAAAAATTTCTCCATTAAGGGTACCTCTAGAAACCTATCCTGCCGTTCGCAGGTTCGGTAAAATTCTGGCATCAGCCCGCGACCAATGAATACCACAATGATGAAGCCCCGGATCAGCCTGTTTGCCGAACATGAACGCGAAGACCGTCGTACC
>NZ_JANXMI010000164.1 GCF_025354735.1 Rugamonas sp.
TAATCAGTTGATTAGCCGAGGTTCTCAGCGCTTGGTACTCAAGAGTGTCATTAATAAGGCTAAAGGCTGGACTAAGGCGACTTCCTTCCACATCCAAGAGAGCTGTATTAGATCTGGATCCCCCAAACAAAGCCGCTGCGCTGTCCCTTGTATGTAGCACCAAAACCTGAACTCGCGAGCAGGGAGCACCACCTCCAAACTGAAAGGCAAAAACCTAGGCGACCCAAAGCTGTCATGATACAACTATCGACATTGTTAGGCCCTGCCTGGGAACATGACGATGCCGGCGTAACGCTGTTCGGCGTCGACGATGGGGATGTGGTGGAAGCCGGAGTCGGCCATCAGCGGCACCAGGTCGACGATGGGCGTGTCGACCCGCGCCGTGGTCGGATGGCCGCGCATGATCTGGCCGACCACCTCGGCCTTCTCGCCGTGGCTGCGGCCGCTGGGCAGCAAAAAACGCCGCAGCTGCTGGCGGATCACGCCGTAATCGTCCAGCCCGCCGTGCTCGAGGAAATCGGTCTGCGTGACGATGCCGATCACGCGCCGGGCCCGGTTCAGCACCGGCAGCGCACCGATCTTGTGGCTGCGGATCGCCAGCCATGCCTCGTTCAGCGGCGTGCCGAATTCGGCCGTCACGACGTCCCTGGACATGATGTCGGCGCAGGCGATGATGCCGAAACGGCGCTGGTGGGCCCGCATTTCCGTCTTCAAGAACAGCGATTCGAGGTCGTCGCGGCTGATGTCGAGCACCTGGTTGTATTGTTTCAGCACCGCGTCCAGGTCGTCCGCCGTGAAGCCCATGCGCGCCGTCGGCGGCTCGTCCGTCGTCGCGTGCGGATGCGGGTGGGCGGCCTGCTGCGTGTGCGGATAGCGGCGCCCGGTCAGATTGTTATAGGCCACGGCGGCCAGCATCAGCAGCAGGGAATCGAGCAGCACCGGGCCCAACGCGAAGCCGAAGCCGGCCGCGTGCACGGCCGGGCCGCCGATCACGGTCGTCAGCGCCACCGCGCCGCCCGGTGGATGCAGGCAGCGCAGCGCGAACATGGCGCCGATGGCGGCGCTGGTGGCGACGGCCGCCAGCAGCGGCGGCGCCAGGGCGTCGCCCAGCCAGCGCACGCAGGCCGCGCCCGCCAGCGCGGAGACGACGTTGCCGCCGACCACGGACCACGGCTGCGCCAGCGGGCTGCCGGGCAAACAGAACAGCAGCACCGACGACGCTCCGATCGGCGCCACCAGATATATCCCCGCGCCGCCGGCGCCCAGCACCCAGTGCGTGATCGCGCCGGTCAGCGCCATGCCGGCCAGCGCGCCGGCGACCGCCCGCAATTGTTCGCGGCGGCTGGCCGTATTGTGGCTGGGCAGCCAGCGGTCTAAAAAGGCAGGCATCATGGCGCGGCGCGGCGGGTGGTGGAGGCGGGCGCCATTATCCCACGCCCGGCTCAGGCCGGCAGGCCGTGGGAGATCAGTTCCAGCGGCAGCGCCGTGGTGAACTTGATCTGCTCCATCGAAAACGCCGACGACACGCCGCTCAGCTGGGCCGCCTTGATGAGTTTCTTGTAAAAGCGGTCGTAGCCGTCGATATCGGTGGTCACCACTTTCAGCAGGTAATCGATGTCGCCGCTCATGCGGTGGAATTCCTGCACCTCCGGCAGCGCGATGACGGCCGCCGCGAAGCGCGCCAGCCACTTGTCGTCGTGCTGACTGGTGCGCACGCTGACGAACACCGTCACCGGCAGTCCGACCTTGCGCCGGTTGACGATGGCCACCCGGCTCTCGATATAGCCATCCTCCTCCAGCCGCTTGACGCGCTTCCAGCACGGCGTGCTCGACAGGCCGACGCGCTCGGCCAGGTGGGCGACCGACAGCGTGCCGTCGGCCTGCAAGGCGGCCAAAATGGCGTAATCGAATTTGTCTAGATGGTTCATTCTATAAATATCAAAATAAAAGGATAAACATGCTATGTCGCGCCGATATAACGGCCATTTTAGTACATATTCACCGGCCAGTACCGATAAGCTGATGGCTCCCCCAACCCGCCCGAACGCATCGCCATGACGACCGACATCTACCTCGATGGCAACGCCACCTCCGCCATCCTGCCCGCCGCGCTGGCGGCCGCCGTCGACGCCATGGCCGAGCGCTACGGCAACCCCAGCAGCAGCCACGGCGGCGGCCTGCGCGCCAAGGCCGTGCTCGACGGCGTGCACCGGCGCGCCGCCCGCGTGCTCGGCGTCGGCGCCGGCCGGCTGATGTTCAACAGCGGCGCCACCGAAGGCATACAGACGGCCGTGCTGTCGGCCCTGTGCGCGCTGCGCGAACGCCAGGCGCGCGGCGAGGCCACCGGCACGCTGTTGCTGTATGGCGCCACCGAACACAAGGCCGTGCCGGAAAGCCTGGCGCACTGGAGCCGGCTGCTGGGCCTGCATTTGCAATTGCGCGCCATCCCGGTCGACCACGACGGCCGCCACGACCTCGCCATGCTGCGCGGCTGCGCCGGCCAGGCCGCGCTGGTCTGCACCATGGCCGCCAACAATGAAACGGGCGCGATTTCCGACCTGGCCGGCATCGAGGCGGCGCTGCGCGCAAGCGGCAGCGCCGCCTACTGGCTGGTCGACGGCGTGCAGGCGCTCGGCAAGCTGGACCTGAACCTGGCGGCCAGCCGCATCGATTACGCGGCGTTTTCCGGCCACAAACTGTATGCGCCCAAAGGCATAGGCATGTTATATGTGCGCGCCGACGCGCCGTTCACGGCGCTGATCGTCGGCGGCGGCCAGCAGGGCGCGCTGCGCTCGGGCACCGAAAACATGGCCGGCATCGCCGCCCTAGGCGCCGTGCTCGAAGCGCTGGAGCGGGGCGGCGTGTTCCGCGGCTACGCCGAGCTGAACGCCGCCCGCGCCCGCCTGGCCGACAGCCTGCGCGCCGCCTTGCCCGGCGTGGTGTTCAACCAGACCTTCGCCACCTCGCTGCCGACCACGCTCAACTTTTCCGTCCCCGGCCTGAGCAGCCGCGAACTGATGGATGTGTTCGACGCGGCCCGGGTCCGCGTCAGCTCCGGCAGCGCCTGCTCCGCCGCCAAGGCCACGCCCAGCTACGTGCTCGACGCGATGGGCCTGGCGCCGTGGCGCAGCGGCGGCGCCATCCGCATGTCCTTCGGCCCGCTGATCGACGACGCCACCATCGACGAGGCTTGCCTGCGCATCGCCCGCTGCGGCGCCGCGCTGCGCGCCAGCTGCCTGATCCCGTCCAACCGGGCGCCGCAGCAGCACGACGGCGTGGTGCAGCTCGGCGTCGACGGCGCCTGCAGCTGGCTGCTGCTGGACGCCGCCAGCCGCAGCTGCATCGTCATCGACCCGCTGCCGGCGCTCACAGAGCGCATCGAAGCCTATGTGCGCTGCCAGAATTACCGCGTCAGCGCCATCCTCGGCAGCTCGCCCGGCTCCGACCGCACCACCCTGGTCCAGGCGCTGGGCCGCCACATCGCGCGCGACATCAGCGGCGACGCCGACTGCGACGCCTTCGGCTGGCCGGCCGCCGGCGCCGGCGTGACGCTGGCCGACGGCGGCCTCGTCGCCGGCATCGAGTTCGGCGCCCGGGTGCTGGCGCGCGTGCGGCACGACGACGCCCGCGCCAGTTATCTGCTGGGCGCGGCCACCGGCGCCCGCCTCGGCGACGGCGCAGACGGGGCGGCGCGGCTGGTGGCGGCGGACGTGCGCTTTGCCTTCACCGGCCACGCCGCGCAGAGCGGGCTGGCCGGCGTGATCGGCCTCGACACGCTGCTGTGTCCGGCGCGCGATCCGCACAACCAGTTCTGCACCAGCCTGCGCGCCGCGCCGCCGGCCGACCTGGCCGCCGCCGAACTCGAGCTCGACGCCGACGCCCTCGACGCCTTCTTCCTGCAACATCCCGGGGCCCAGCTGATCGACGTGCGCGAGCCCTATGAATATGCGGCGGCGGCGGCCGTCGGACCGGGCGGCCGGCCGGCCCGCAGCGTGCCGCTGAGCCGCCTGACCGACCAGCTCGACGGTTGGTTGCGCGGCGAACGCTTGCCGCTGGTATTCTTTTGCCGCAGCGGCAACCGCAGCATCAAAGCCGTGCAATGCCTGCGCCGGCTCGGCCACGGCGCCGCCTGGCACGTCGCCGGCGGCGTCGCGCTGGCGCCGCCGGCCCGCGCCGCCTGACCCCGATTGAGCGCGCCGCTGCCGCCGATTTGAACGCGGCACCGGCCCCGCCCGAGTGCGCCGCCGCCGCCAAGCTCCCAAGCTCGCCCCTCATCTCGGCCATATGTACGCCAGCGTACAGTCGGCTGCCGTGCGCCCCGCTACCATGCCTTGGAACATAATCCAACGCTTGTTTCGTTGTACCAGGCAAGATGCTGGCCGGCGAACGGCGGAGCAACGGTACGCGAACCAAGCGAGGTCAAGTTGAAAGAGCACACCCCCTTTATTCCCGAGATGTCTTCGGGCTTCCGCGAGCAGCAGTCCGGCGCGCTGTTATCGGACGACGACGAAGACGATTTGCCGCTGCGCGCCGAACTCTTCAGCGCGGCCCAGATGGCGGCCCACGGCAAGACGCTGGCCGCGCATCACGAGCTGAGCAAGCGTGGCGGCCGCGACCGCCTGCTGTCGCGGCTGGCCGACAACGCCACCCTGATCGCCACCACCTGCGAAGAGTTGACCGCCGCCATCAAGTCCGGCCGCCAGGTCACGCCCGCCTCCGAGTGGCTGCTCGATAATTTCTACCTGATCGAAGAACAGATCCGCACCGCCAAGCGCCACCTGCCCAAGGATTACAGCAAGGAGTTGCCGCGGCTGGGCAAGGGCGCCGCCGACGGCGTGCCGCGCGTCTACAAGATCGCGCTCGAAATCATTTCCCACGGCGACGGCCGGGTCGACCCCGAAAGCCTGTGCCGCTTCGTCGACGCCTACCAGGAGGTGGCGACGCTCAAACTCGGCGAGCTGTGGGCCATCCCCATCATGCTGCGCCTGGCGCTGATCGAAAACCTGCGCCGCGTCGCCGCCCGCGTGTCGGCCAACCGCGGCCACCGCGACCTGGCCAACGCCTGGGCCGACCAGATGACCGAGGTCGCCGACAAGAATCCCAGCGGCCTGATCTTGCTGGTGGCCGACATGGCCCGTTCCAACCCGCCCGTCAGCAGCGCCTTCGTGGCCGAGCTGGCGCGCCGCCTCCAGGGCCAGAGCCCGGCGCTGACGCTGGCGCTGTCGTGGGTCACCCACCGCCTGGCCGAATCGGGCCTGACCATCGAGCAGCAGATCCAGACCGAAATCCAGCAGCAGTCGGCCGAGCAGGTGTCGATCGCCAACAGCATCGGCAGCCTGCGCTTCCTCGGCACCATGGACTGGCAGGAATTCGTCGAAACCATGAGCGTGGTCGAACAGACCCTGCGCCAGGACCCGGCCGCCATCTACGGCAAAATGGAATTCGCCACCCGCGACCAGTACCGCCACGTGATTGAAAAGCTGGCCAAGCGCAGCAAGTGCAGCGAGCCCGAAGTGGCCGACCACGCGCTGCAACTGGCGCGCGCCCACGACGGCGCCGTCGACGCCCGCCATGGCCACATCGGCTTTTACCTGGTCGGCCGCGGCCTGGCGGCCTTGCAGAAAAAAGTCGGCGCCCGCCTGCCGCTGCTGGCCGCGCTCCAGGAAACCTCGCGCGCCTCGCCGCTGACATCCTACCTCGGCGCCATCGCCGCCATCACCACCGTCACCACCGCGCTGCTGCTCGAGCGCGCCAAGCACGATGGCGTCCATGGCTGGGCGCTGGCCATCCTCGCCGTGCTGGCGCTGATGGGCGGCAGCCAGCTGGCGCTGTCCCTGGTCAACTGGGCCGCCACCCTGCTGACACGGCCGCACCCGCTGCCGCGCATGGAGTTCAAGGACGGCGTGCCGGCCGACGCCCGCGCGCTGGTCGTGGTGCCGACGCTGATCTACAGCAAGCAGAACATCGACGATCTGTGCGTGGCCATGGAAGTGCGTTTCCTCGCCAACCGCGACCCCAATCTGATGTTCGGCCTGCTGACCGATTTCGCCGACGCGCCCGATGAAACGATGGCGGCCGACGCCGCGCTGATGCAGCAGGTCCAGCACAGCGTGCGCCAGCTCAACCTGCAATACGCGGCCGAGGACGGGCGCGGTCCCTTCCTGCTGCTGCACCGCCCGCGCCTGTGGAATCCCAACGAGCAGACCTGGATGGGGCGGGAGCGCAAGCGCGGCAAGCTGGCCGACCTCAACCGCTTTCTGCGCGGCGGCGCGCGCGAGCGCTTCGCGCTGGTCGAAGGCGACACCAGCGACCTGGCCGGCATCAAATACGTCATCACGCTCGACACCGACACCCAGCTGCCGCGCGACTCGGCGCGCCAGTTCATCGCCACCATGCGCCACCCGCTGAACCAGCCGCGGGTGGACGCCATCCGCAAGCGCGTGGTCGAAGGCTACGGCATCCTGCAACCGCGCGTGGCCGTCGCCCTGCCCAGCGAGAACGCCTCGCACTACGAAAAACTGTGCGGCGGCGAGCCCGGCATCGACCCCTACACCCGCACCGTCTCCGACGTCTACCAGGACGTGTTCTACGAGGGCTCCTTCATCGGTAAGGGCATCTACGACGTCGACGTCTTCGAGCAGGTGCTCGGCGAGCGCCTGCCCGACAACCAGATCCTCAGCCACGACCTGCTCGAAGGCTGCTACCTGCGCGCCGGCCTGCTCAGCGACGCCCAGCTCTACGAAGAATATCCGGCCCGCTACAGCGACGACGTCAGCCGCCGCCAGCGCTGGATACGCGGCGACTGGCAGCTCGTGTCCTGGCTGTTCGGCCGGGTGCCGACGCTGAGCAACAAGAGCGAACGCAATCCGCTGTCGGCGCTGTCGCGCTGGAAGCTGTTCGACAATCTGCGCCGCAGCCTGGTCGCGCCGGTGCTGGTGGCGTCGCTGCTGACGGCGTGGGCCGTGCTGCCCGACCCGTGGCTGTGGACCCTGGCCGTGCTGGCCGTGATCTTCCTGCCCTCGCTGGTCGGCTCGGTCTACGACCTGGCCAACAAGCCGCGCGAAACGCTGTGGAGCCAGCACGGCGCCGCGTGGCTCAGCCGCAGCCGCCTGCACTTCTGGCACGCCATCCTGATGCTGATGTTCCTGCCCTACGAGGCCTGGTTCAGCCTCGACGCCGTGCTGCGCACCGTGTGGCGCATGGCCGTCTCGCGCAAGCACCTGCTCGAATGGCGCGCCTCGGCGCTGGCCCGTTCCAAGACCGACCTCAAAGGCACCTGGCGCAGCATGTGGACCGCGCCGACGCTGGCGCTGCTGACCGCCGCCGCGCTGGCCGGGTGGCGTACGCCGGCGCTGCTGCCGGCCGGCGTGTTCCTGCTGGCGTGGTTCATCGCGCCGCAAGTGGCATGGCTCATCAGCCGCCCCATCGAGCGCGTCGCCGCCCGGCTGACGGCCGCGCAAACGCAATTCCTGCACGAGCTGGCGCGCAAGACCTGGGGCTATTTCGACACCTACGTCGCCGCCGCCGACAACTGGCTGCCGCCCGACAACGTGCAAGAGCACCCCAACACCGTGATCGCCCACCGCACCTCGCCGACCAACCTCGGCATGGCGCTGCTGGCCAATCTGACGGCCCACGACTTCGGCTACATCAGCGTCGGCCAGCTGCTCCAGCGCAGCGCCAACACGCTCAGCGCGATGGCGCGGCTGGAACGCCACCAGGGCCACTTCTACAACTGGTACGACACCCAGACCATGAAGCCGCTGCACCCCATCTATATTTCGACGGTCGACAGCGGCAACCTGGCCGGCCACCTCCTGACCCTGCAGGCCGGCCTGGCCGACCTGTGCGGCCAGCCGGTGATCGCCGCGCAGACGGCCGGCGGCATCGCCACCAGCCTGCGCGTGCTGCGCGAAGCGGCGGTGGCCATCGCGCCGCTGGCGCCGCACCTGCAAGCGCTGTACGACGTGCTGGCGCCGGACGGCGGCGTGGCCGCCGCCAACCTGCTCGACGTGCACGCCTACCTGAGCCGCGCCGCCGCCATCACGGCCCACTTCCTGCCGCACGCCGCCCAGCACGGCGACGCCACGGTGCAGATGTGGGCCCAGGCGCTGGCCGTGCAGTGCGGCGCCGCGCTCGACGAGCTGCTGCGGCTCACGCCCTGGATCGCGCTGTGCGCCGGCGAAGTGTTCGACGCCGGCCTGACCCGCATCCCGACGCTGCGCGAACTGGCCGACATGAGCATCGTCGCCAGCCCGCTGTCGGACCTGGCGCCGCTCGAGCGCGAACGCCAGCGGCAGCTCTCGCAGCTGGTGGCCCAGGGCAGCGCCGCGGCGCGCGAACGCCTCGCCACCATCACTGAACTGGCCGGCCAGGTGCGCGCCTTCGCCCAGATGGAATATGGCTTCCTGTTCAACCCGACCACCAATCTGCTGGCCATCGGCTACAACCTCAGCGAGCGCCGCCTCGACGCCAGCTACTACGATCTGCTGGCCTCCGAGGTGCGCCTGGCCAGCTTCGTCGCCATCGCCCAGGGCCAGCTGCCGCAGGAGCACTGGTTCGCGCTGGGCCGCCAGCTGTGCATCGTGGCCGGCAAGCCGGTGCTGCTGTCGTGGAGCGGCTCGATGTTCGAGTACCTGATGCCGCTGCTGGTGATGCCCAACTATCCGAGCACGCTGCTCGACCAGACCTACCACTCGGTGATCGAGGCCCAGATCGACTACGGCAAGCAGCGCAACGTGCCGTGGGGGATCTCGGAGTCCGGCTACAACACGGTCGACGCCAGCCTCAATTATCAGTACCGCGCCTTCGGCGTGCCGGGCCTGGGCCTCAAGCGCGGCCTGGCCGACGACCTCGTGATCGCGCCCTATGCGACCATGATGAGCCTGATGGTCAAGCCGGAAGCGTCCTGTGCCAACCTGGAAAAGATGGCCGCCATGGGCTTCATGGGCCGCTACGGCTTCTACGAGGCGATCGACTTCACGCCCTCGCGCCTGCCGCGCGGGCAAAGCTCGGCCATCATCAAGTCCTTCATGGTGCACCACCAGGGCATGGGCTTTTTGGCCCTCAGCTATCTGCTGCACGAGCGCCCGATGCAACGCCGTTTCGAGTCCGACCCGCTGCTGCAATCGACCCTGCTGGTGCTGCAGGAACGCAGTCCGCAGGCCGGCGCCTTTTATTCCAACACCACCGAGCAGGCCGCCGTGCGCGGCAGCGCTCCGGAGCAAGCCATGCCCATGCGTATCCTCACCCAACACAACACGGCCGTGCCCGAGACGCAGCTGCTGTCGAACGGCCGCTATCACGTCATGGTCACCAATGCCGGCGGCAGCTACAGCCGCTGGAAAGACCTGGCCGTCACCCGCTGGGCCGAAGACAGCACGCGCGACAACTGGGGCAATTTCTGCTATGTGCGCGACGTCGACGACGGCGATTTCTGGTCGACCACCTATCAACCGACGCTGGTCGAGCCGCGCAAATATGAAGTCATCTTCTCCGAAGGCCGGGCCGAATTCCGCCGCGCCGACAAGGGCCTGGACCTCTACACCGAGATCGTGGTGTCGCCGGAGGACGACATCGAATTGCGCCGCACCCGCATCACCAACAAATCGGACCGCAGCCGCACCATCGAGCTGACCAGCTACGCCGAAGTGGTGATGGCGCCGGCCGCCACCGACTCCGCGCACCCGGCGTTCAGCAAGCTGTTCGTGCAGACCGAGATCCTGCGCCAGGAAAACGCCATCCTGTGCACCCGCCGGCCGCGCGGCAAGGGCGAGCAGATGCCGACCATGCTGCACCTGATGACGGTGCACGACGCCTTCGTGACCGACGTCTCCTTCGAGACCGACCGCTCGCAATTCCTCGGCCGCGGCAACACCGCCATCGCGCCGCGCGCCATGCTGGAGGACGGCGCGCTGTCCGGCGGCGAAGGCTCGGTGCTCGACCCGGTGGTGGCGATCCGCTACCGCATCACGCTGGAGCCGGACCAGAGCGCGACCGTCGACATCGTCACCGGCATGACGGACACGCGCGACGCCGCCGTCCACCTGATCGACAAATACCAGGACCGCCACCTGGCCGACCGCGTGTTCGAACTGGCGTGGACCCACAGCCAGGTGGTGCTGCGCCAGCTCAACGCCAGCGAAGCGGACGCCCAGTTGTACGGCCGCCTGGCCAACACCGTCATCTACCCGAACGCCGGCCTGCGCGCCGACGCCAGCATCCTGATTAAAAACCAGCGCGGCCAGTCCGGCCTGTGGGCCTACGCGATCTCGGGCGACCTGCCCATCGTGCTGCTGCAAATCAAGGACCCGGCCAACATCGAGCTGGCGCGCCAGCTGGTGCAGGCCCACGCCTACTGGCGCCTGAAAGGCCTGGTGGTCGACCTGGTGATCTGGTACGAGGACCAGAGCGGCTACCGCCAGCTGCTGCAGGAACAGATCATGGGTCTGATCGCCTCCGGCATCGACGCCCAGGCCATCGACCGCCCGGGCGGCATCTTCGTGCGCCTGGCCGACCAGATCGCGAACGAGGACCGCATCCTGCTGCAATCGGTGGCGCGCGTCATCCTCAGCGACAGCCGCGGCACGCTGGCCGAGCAGATCAAGCGTCCCGGCGCGCCGGTGCTGCGCATGCCGGCGCTGAACGCCGACCCGCGCGGCGAGTACGAGGAATCGGGACCGGCCACCCGCAAGCCGCAGCACCTGATGCTGGAAAACGGCATCGGCGGCTTCTCGGCCGACGGCCGCGAATACGTCATCACCACCAGCGACGGCCAGCGCACGCCGGCGCCGTGGTCCAACGTGCTGGCCAATCCGCAGTTCGGCACCGTGGTGTCGGAAAGCGGCCAGGCCTACACCTGGCAAGAGAACGCCCACGAATTCCGCCTCACGCCGTGGCACAACGATCCGGTCTCCGACATCAGCGGCGAGGCGTTCTACCTCCGCGATGAACAGAGCGGCCATTTCTGGTCGCCGACGGCGCTGCCGGCGCGCGGCACGGGCGACTACATCAGCCGCCACGGCTTCGGCTACAGCGTGTTCGAACACACGGAGTCCGGCATCACCACCGAGATGAGCACCTTCGTCGCGCTCGACGCGCCGATCAAGTACACGGTGCTGAAGATCCGCAACGAGTCGCCGGTGCCGCGCCGCCTGTCGGCCACCGGCTACGTCGAGTGGGTGCTGGGCGACATGCGCTCCAAGTCCGGCATGCACATCCTGACCGAGGTCGATCCGATCAGCGGCGCGCTGTTCGCCAAGAATCCGTACAACACCGAGTTCACGGGCCGCGTCGCCTTCTTCAACGCCGACGCCGGCCTGCGCACCGTCAGCGCCGACCGCACCGAATTCATCGGCCGCAACGGCACGCTGGCCAGTCCGGCCGCGCTGCGCCGCAGCCGTTTGTCGGGCAAGGTCGGCAGCGGCCTCGATGCCTGCGCCGCCATCCAGGTGCCGTTCGAGCTGCTGCCGGGCCAGGAGCGCGAGATCGTCTTCATGCTCGGCGTCGGCGGCCGCCGCAACGCGGACGCCAGCAGCCTGGTGCAAAAACACGGCGGCGCCGCCAGCGCGGCCGAGGCGCTGGAGGCCGTCCACGCGCACTGGCGCCAGACGCTGGGCGCGGTGCAGATTTCGACGCCGGAAAAATCGCTCGACGTCATCGCCAACGGCTGGCTGATGTACCAGACCATCGCCTGCCGCCTGTGGGCGCGCAGCGGCTACTACCAGTCCGGCGGCGCCTTCGGCTACCGCGACCAGTTGCAGGACGCGATGGCCATGATCCACACCGAACCGCAGCTGCTGCGCGACCACCTGATCCTGTGCGCCGGCCACCAGTTCCTGGAGGGCGACGTGCAGCACTGGTGGCACCCGCCGGCCGACCGCGGCGTGCGCACCCACTGCTCGGACGATTATCTGTGGCTGCCGCTGGCCGCCGCGCGCTACGTGCACGGCACCGGCGACCTCACGGTGCTCGACGAGACCACGCACTATCTCGAAGGGCGCTTGGTCAAGCCGGAGGAGGATTCGTATTACGACCTGCCTGGCCGCTCCAGCCAGACCGGCACGCTGTACGAACACTGCGTGCGGGCGATCCGCCACGGCCTGCGCTTCGGCGCGCACGGCTTGCCGCTGATGGGTTCCTGCGACTGGAACGACGGCATGGACAAGGTCGGCGAGGAGGGCAAGGGCGAGAGCGTGTGGCTGGCCTTCTTCCTGTACGAAGTGCTGCAGCGCTTCGCCGAAGTGGCGGACCTGCGCCACGACGCGGCCTTCGCCGCCGAGTGCCGCGCCGAAGCCGTCAAGCTCGGCGCCAACGTCGAGAAGAACGCCTGGGACGGCGAGTGGTATCGCCGCGCCTACTTCGACGACGGCGCGCCGCTCGGCTCCCACAGCAACGAGGAATGCCAGATCGATTCGATCTCGCAGAGCTGGGGCGTGCTGTCCGGCGCCGCCGATCCGGTGCGGGTCGAGGGCGCGATGGCGCAGGTCGACCAGCGCCTGGTGCGGCGCGACTTCGGCCTGATCCAGCTGCTCGATCCGCCGTTCGACAAGGCCGACCTCAATCCCGGCTACATCCGCGGCTACGTGCCGGGCGTGCGCGAAAACGGCGGCCAGTACACCCACGCCGCCATCTGGACCGTGATGGCCTTCGCCAAGCTGGGACAGACCGAGCGCGCGTGGGAGCTGATGCGCATGATTAATCCGGTCACGCACGGCGGCACGCCGGAAGGCATGGCGCGCTACAAGGTCGAACCGTATGTGGTGACGGCCGACGTCTACGCGGTGTCGCCGCACGTCGGGCGCGGCGGCTGGAGCTGGTACACCGGATCGTCGGGCTGGATGTACCGCCTGATCGTCGAGTCGCTGCTGGGCGTGTCGCGCACGGCCGGCCACCTGACGATGACACCGCACATGCCGGCCGGCTGGAACGAGTTCACGCTGAGCTACCGCCACGGCGCCGCGCAATACGTGGTGCAGGTGATACGCGACGGCGCCAACGCCGGCATGACGGTCGACGGCGTGGCGCAGGCCGACAGCGCGATCGCGCTGAACGACGACGGCCGGGTGCACCAGGTCGAACTGCGCGTCGCGTAGTTGCAGCGGGCCGGCCGGAGACTGGGGCCGGCCGCTGTCGCAACGCCGGGGTCAGACCACGGTTTCGAATGCATCTCTCGAAACCGTGGTCTGACCCCCGCTTTGTTAGCCCAGCCAAGCTCCAGCGCGAACCGCCCCGCACTCGCCCCGCCCGCCACCCCATCCTCCCGCTGCACCGACCAGCAAAAACAATGATTCCAACCCACCCCGCCAGCCCGCCCCGCCCCGCCCCCATCGGCATCTTCGACTCCGGCGTCGGCGGCCTGTCGGTGCTGCGCCACATCCGCGCGCAACTGCCGCGGGAACTGCTGATCTACTTCGCCGACACCGGCTTCGCCCCCTACGGCGACAAGCCCGAGCAAGTGGTGGTCGAACGCTCGCTGGCCGTGGCCGCCTTCCTGCTCGAGCGCGGCGCCAAGGCGCTGGTGGTCGCCTGCAACACCGCCACCGTCGCCGCCATCAAAGCGCTGCGCGCGCGCTACCCGGCGCTGCCCATCGTCGGGGTCGAACCCGGCCTGAAACCGGCGGCCGCCGCCACCCGCAGCGGCAAGATCGGCGTGCTGGCCACCGACGGCACCCTGTCCGGCGAAAAATTCCTGCAATTGCGCGCCCAGGTCAGCAGCGCCAGCGGCGCCCAATTCCTGTTGCAGCCATGCATAGGCTTGGTCGACCTGATCGAGCTGGGCCAGTTCGACACCGCCGCCATCGACGCGCTGCTGGACCGCTACGTCGCGCCGCTGATCGCGCAAGGCGCCGATACGCTGGTGCTCGGCTGCACCCACTACCCCTTCGTTCAAGCGGCCATCGCCCGCGTCGCCGCGCGCCACGCGACGCAAGCCGTCACGCTGATCGACACCGGCGACGCGGTGGCGCGCCAATTGGCGCGGCTGCTCGAGACGGCAGGCTTGCTGGCGCACCACGAGCACGACGCGGCGCCAGCGTCCGCCGCGCGCCCGGACGCGGCTGCGGGACAGCCGTCCCTGCTCGGCTACACCACGGCCAGCGCGACGGCACTGGCGGGCGCGTTTTCATCCCTGCTGGGACTGACGCTGCCGGTCGAAGCCGTCAAAATCTAGCGGCGATTTGAAAATCCACCGAAACCCCGCATTTAGATTTGCCAGTTTCAAAACCTGCTTGTATAATTCGGCACCTGTCTAGGAAACATCGAGACAAGGTAGTAGTTCAGTGGTGGCTGTAGCTCAGTTGGTAGAGTCCAGGATTGTGATTCCTGTTGTCGTGGGTTCGAGCCCCATCAGCCACCCCATTTTCAATTAACCTCTTGATTTCACTGGAAAACAAGGCGGTTACTAGGAAAATAAAACGTAGTTGCTACACAGCCTGTTACACAACAACAGACTGGAGCAAAAACGTGAAATCCACATCAGAGCATCTCTTCTCCCGCGGGAAAACCGGCAATTTCTACGTACGCCGCCGCATACCCACTGCAATTTTGTCGGCTTATCCTACCGGTAAGGCCGAAATCATTCGTAGTCTGCGTACTTCCGACAAACGCGAGGCGACCAAACGGCTTCGGCTTGAGGAGGTTCGCATCGATGCGAAGTTCGCCGCGCACTTACTATCGCTGAAAGAGCGCAATGATGCATTAAAGCTATCCCATGTTAAATCGTTGACCGACGAGCAGATTTGCGGCCTTGCGAAGTACTGGGCTCATCGCGTCCTGCTACGCGACGAGCAGGTCCGCCAAAAGGGAATGGACGAAGACGAGTTCGATGAACATGGAGAAGTTCTCTCGCAGCAACGCACGGAGCTGGGGAAATTGCTTGCGCGTGGGCATGTCAAACCGATTTTGCCGGCAATGTTCGGCTTTATGCACCTTTGCGGCATCGATGCCGAGCTGAGCGCTGAAGCAGCACATAAGGCTGGCTACATCTTCCTCGAATCCGTCGTAAAGACCTTGGACCATCAATTGGCACGGCAAGCCGGTAACGCCATCAACACAGACGTCGTCGCCCCCGAGGTCCCAGACCCAGCAAAAATCGGAATCGAAACATCCACTGGCTCCGGCTGGGATGAAGTGTTCAACTCATGGCAAGGTTACGTCAGTGACCGTCCAAAATCCACGGTTATAGGCTACCAGACACCATGGGGACAGCTGAAGACGTTTGCTGCCGACCTAAACCTGAAGGGCCCTGCGGAACTGACTCCAAAGCACATCTCTGCATTTGTAAGTGGCATGAAGCAGGCTGGGCTGGAAGTACCGACCATCAACGGCCGCATACTCAAACTAAGGGAGATTTTCAAAATAGCCGTTGGGAGAGAGTTGCTACAAAGAAATCCCGTCGAGAATACGCTGGGATTCAAGGCGTCCAAGAAGGAAAAAGGCGAAAAAAAGCGATTGCCATTCACACTGCAGGATATCGACGTCCTTTTCGGCTCCTCAGTGTTTACTGAACATTTGCGCTCATCCGGCCAGGCGGGTGAGGCTTCATATTGGATTCCTCTCATGATGTTTTATACGGGAGCTCGCCCCGAAGAAATCGCAGGTTTAGAGCTTTCTGATATTCAACGAGACGAAAAACTCGGCTGGCGCTTCGTCATCACCGATTTGATAGACGGTGATGACTGTTTATTCGATGACGAATCCGGCAGCGAGAAAGATGCGCCTGAAAAACGTTTACTCAAAAATAACGCATCACGTCGGCAAATTCCGATTGCAAATGAATTGATTGAGCTTGGCCTTCTTCGATACGTCGAATGGGTACATGGTCAACATTCGACGCGCCTGTTCCCAACCTTGTCCAAAGACTTTCACGGAAAATTGGGTGGCGCGTTCTCCAAATGGTTCGGTCGCTACAAAACCGAGCTTGGCTTTACTTCGCCAAAAAAGGTCCTGTATTCGCTCAGGCACAACATGAAGGACCTCTTGGAAGCCGCTAAGATACCGACCAAGCCGTTGAAACGGATACTCGGTCATGCGAGCGGCGACGGCACCATCACAGACGGCTACGGCTCGGGTGTTCCATTCGACGTGATACATGAAGAGTTCAGCAAGATTAAATTCCCAGCGATTCCCGCTCTTCCATGGCAGCCCGGCGTAGGATATTGGAGAAAAGAGAAACGCAACCCGGCGACGAAATGAGCATTGCCTTGCATCGCGGCCAGAGTCGGACATAAGAAATTAGTTCTTAACCACCGCCATATGATTCAATGAAAACGCCCTTCGGGGCGTTTCCTTTTTTGATGTCGCTATACGAGAGACCTCCCCCCACCGGTCATCTCAATGCCCCCACGCGAACTCATCTACGAACTCCACCTGCCCGAGCCAACGCCTTCCAACAATGCCATCAAGGGCATGCATTTCCATGCCTACAAGAAATTGCGCAATGGCTGGCGCGCCAGTGTGCTGGCGGCGATTGGCGGCAACGCGCCCGCGACACCGGTTGCCAGAAGCGCGCTGGAGATAGAACGGTACTGCGCAGGCAGCCTGGACTGGGATAACGCATACGGCGGCTTGAAGCCGCTGCTGGACTGCCTTGTGGCGCCAAGCGCACGCAATCCCGACGGCCTGGGGCTGATTGCCGATGATAGCCCCAAGTTCATGCCCGAGGCACCGCGCATGAGCCAGGTCGCCGCCAAGCGGGGTGCAGGCTGCACAGTTGTTCGCATTTACGCGGTCGACTAATTGGCCGCCTGCGATGGCATCCTCAGTCTACGGCAAGGACTCGCTATGGTGAGATTTTCGGCGACGAATCAGCTCGCGAACCTCATTCTCCAGCCCCGCGTCGGCCAGGGTTCAGCCTGCTGCTCGGGGGACGTCGGCCGCAGCAATCGCTGCATTATTGCTAGAGTTTGCTCGTTCATGCAGAATATTCTATCCGACGAGGGTGTGTCCGGCTAGCTGAACATGGCATCGCAACCTGGCATACAGCACTTGACTTGACCAAGGTGATGCGCCCCACCCTACGCCCCCCCGGGGGCCGTGGAAAATCCCATCGTCATCGCGCGCGAACAGACCCGGAGAACGTCGCTGCGGCCACGTGAACCGAGCCGCCGCCAGCACGAATCAGGAACAGGAACAGACCCTACGCGACAAAAGCGCCAACTTGAAAACCGCACTGGGCGCCAATCCACGCGTTTAGCACCACGTCGCTGGTGATGATGGCCCCGGTCAGCATCAATCCAGCTTTGGTTTTGCCAGCAAGAAAACGACGACGAGCGGGTCGAGGGAGGTCAGTCAGCGACGGCCAGTACGCGTAAATGAACAGATGCATCCCCTCGCAGTCCCAGCTCAGCCTGCGGTCGAGCTGAATTCGAACTAGCCGGCGCCGGCGCGCTGACTCAACCCGTCAATGCCTACAAACCGGTCCCGGCGCCGTCACGGCATGAGTCATGAAGGCTTGGTAGTGCTTACCGCGACGGGCAGCTAACGCGCAATGCGGTCATTGGACAAATATTACTAAGCGCAGACTCGACTGATGGGCACGCTTTAAGAAAACAGATTCTTTGGGTATTTTCGACCGAGAGCATGTCGCCAAATCGATAATTCCTGAAATAAATCGTCGAAGAATAGGTATGAGTAAATTGCCGGTACAATACGGATTCTGATGTTAATGGGAAACCCGCGCTTTATGAAATATATAACATTCGCCACTACTTTGATTGTCAGTGCGTGCGCTTTCGCTGCGCCGAGCCGAGTGTTGCCGCCGGTAGCGCGTATTGAGAAGGCGAGCACCTATTTCCTCGCTCCCACAGTCGGCGAAGCGTCAACGGCCGAGGTTGGAGAATCACTTTACACGGAAGGCATCCGGACCGTGACCCGAAAATTTCGTGCCACCTTGAAGGCGGGCGCAACCAGTACGATGGATAGAGGCTATGTCCTCAAAGTGAATCCGGGCACACAGGTTGCCATGAAAATGCGGCCGGAGAACAATTTGCCGGTTGCCTGCTTTACGACGAATAACACTGGCATCATTGGCTTCTTCGGCGACAGGAATGTCGTCGGCTGCCTTATCGATGAAGATAAAAAGAATATTTTTACGGCAGCAATGTTTGAGGGATACGCACCCCGCTTTCCCTTATCAAATCCCGTTCCCTATGATGTCGAAGTGACGGAAACGGCGATAGAAGAAAAAGATGATTTCTACGTAGACATGTTATATCAAGGTCTCAGCAAGGGTGAAGTCAAAATCTCCTATCGTGAGTTCTCCGGGGGCTATGCCAGGCCCGCCTTTACTCAGGATGTGGCTTATGAACTTGCAGCCGATGGCACAACAACGTTAGCATTTAAAGGACTGCGCATCAAGGTATTAAAAGCGACAGGAAGTACTATCAGCTACGTGCTTGAGACGCCACTCCCCACGATGATGAAGTACCGAGTCCCGGCCTCAAGCGGCAGCGACACCGGCGCACCTAAACCTTGGTATCAAAAATAGACCGCCTACCTGTCTATGGAGCCAACAAGCGGCTGTTGGCCGGTTGCGGTAGCAGGTCACTGTTAATCCAAGTTTCGCCACTATCGACGTATACCCGCTAGGACAACGACACGCGAACCCTTGTATTCGGTGACCGGCGGGATGCCTCTTGCCGTTCAACCTCAGATTTCAGCAAACTGGCCCAATGGCCTCGCCCCGACATTTTGCCCCTCTTCGAGCCACAGCGCTAGTTCCCACCCGAGCTGAGCGGCACTTTGCCGAAGAATCCATCGAATTTCCTCAGCCATATGGTTTGACCGCATACAAGCGAAACCGCACGGTCCAGAAGCTCGTGATTGTCCCCTGGCGTGGCGCTGGCCTTCGCGTCAAAGCATAGATTTGAGACGTGCTCCGCCGCACACAGACACACTTGCCGCTGTAAATAATTTTGACAACGGTCCTGCCCATACATGGGGAAATCGGCAGGAGGTCCATCAGACTCTGAAGTTGATAATTGCATGCTCAGCTTTAACGAAGGTCGGCCATTGAAATTTTCATTGCCCCTAGCCCCACGTAAGCGTCTTCCCAGCGCCGTCTGGACTGCATGACCAGCGTCCTCCATGATCGAATTTTGGCACAGCATTTGTGCCCACAAATTCTGATTATGGACACAAATTTTCAACCGGTCATTTCAAAGAACGCACGCGGCCAC
>NZ_JANXMI010000171.1 GCF_025354735.1 Rugamonas sp.
CTGGCCGCGGCCGCCCCATCGAAGCTCAAGCCCAAGGTGACCGCCGATTCGGACTGGGAAGAATTTTAAGCGGCGGCCTTGAGCGGCGCCGCGCCGCTTCAATTGCCGGTGGCGGCGGCGCCCTTGCGCCGGTTCGGGCAGGCCGCCTGGTCGGCGCCCGGATCGATGTTCTGATAGCGGATTTCGTACTTGCCGTTGGCCAGCTGGTCGACCACCATCTTGTCGCGCGCCTGGAGGTAGACGTAGCGCACGTTGGCGTGGCGGTCCATGTCGTAGACCTTGATGAACATGGCCGAGGCGTTGCCGGCGTTGTCGAGCATAAGCTGCATTTCGTTGCCGTGGTCGCCGACCGGGAAACCGTCGACATAACCGGACTGCTGCGGCCACGGCTCGCCGTTGGGCGACACCAGCGGCTGCGGTTCGCTGTCGCAGTCGGGCGCCGCCGGCGGCAGCAGCACCTGCGACACGCTGAGCACCTTGATCGGCGCCGGCCTGGCCGCCGCGCCATTGTCGGCGGCGGAAGCCTTGCCGACGGCCCAGCCGTCGGTGACCGGCTCCGGTGCCGCCGCCCTGGCTTCAAGCAGGCCGTCCGGACGCGGCGCGGCGTGGGCCGCCGAGGCCAGCTCGCCCTTGCCGCCCCAGGCCGCCGCCATCACCGCCGACACCAGCTGCGGCTGGGCCACCATCACCATGCCGGCGCCCCAGCCCAGCAGCAGGCAGGCACCCATGCCACCCCACCACAGCCAGTCGCGGCGCGGACGCCGGCGCGGCGCGGACGGCTCGGCCGCTTCCGCCGCCCACGCTGGCGGCGGCGCGTCGTGGCGCTGGCGGCCATCGCGGCCATCCCGACTGTCGCGGTTGTCCTCGTTGCGGGTGCTTTCGAGCCACTCGATTTCCCATTCCTCGGCCGCGATCCACTCGTCGTGCTCCTTGCGGCGCTGGGCGTCGGACAGCGTGCCATAGGCGCTGTTGAGGATGGCCATGATGCGGGCCGCCTTTTCGTCGCCGGGATTCTTGTCGGGGTGGTATTTCTGGCTGAGCGCCTTGTAGGCGGCACGTATGACTTCCTGCGGCGCCATGCGCGCCACTTTCAAGTTGTCATAGTGAGTGTGTATCTTTCCCATCGTTCCATTTACTGTGGACCAGAGCGCCGCGACGGGTGGGCGCTGAATCAATCATCATAGCCGATCTGGCAGCGCAAAACGCAACGGCGACGGGGCCTGGCCATGGTTATTCTGCTAATGCTGCTTTTTTCTCACAGACGATGGCTGCGGTCGTGCGCGGCGATGGCCGCCGGCAGCGCCACGCCCTTGCCGACCGCCAGCACCTTGAACAATTCGCCCATCTCGGCCGGCGACAGCAGCTTGTGCAGGGCGCTCGCCTGCGGCAGGTAGGCGCGGGCGTCGGCCGGGTCAGTGCGCAGCAGCAGCTCGCCGATGCCGGCGCCGATCAGGAAGCCGGCCTGGTTCAGGTAGCCCAGCACGTCGACGCCGTGGTCCTGGGCCGCCAGCGCCATCGCCGTGAAGTCGACGTGGGCCGTGATGTCTTGCAGGCCGGGCAGATAAAAGGGATCGGCGTGGGCGTGGTGGCGGTAGTGGCACATCAGCGTGCCGGCGGCGCGCTGCGCCAGATAATATTCGTGGGCCGGGAAACCGTAGTCGAACAGCAGCGCGGCGCCGCCGCGACCGGCCGCCAGCATGCGCGCCAGCGAGGCCATGAAGCCGCAGCCGGTGGCGTGCACTTCGCTGACGTAGCCGACCGGCAGGGCGTCGGCGTCGGCGACCTGGCGCGCTATCTGCGCCAGCAACGCGGCGTCGGCCGCCACTTCGACATAGGCGAAGCGGCCGTCGTCGACGGTGACGTGCAGCTCGCACCAGCCGGACGGCGTCTTGCTGATGAGCTGTACCGGCATCGCGTCGAGCACCTCGTTGGCGATGACGGCGCCGTCGACGGCGTCCGGCATGCCGTCCAGCCACACCACCTGCGGGAAGCCGCGCAGCGCCTGCTCCTGGCGGGCCCGCAGTTCGCCCGACAGTTCGACGATGGCGTAGCGCTCGACGGCCACGCCGAGCAGCGCCAGTTCGGTGAGGATGTCGTGCGCCAGCTTGCCGGTGCCGGCGCCGAATTCGAGGATGGTCGGCGCGCTTTGGGCCATAATAGCGGCTGCCGCGTGCGCCAGCGCGGCGCCGAACAGCGGCGTCATCTCGGGCGCGGTTGTAAAATCGCCATCCCGGCCGAGTTTGGCGGCGCCGCCGCTGTAATAGCCCAGGTCGGGCGCGTACAGCGCCAGTTCCATGAAGCGGGCGAAGGAGATGGCGCCCGAGTTCCGCGCGATGTCGGCGGCGATCAGGTGCTGCAAGGCGTGGGACGCGGCCAGCGCGTCGCTAGAAGGTGCGGGTAGGGACATTCCGGCATTGTAGCGAATCGGCGCGCCGGCGTCGCGATCGGGGCCGGATCGATGCCGCGGCGGCCGGACCGGCCGCCGGCGCCCGCGCATTTTTTAGCCGGCCCGGTCGGCGTCCGTACACAGAACAACCCAGCTCATCAACATAAGCACACCATGACGACCAAGCAGCACAGCGACCACGCGCCCTCCCCCTCCCCCGCCGCCACGCCGGCGCCGGTGGCGCTGGTCACGGGCGGCGCGCGCCGCATCGGCCGCGCCATCGCGCTCGGGCTGGCGCGCGCCGGCTGGGACGTGGCCGTGCATTACCGCGCCTCGGAAGCGCAGGCGCAAGCCGTGGTGGCCGAGATCGTCGCGCTGGGCCGGCGCGCCGTCGCGCTGCAATGCGAGCTGAGCGACGAAGCGGCCGTGCGCCAGCTGCTGCCGCGCGCCGCCGCCGCGCTGGGCGCGGTGCGCTGCGTCGTCAACAACGCCTCGCTGTTCGACTACGACAGCGCCGCCGATTTCACGCCCGCGCGGCTCGACGCCCACATGCGCGCCAACGTCGCCGCGCCGGTGCTGCTGGCGCAGGCGCTGCACGCGGCCAGCGCCGACGACGCCGGCGCGCCCGCCGTGGTCGTCAATCTGCTCGACCAGAAACTGTACAATCTCAATCCTGATTTTTTGTCCTACACCCTGTCCAAGGCCGCGCTGCAGGCGGCGACGACGATGCTGGCGCAGGCGCTGGCGCCGCGCGTGCGGGTGGTCGGCATCGCGCCCGGCATCACCCTGGTGTCCGGCGACCAGGACGACGCCGGCTTCGCCGCGGCGCACCGGCAAACGCCGCTGGGCCGTTCGAGCACGCCGGACGACATCGCCGCCAGCGTGGTCTATGTGGCCGGCGCCCGCGCGCTGACCGGCACCACGCTGCTGGTCGACGGCGGCCAGCACCTGATGCCGCTGGCGCGCGACGTGATGTTCCTGACTAAATAATATAAACCGTATAAATCATATAAACCGTATTGATCGTATTCCCGAAAGAAGGTAAAGCCATGTTGTCCGCCCTGTCCCACCCCCGCCTGACCGACTGCCGCCGGCTGTTCCTGCGCAACTACGAAGTGCTCATCAACATCGGCGTGCACGACTTCGAGAAGAAGGGCGAGCAGCGCGTCCTCATCAACGTCGATTTATATATTCCGCTGGCCGTGTCGACGCCGAAGGAAGACCGGCTCGAAGAAGTGGTCGACTACGACTTCATGCGCTCGACCATCGCCAAGCGCATGGCGCAGGGCCACGTGCATCTGCAGGAAAGCCTGTGCGACGACGTCGTGCAGGCGATGCTGGCGCATCCGCGCGTGCGCGCCGTGCGCGTGTCGACGATGAAGCCGGACGTCTATCCCGACTGCGAAGGCGTCGGCGTCGAAGTGTTCCAGATCAAGGACGATGTATGAGCGCCGTGCTGAATAATCCGCTGGAGGCGACGCCCGCGCCGACCGTCAAGTCGATGGAAAAAACCGCGCTGGAGAACAACAAGCTGCACAAGCGCCTGTGCCGCCTGGTCGGCCAGGCCATCGGCGACTTCAACATGATAGAAGACGGCGACAAGGTGATGGTCTGCCTGTCCGGCGGCAAGGACTCCTACGCGCTGCTCGACATCCTGATGACGCTGCGCGAACGCGCGCCCATCCATTTCGACATCATCGCCGTCAACCTCGATCAAAAGCAGCCCAACTTCCCCGACCACATCCTGCCGGCCTATCTGACGGAACTGGGCGTGGCCTTCCACATCGAGAACCAGGACACCTACAGCATCGTCAAGCGCCTGATCCCGGAAGGCAAGACCACCTG
>NZ_JANXMI010000202.1 GCF_025354735.1 Rugamonas sp.
GCATCAGGTCGAAGACGTAGATATCGGGCAGGAAATACACCGACGCCGTGGTGTCCTGCAACTCGTCGAGCAGCTTGCGGATGCGCGGCTGGGCCGAGATCGGCTGGCTGATGAAGATCATCTTGATGTGGTGCTGACGCACGAAGCCGGCGATGTCGGCCATGCGGCCCAGCATGGGCTGGCGCATGCCCGAGGGATGGCGGTCTTCGGTGCGGTCGTCGAAGAAGCCGCGCACGCTCATCAGCAGGTTCGGATTGCGCTCGACGGTGGAGGCGAACTTGAGACCGACGTCGTTGGCGCCGACGACGATGATGGAGCGCACTTCGCTGCCCTCGCCTGGGCCGGAACCGATCTTGCGCGCCACCAGGTGGCTGGACAGCAGCAAAAACGGCGTGGCGATGAACCAGCAGAGCACGACGTCACCGTCGAACTGGTAAGCGAGGCCGCTGACCGTGCCGACGAAGAACAGGATGGCCACGGTCACGCACCAGCCGGCGACGATGTCGCGCGCATAGCCGAGCATGCGGCCGCTGCGCCAGGTGCGGTAAGGGTCGATATACTGGTAGACCGACGAGGAAATGAAGAACGCCAGTATCATCAGCACCAGCAGATAACCGGTGAACGGCGCCCCCAGCAGCATGCAGGAAAGATACAGCGCCCCCATGATAATCAACGGATCGAGTATGCGCTGAAAGAACGAAATCAAGGGGATATCATTAACCGTCATGGTGGTTCTTCAGAACTAGAACTGGACGTTCGCGTTGAACGACACGCCGTTGGCACGATAGGCGTTGCTGAAAGCCGGACTGACCGAGCGCACGTCGCGGTAGACGTTCAGGCCCAGCGAAATATTCGAGCGCGCGGTATAGGTCGCGCCGAGCGAGCTGGTGTGGTTGTGGTCGTAGGCGCCGAGCAAAGCGCTTTGCTCCAGGCCCGGATAATCACGCCGAACCACCAGGTACTGGGCGTCGACGCGGATTTTTTCCGTGGCGCTCCAGGTCGCCGCCACGCTGGCGCCCTTGTTCAGGCTGTAGGTCGCCAGCGAACCCTCGAAGGCGGAAAATTCGCGGTACAGGGTGCCGGTGAACTGCAGCGTGGCCTTGGGCGACCAGGTGGCGATGGCGCGGCCGTTGGTGCCGCTGGCGTCGCGCACGTTCGCGCTTTCGTGGGTGCGGCGCGCATGGCCGGCCTCGAACTGGAGCTGGGTCACGGCGCCCAGCTTCCATAACACTTTCAGTTTCAACTCGTCCTGCTTGAAGCTTTCGTCGAACAGCTCGTTGCCAAAAAACAGGGGATTCTCATAGTCGCCCTTGGTCTGGCGCACCAGCAAACCGACGGTGCTGCCCGAGGCCGCCAGATAATCGAAGCCGACTTCTTCGATCTTTTCGGTGCGGTCGAGGTAACTCTGGGACGTCAGGTCGTAGTTGAACTTGTTTTGTTCGTAGCGGGTCCGCGCCCGCCAGCTCGGATGGAACAGCCAGTTCGCCGTCACGTATTCGCCCGTCTGCGTGCGCAAATTGAGTTGCGAACTGTGGAAGTCGGTGAACGGGGTCAGGGTTTGCGAGTAGGTGCCGCCCAGGGTGCCGTCGAAATGCTTGCCCAGACGCCATTGCCAGTTGGCGGTCGCATCCTTGCCGGTGTAGTTGAGCTCGTCAAAGCGGTCGAAGGTCACCTTGCTCACCTTGGCCGTGACGGAAAACTGCTGCTGGCCCACAGGACGTTCGAAGTCCAGCCCGGCCACCACCTGCTTGGAGGTATCGGAATAACCGGCGTTGTCGCCCGTACGACTGTCGGGCAAACGCAACAGATTGTCGTCGTAAGAATACGACACGCCGACGAAAGGATGGATGGTGTCGCTCAGTGCCGCCATGGCCGGCGCACTGAATACCAGCCCCATCAATGCTGCCAGCACGGTGTTGCGGCCGGCCTTGCCCGGCGCACGCCGATGGCCGGTCAAAGCCGGCTGTTGCCCCTGCGCCCACGTTGCGGATACGGTTTGATGGAGGTCATAAACATTTCTATTTCGCGCATAACTCAACATTGTTATTCGTCTTTGCATGGTTCGACAACTGATTAGCAATATTACCAGTAAGTCCAGTTAGCGGTAAAAATTATCCAGACGCCCAGCAGGGCGTTGGTCACGGTATGCGCCAGTATGGGAGACCATAGCGAGCGGCTGCGCATGTACAGGAAACTGTATGCCGCGCCGGCGACGATGCCTGCCAGCCACAGATTATGCTCAAATCCAAATAATATCACGGTAGCAATAAAAATCCGGACGTTTACACGTCGCGGATCGACCTGCAAAAAGTTGGTGTCGCACAGCCAGCGCATCAGGAAGGAGCGCCAGAACACCTCCTCCATCAGCGGCACGACCAGCGCCCCGCCGGCCAGGCGGACGGCGACCAGCGACCAGTCGATGACGCCATCGGTGCGAGGATCGAAGCCGGCGGACTGGCCGATCACCATCCAGCCGGCGCCCAGCGTAATCCACAGCAGCAGCACGACCACGCCGACGGCCGCCGCCAGCAGCAGCGCGGAAGCGCGCGGGCGCGGCCCGGCCAGCTCGCTGTAGTGGCGTCGATAAATGAACAGGGTGATGACCACGGCCAGGGTCTTGACGGCATACAGCCAGCGCAGTTCCGTGGCGCTCCAGCCCATGCGGCCCAGCACGTCGCCGAGGACGATGAAGCACATATAGGTGGCGAAGGGCACGATACGGGGCAGCGATGCCCAGTCAAACATACGCGCCCTCGCGGAGCAAGCCGGCTTTCTGCTGCATGAAGTTCCTGTCTGTGCAATCAACCAAGCTTATTGTAAGTGCAACAGACAGATACGCCTAGCCCCGCACGCGAATCGGGACGGCGGCCACCACAGAAAACCACAAAGACGGGCAATCAGCTATTGCCGCGCGCTTCGATTTGTTCCCACTTTTCCAGCGCGATCAGCAATTCGCCCTCGATCGCCTCGACGCGCGCATTGATGCGCTTGGCCTCGGCCGCGTTCTTCTTGTAGAAGTCCGGGTCCGACAATTGCAACGCCAGCGCGGTCTGCTCGTCCTCCAGCGCGGCGATCAGCTTGGGCAGCTCGTCGAGTTCGCGCTGTTCCTTGAAGCTGAGCTTTTTCTGCTTGACGGCGGGCGCGGCGGCGGCGTCCGTCTTGGCCGGGGCCTTGGCCGGCGTCACCGGCGCGGCCACCGTGCGCACGCGCTCCCAGTCGGTGTAACCGCCGACGAATTCGCGCCACTTGCCCTCGCCTTCGGCCACGATCACTTGCGTGACGACGTTGTCGAGGAAGGTACGGTCGTGGCTGACGAGGAAGACGGTGCCGGTGTAATCTTCCAGCAATTCTTCCAGCAGTTCCAGGGTGTCGATGTCCAGATCGTTGGTCGGCTCATCGAGCACCAGCACGTTGGCCGGCTTGGCGAACAGGCGCGCCAGCAGCAGGCGGTTGCGTTCGCCGCCCGACAGCGACTTGACCGGCGAACGGGCCCGTTCCGGCGCGAACAGGAAGTCGTTCAGATAGGTCATCACATGGCGGCGCTGGCCGTTGATCTCGACCCAGTCGCTGCCCGGCGCGATGGTTTCCATCAAGTTCGCTTCCTCGTTGAGCTGGGTGCGCATCTGGTCGAAATACGCCACCTGCAACTTGGTGCCGAGGCGGATCTTGCCGGTATCGGACTCTTCCTGGCCGAGTATCATCTTCAGCAGCGTGGTCTTGCCGGCGCCGTTGGCGCCGATCAGGCCGACCTTGTCGCCGCGCAGGATGGTGCCGGTGAAGTCCTGGACGATGACTTTATCGCCATAGCTCTTCGAGACGCCCTCGAGATCGGCAACGATCTTGCCCGAGCGCTCGCCGGCCGACACGTCCAGCTTGACCTGACCTTGTTGATCGCGGCGCGCGTTGCGCGTCAGGCGCAGTGCTTCCAGGCGGCGCACGCGGCCCTCGTCGCGCACCCGGCGCGCTTTGACGCCCTTGCGTATCCACACTTCTTCCTGGGCCAGGAATTTGTCGAACTTGGCGTTTTCCACCTCCTCGATTTCCAGCTGCTCTTCCTTGCGCACCTGATAAGCGGTGAAATTGCCCGGATACGACAGCAGGCGGCCACGGTCGAGTTCGATGATGCGGGTGGCGACATTGTCCAGGAAGCTACGATCGTGGGTAATAAACAACACGCTACCCTTGAAATCGCGCAACAAGCCTTCCAGCCACATGATGGACGAGAAATCCAGGTGGTTGGTCGGCTCATCGAGCAGCAACACGTCCGGCGCCGACACCAGGGCGCGGGCCAGCGCGACGCGCTTTTGCATGCCGCCCGACAGCGTCTTCATCAGCATGTCGCCGGTCAGGTTCAGACGGCCCAGCACGGTTTCCACCTTGTTCGGCAAGCTCCACGCGTCGGCCGCGTCGAGCTGGACCTGGACGTCGTGCATGCGATCCATGACGGCATCGTCGTTGCCCTGGCCGAACTGGCCGGTCAGCTCATCGTATTCCTTCAGCAGCGCCGGCAGCGCGCCCATGCCCGAGGCGACCGCGTCGTAGACCGTCATTTCCGGATCGAACACCGGCTCCTGCTCGACGTAGGCGATACGGATGTTTTGCTGCATGACGAGCAGGCCGTCGTCGAGCTTGAAGCGGCCCGAGATCACTTTGAGCAGCGAGGACTTGCCGGTGCCGTTGCGGCCGATCAGGCCGACGCGTTCGCCTACTTCGAGAGAAAATTCCGCGTGATCGAGGAGCGCGACGTGACCGAACGCCAGTTGCGCCGAGGAGAGAGAGATGACTGCCATAATGTTTGGATGTGCGTGCGGGCCGCGCTGAAGATCGCGAGGCCGCCGATTGGATGTGTAAAACACGCATTGTAACGGGTAAGGCCGGCGAAACCGCGATTTTGGCCGAACTAATCATCAAAATCAGGTTCGCCCAGACCGGTCGGAGCAAAGGTAATTCATCATATAATGATGATATGTATATAACTAAACGCGAGCAATCGTGAGCGAGTTCGCTTTTCGCCAGGCTTTGCCGGACAACGCAGGCCGGCTAGCGCGCCCTCCGCCGGCGATAATAGTCTTCCGCACAAAGGCTATCCGCACCCGGCATCGATATTCAATAAAATACAATTCCCGCAATGAAAAAATATCACGGAATACAGATGTTGCGCTTCCTTGCAGCATCGCTAGTCGTCATCGAACACCTGTTGGGCAATATCATGAGCAACTGGCCCCACGCCGCGCAATATTCCGTACCGGCCTTCGGCGCGATGGGCGTCATCGTATTTTTCGGCATCAGCGGATTCATCATGATTGAAACCCAGGCCGCTTCATTCGGCAGCAAGGAACAGGCTTTTAATTTCTACACGAAGCGGATACTGAGGGTGCTGCCAATTTACGCCATCGCCACCTCCCTGCAATACCTGAATAAAATCCACTCCGGCCCGGATTACAATTTATTAAACTACATAAAATCACTGGCGTTCATCCCCTACACGGACGCCAGCGGCCTGTACCGCCCCATCCTGGCGCAAGGCTGGACCTTGAATTATGAAATGTTCTTTTATCTGATATTCGCCGCCGCGCTGTCGTTCAAAAAAACCGTCGGGCTAGCGATCAGCATCGGTTTCTTCATCGCCCTATCGGCCATGCAAAACAGCGCCAAGGAAAACGAGCTTTTTTTCACCTTCTATGCCAATCGTATTTTGTTGTTTTTTGTATGCGGCATGCTGGTGGGCGTGGTGAAAAATCATTTCAACTTCAAAATAGAAAAGGTGATCGTTCCGCTGGCCCTTTGTTCCTTATTGATTTTATCGGCTTTGGCACTGACCGTCCGCGGCGACGGACAAGAGTATTTGGCGTTCGACATCGCCATGGTTGCCATTTGCGTGTTTTTTGCCGCCAGCTACCAGCCCAGGATAATCAGCAAACCTATTTTATTTTTCGAGCGCCTGGGCGACGCCTCCTACAGCACCTATTTATTTCACGGTTTTATCATAGGCGGACTAAAAATAATCTCCAACCATATAGGTGAAAATCAATACGGCCAAATCGTGGTGTTTGCGGCAGCTTGCATCGTCATCGCCAATCTCGGTGGCTATATCGCATTCAGCATCATCGAATCGCCGCTGGCGCGCTTCTTCAAACACAATCAAAGAATTTCAACACTGATCGCCGTAAAAAATTCAAAATCGTGAACGCGCGCAGCGGCGCCATGGCGCCGCCCTGCCTGTGCAGCCATAGCAGGATTGTTCGTCATCCGCGTTCAATACAGCTATAATTGCAGGTGCATCGCGTCTCCCCGTAGCACAATGGATAGTGCACATGCCTCCTAAGCGTGGGATACTGGTTCGATTCCAGTCGGGGGGACCATCATTCCAGCCTTGAGCGCTCCGCTAGTTGGAGCCCCCCAGGCGCCTCGCGCCCCCCCCCTACCGCAAGCACCCTTGCATCCCCCGCCGTTCAACATCAATCTCACGCACCCAACATCGACGCTGAGCCGTACAGCCCGAAATATTAACGCCTTGAGAATTTTTTGGCATAATGCTAAGGTTGACGAAAATATGAATTTGAGGCTACGGCGACAGATGGCCTGGCGAGATTGTCAAATAAACCATAAATTCTTATTTCCATTCCATTTTGAGTGTTCATGTTGCGCCCCCTGGAGAATACAATGGGATTTCGTATGCCCGCCGCTACGCTTGAAGCGAGAATGACCGAAACAAATAACCGGTCCAGCGGATTTGATTACTTACGTCTAGGGCTTTCCCTGGCGGTCATACTGTGGCATTCCTATGTGCTCAGTTATGGAAGCATCGCCGCGCACCAACTTTCGCCATTTTTCCTCGTTCCCGTACGCACGATATTAATTTCATTTTTCGTTCTGAGCGGATTTTTGGTTGCCGGCAGTCTGTGGCGTTGTCAAACTCTTTTTTCGTTTCTGGGCCTGCGCGTAATCAGGATTGTTCCCGCCCTATTCCTGGAGGTGACAATTTCGGCGCTGCTGCTTGGACCGGTAGTGACGACGCTGCCGCTAGCCGAGTATTTCTCAAGCAGAGAGTTCCACACCTATTTCCTCAACATCGTCGGAGCCATCCACTACACGCTGCCGGGAGTGTTTTTAAGCAATCCGTTTCCCCAGACCGTGAACGGGCAACTGTGGACCATCCCATGGGAGCTGGAATGTTATATTTCACTCGCCATTTTGTCTGCGGTCGGCATCGTCAAGCACCGCTTCGGCTTTGCCGCTGCCCTGCTGGCGATTCAACTATACTTTATCTATCAGGGCATGCAACTGCCCGATTCCGCCGCCGATTTCGTTCCCGGTAAAATTCTGGTGATGGGTTTTTTGTACGGCGTGGGCTTTAACGTCTACCGGGCGGTAATCCCCTATTCGCGCGGCTTGCTTGTTGCGGCACTGGTGGCGGCAATTTTTCTTCTGCAACTGCAGAAAGGCGCGTTGTTCGCCGCACTGCCGTTGGCCTATATAACGATATACCTGGGCCTCTGCAACCCGACAAAAGGAAAATTCATCAAAAGCGGCGATTATTCTTATGGCTTGTATTTGTATGGTTTTCCAATGCAGCAGCTGGTTGCCCAGCTCAGCGGGAACAATCAAAACTGGTTGAAGAATTACCTGTGTGCGACAGCCATCAGCTTTGTCATTGCCTATTTTTCCTGGAATTATGTAGAACTACCAAGCAGCAAACTACGCTCGAAATTGCTGAAGATGGAAGCGGTGTATATCAAATGGCGCTTCCAGATGAGGAAAGTTTTTCTTACCCGTCAGTCAAATATTGATCCGGAATAAATAATCCGGCCACATTCATCTCAGGCGAAGAGCGACATTTTGAAAACAAGATCTCTGCTGACCTATGCGGCGATAGTCGTGTTCGCGCTGTGGTGCGGCGCGATATTTCGTACCGATCTGGCGCGGATTTCCTTCGCTTCGCTGTGGCGGCTGCATCAGGCCATACTGGTGGCGTCGGCTTTCTCGCTGCTCAATTATTTGCTGCGCGCCCTGCGCTGGCACCACTACCTGCGCCGCCTCGGCCACCACATGACGCTGCGCTTCGTGACGCTGACGTATTTCGCCGGCTTCGCCTTTACCCTATCGCCCGGCAAGGTCGGCGAAATGGCCAAGGCACAATATTATCGTCAGACCGGCGTCCCGCTGTCGGACACGGCGGCGGCGTTTTTTGTCGAGCGCATGCTCGATGTGCTGGCGATGGCGGCACTGGCGGCGCTGGGTCTGGCGGCGCTGACCCGCTACACGTGGCTGCTGGCCGTCGTGGGCGCCGCCCTGCTGACAGCGCTATTGCTGCTGGCGGCGGCGCCGTGGGCCGCGTGGCGGCAGCGGCTGGACACCATCGGCCTGAGCGGCGCGCGCCGCGCATTGCTCGACAGTGTGCTGCTGATGCTGCTGAGCGCGCGCCAACTGCTGCAGCCCCGCATCGTGGCCGGCGGTTTTCTGCTGGGCCTGCTCAGCTGGGCGCTGGAAGGCAGCGGCCTGCTGCTGTTGGCGCAGCAACTGGCGCCGACGGTGGCGCTGGGCTGGGGCGAGGCCGTCAGCATTTATGCGATCGCCATCATCGTCGGCGCGCTATCCTTTCTGCCTGGCGGACTGGGCAGCACCGAGGCCGTGATGGCGGCCTTGCTGAGCGCCCACGGTTATGCGCCGTCCGACGCCATCGTCATCACCCTGCTCTGCCGGCTGGTGACACTGTGGCTGGCCGTCGCCGTCGGCTGGCTGGCCGTCGCCGCCTTGCGGTATTCCAGCGCGCCGCCGCTGCGCCCCACCGGGAGTCAGCGATGATCGCAAGCATGATGGCCGCATGGCGCCGGACGCCCTACTCCAGCCGCGTCAAGGCAGGACTGGTCGCGCTGCTGTTGCTGGCGCTGTCGCTGTCCATGGGACAGGTCGAACGCATCAACAACGGCGACGGCTGGCGCACGCTGCGCTCGGCCCAGGTCGCGTCCGACCACGGTTACGCCGCGTTCGCGCCCTTCCCCCGCTATTTCACGTTCCGGCCGTCCGCCGAAATCGGCATGGTCGACTTGATACCCATGAGTTCGACCGGTGCGCTGGTGCAAACGTGGGCCGGCGTCCAGCGCGCACTGGGCGCCGAACAATTCGATTTCCGGTGGCTCAGCCTGACCTATCTGGCGCTCTACCTGGGCGGCATCCTGCTGATTATGCTGGAGCTGCACTGGGCGGCCGGGACGGCGCTGCTGCTGTTGCTGCTCAACCCCTACATCCTGGCCTATTTCAACTCCGCCTACGAGGAAAGCCTGGTCATCGCGCTGGCGCCCCTGCTGGTGTATTGCGCGCTGCGCGACGGCACGGCGGTGCGGCGCGGCAGCCGCGCGTTGGCGCTGTTGATTACGGCCAGCAAGGTGCAATTCCTGCCGATGATGCTCAGCGGCCTGCGCCGGGCCCGCTGGCAGCACAATGCCGGCTTCCTGCTGCTGGCCCTGCTGCTCGGCGGCGGCATCGCCGTCAAGGGCAGCAAGTTCAGCATTCCGAACGGTTATAACCGCTACTTCAACGGCTTGGCCTACAGCATGGCGGGCGTGTCGTCGTGGCCGGCCCGCGACTTTTCCGGACGCGCGGCGCTGGCAGCGAGCCGGATCGATCCGGCCACCGTCCATTTCCCGGCCGGCAGCGAAGACGCCCGCCCCTACTGGGGCAGCAGCTACTGGCCGACCGGCGCCGCGCTGGCGCAGCCGCAGCAAGATTTGCTCGGCACCCACCTGCGCGCTTGGTTCTGGTCCACGCTGCTGGCCAATCCGCAGTACGCCTACCGCATCGTCAGCGAGCCGATCACCACCGCCGCCGGCGCCGACTACCGCATGGATTATCTGTTCCGCAGCACCCTGCCGGCGCCGCTGCTGGCGCCGTATGGCGTGCTGATGCGCTACTGGGGCGCGCTGGCGCTGCTGGCGTCGACGCTGAGCCTGCTGGCCGCCCTGCGCGCCAGACAAGTCCGCTACGCGCTGTACAGCCTGTTCCTGCTCGGCTATCCCTGGCTGGTGGTGTACGGCGACGGCTATTTCGAATTTGAAAAGCACCTGTTCCCGATCACGCTGCTGGGCGTGCTGTTCCCGCTGGCGCGGCTGCTCATGCGCCGTCCGCCGACGCCGGCCGTTGCGCCGGCGCGCTAAGCCGGCAGCACCGCCGTGACCTCGATCTCCACCCGCGCCGCCTCCTCGACCAGGGCCACCACCTGCACCGCCGTCATGGCCGGAAAATGCAGGCCGATCACCTCGCGGTAGGCGGCGCCGATTTCCTTGTAGGCGGCCTTGTACTCGTGGCGGTCCAGCACATACCAGGTCATGCGCACGATGTGTTCCGGTCCGGCGCCCGCCTCGGCCAGCACGGCGACGACGTTGAGCAGCGCCTGGCGCGTCTGGCCGGCGAAGTCCTGGGTGTGGAACACGCCCTGCCCGTCCCATCCGATCATGCCGCTGACGCACACCGTTTTGCCGCTGGCGGCGACGCCGTTCGAATAGCCGCGCGGTCTTGCCCAGCCTTCAGGTTGTAAAAATTCCATGCCGATTCCTTGTCAAATGTGCGCCGGATTGTGCGGCGGCTCGCGCAGCAGCTCGCGCGCGATGATTAATTGCTGCACCTCGGTGGCGCCCTCGTAGATGCGCAGCGCGCGGATTTCGCGATACAGGCATTCGACCGGATGGCCGCTGACGACACCGAGGCCGCCGAACATCTGCAAGGCCGCGTCGATCACCTGCTGCGCCGTTTCGGTCGCCGTCATCTTCGCCATCGCCGCCTCCTTCGTCACCTTGCGGCCCTGGTCGCGCCGCCACGCGGCGCGGTAGGTGAGCAAAGCGGCGGCGTCGATGCCGGTCGCCATCTGCGCCAGCTTGGCCTGCGTCAGCTGGAAATCGGCCAGCGCCTGGCCGAACATCCGGCGCGACCTGGCGTGCGCCAGCGCCTCGTCGAACGCGCTCCGCGCGAAGCCCAGCGCCGCCGCCGCCACCGAGGTGCGGAACACGTCGAGCGTCGCCATGGCCACCTTGAAGCCCTGCCCCGCCTCGCCGATGCGCTGGCCGGCGGCGACGCGGCAATCGTTGAACGTCAGCCGCGCCAGCGGGTGCGGCGCGATCACGTTGATGCGCTGCGCGACGTCGAAGCCGGCGGTGTCGGCGTCGACGATGAAGGCGCTGATGCCGCGCGCTCCCGGCGCTTCGCCGGTGCGCGCGAAGACGACGTAGAAATCGGCGATGCCGCCGTTCGAGATCCAGGTTTTTTCGCCGTTCAAAATATACGCGTCGCCATCGCGCACGGCCGCGCACTGCATCGCCGCCACGTCCGATCCGGCCTGCGGTTCCGACAGCGCGAACGCCGCGATGGCCTCGCCGGCGGCCACCCGCGGCAGATAGCGCGCGCGCTGTTCGTCGCCGCCGAACAGGCTGATGGCGCCGGAGCCCAGTCCCTGCATCGCGAACGAAAAATCGGCCAGGCCGGAATGGCGCGCCAGCGTTTCGCGGATCAGGCAGATGGCGCGCGTGTCG
Organism: Rugamonas sp.; assembly: GCF_025354735.1. Lineage (GTDB taxonomy): Bacteria > Pseudomonadota > Gammaproteobacteria > Burkholderiales > Burkholderiaceae_D > Rugamonas. The sequence continues at coordinate 11,523 of NZ_JANXMI010000202.1, forward strand.
ATGGCGTCGGCCGCGCCGCCATGGGCCACGCCGCCCACCGCGTGCCGCAGCCAGCCGCCCTGGCCCAGCAGGCGCACCAGCTGGCGGCAGGCGGCATCGACGTCGTCGCCATGCTGGTCGGCGATATTATGCGCGGCCCAGGCGTCGAGCGCCTGCTCCAGCGCCGCGTGGCGCGGCGCGAAAAACGGCCACTCCAGATAAGTTTTGTCAGCCATCAGTCGCCCTCGAATTGCGGTTTTTGTTTGGCCACGAAGGCGTGGTAGGCGCGATGGAAATCGTTGGTGGCCATGCAGATCGCCTGTGCCTGCGCCTCCGCCTCGATGGCCTCGTCGACGCCCATATTCCATTCCTGTTGCAGCATCTTCTTCGTCATGCCGTGCGCGAAAGTGGGGCCGTCGGCCAGTCCCTGCGCCAGCGCGCGGGCCGCCGCCAGCAGCGCCTCCGGTTCCTGCACGCTGTTGAAAAAGCCCCAGCGTTCGGCCTCGGCGCCGGACATCGAACGCCCCGTGTACAGCAGTTCCGAGGCGCGGCCCTGGCCGATCACGCGCGGCAGCAGCGCGCAGGCGCCCATGTCGCAGCCGGCCAGGCCGACGCGCGTGAACAGGAAGGCGGTCTTGCTGCGCGCCGTCCCCAGGCGCATATCGGACGCCAGCGCCAGCATCGCTCCGGCGCCGGCGCAGATGCCGTCGATGGCCGCGACGATGGGCTGCGGGCAGGCGCGCATCGCCTTCACGACATCGCCCGTCATGCGCGTGAACGCCAGCAGGCCGGGCATATCGAGCTTGGTCAACGGGCCGATGATGTCGTGCACGTCGCCGCCGGAGCAGAAGTTCTCGCCGGCGCCGGCGATGACGATGGCCTTCACGTCGTCGGCATAAGCGAGCGCGCGAAACAGCTCGCGCAGCTCGGCGTAGGAGTCGAAGGTCAGCGGATTTTTGCGCTCGGGGCGATTGAGCGTCAGCGTGGCGACGCCGCCGGCCACGTCAAACAAAAAATGCCGCGCCTGATGGTGCGCGAACGCGGCGCGGTTGCCGGGCAGTTGCTGCGCCTGGCCGGGAAGATATCGCATGTCAGTGCTCCTTTTTTTCGTCGGCGGCGTTCAGGTGCCGCTTCATTTGCGACAGCAGCTCGATCAGCTGCGTCTTGTCGGCGCCCGACACATCCTGCAACAGCTGCGCGATCCAGCCCTCGTGCACCGCCGCCATCTCGGCGAAGGCGCCGCGTCCCTCGGCGGTCAGCATCACGCTGTAGGCGCGGCCGTCCTTGGGATCGGGCACGCGCACCACCAGCTGCTCCTGCTCCAGCTGGTCAGTGATGCCGGTGATGTTACCGCCGGTGACCATCATCCGTTTCGACAGCTCGCCCATGCGCAGGCCCTGCGGATAGCGCTCCAGCTGCGCCATCAGGTCGAAGCGCGGCAGCGTGATGCCGAAGGTCACGCGCAGGCGGCCGCGGATTTCGTTTTCTATCATGGTGGTGCAGGACAGCATGCGCAGCCACAGCTTGAGCGACTGGTGGTGGTCCTGCGTCAGGCGGCTCGACAGGTCGACCGGTTCGTCGCGCGCCGCGTCGCCGTCTTCATGGTGCCCGGTGCGGGCGCTTGGTGATGACATGTTGATCGCTATCCTTTACATCACTTCACCGCCGGCGACGGCGATGGCTTGTCCATTCATGGCCGCCGATTCGGGCAGGCATAACCACAGCACGGCGTTGGCCACTTCCTCGGCCTGCACCAGCCGCTTTTGCGGATTGGCGGCCGCCAGTTCAGCGCGCGCCTCATCCTCGCTGCGGCCGGTCTTGGCGACGATGTTGGCGATCGCCTCGCGCACGATGTCGGTCTCGGTGTAGCCGGGGCAGACCGCGTTCACCGTCACGCCCTTGGCCGCCACTTCCAGCGCCAGCGCGCGCGTCAGGCCGATCACGCCGTGCTTGGCCGCGACGTAGGCCGACACGTAGCGATAGCCGACCAGCCCCGCCGTCGAGGCGACGTTGACGATGCGGCCCCAGCGCGCTTCGAGCATCGCCGGCAGCGCCGCCTGGGTGCAGTGGAACGGCCCGTTCAGGTTCACGTCCAGCATCCGCTGCCAGTGCGCCGCGTCGGTCTTCATGAATGGCGCGGGTGCGGCCTGGCCGGCGTTGTTGATTAAAATATCGATGCGGCCGAAACGCTGCGCCGCGCGCGCGAAACCGGCTTGCACCGACGCTTCGCTGGCGACGTCGATCTGCTCGATGCCGATTTCACCGAGACTGCGCATCTCCTCCTGCGCACGCAGCAGGGCCGCCACGTCGCGGCCGGCCAGCGTCACGCGCGCGCCGCGCCGCAGCAAGGCCCGCGCGCAGGCGGCGCCGATGCCGCGCGCGCCGCCGGTGACCAGGGCGTGCTTACCCATCAAAATCGTCATCTTCAACCTTCCAGTAATTGCGCCGCCACCTGCTGCGCAGTGAGGCCGGCATTCGCTGCGGCCAGCTGCCGCTCGCGTTCCAGATTGCGTTCAAGCTGCTGCTTTCCCGGCACGTATTGCTTGGGCCACGCCAGGCCCGGATAGCCTATCTTGGCCGCTTCCGTCAGCGTCCACGCCGGATTGGCCAGGTGCGGGCGGCCCACCGCGCACAGGTCGGCGCGGCCGGCGGCGATGATGCCGTTGGCGTGGTCGGCCTCGAAGATAGCACCGACGGCGATGGCGCCTATCCCCGCCTCGTTGCGCACCCGGTCCGCGAACGGGGTCTGGAACATGCGGCCGTAGAGCGGCCGTTCCAGCTTGCTGACCTGGCCCGAGGAACAGTCGATCATGTCGGCGCCGGCCTGCTTGAACAGGCGCGCGATGGCCACCGCGTCGTCGGGCGTGATGCCGCCGGCGACCCAGTCGTGCGCGGAAATGCGCACGCTCATCGGCTTGTGCGCCGGCCAGGCCGCGCGCATCGCCGCGAACACGCGCAGCGGATAGCGGCAGCGGTTTTCCAGCGCGCCGCCGTATTCGTCGCCGCGCTCATTGGTCAGCGGCGAGATGAAGGACGACAGCAGGTAGCCGTGCGCGCAGTGCAGCTCCAGCCAGTCGAAGCCCGCTTCGTCGGCGGCCAGCGTGGCGCGCACGAAATCGTCCTCGATGCGGCGCATGTCGGCCAGCGTCATCGCGCGCGCGGTCTGCGACACGCCGGCCAGATACTGCTGCGGCGAGGCCGACACCAGCGGCCAGTTGTCCTCGTCGCGCGCCAGCGGCTGGTCGATGCCGTCCCACATGGCGCGCGTCGAACCCTTGGCGCCGGCGTGGCCCAGTTGCAGCGCGATTTTCGCGTCGCTGTGACCATGCACGAAATCGACGATGCGCTTCCAGGCCTGCGTGTGCCGCGGCGCGTACATGCCGGGACAGGCCGGCGTGATGCGCGCGTCGGCGGACACGCACGTCATCTCCGCGAACACCAGCGCCGCGCCGCCCATCGCGCGCGCGCCCAGGTGCGCCAGGTGGTAGTCGCCGGCGACGCCGTCGACGGCGCTGTACTGCGCCATCGGCGAGACCAGGATGCGGTTCTTCAGCGTCACCCCGCGCACCTTGAAGGGCGTGAACATGGGCGGCACGGCCAGGCTGTGCGGCGCCGCCAGGCCGGCCTGCGCATAGGCGCGCGCGGCGAACCACGCTTCATAGCCGGCCACGAAGGCGGCGTCGCGCAGGCGCAGGTTTTCATGCGACAGGCGCTGGCTGCGCGTGAGCATCGAGTAGGCGAACTGCGGCGCCTCCAGCGCCGTGTAGCGCGCCACGTTCTCGAACCACTCCATCGAATTGCGCGCCGCGCTCTGGATCTTGATGACTTCTATCGCGCGCGCGCCCTGGTAGGCGTCGAGCGCGATCGCGGCGTCGGCGTGGGCGGCGAAACAGCGCGCCAGCTCGATCGCGTCCTCCAGCGCCAGCTTGGTGCCGGAGCCGATCGAGTAATGCGCCGAGTGCGCGGCGTCGCCCATCAGCACCACCGGCACCGCGCCGTTCCAGTGCACCCACTGGCCGCAGACGATGCGCGGGAACTTGATCCACATATTCGAGCCGCGCAGATGCGGCGCGTTCGACAGCAGCGCGTGGCCATCCAGCTGCTCGGCGAACAGCCGCTCGCAAAAGGCGATGCCCTGCTCCTGGCTCATGTCCTCCAGCCCGGCCGCGCGCCACACCGGCTCCGGCGCCTCGACGATGAAGGTCGAGGTGTCGCCGTCGTACTGGTAGATGTGGGCCTGGAACCAGCCATGCGGCGTTTCCTTGAAGGCGAACGTGAAGGCGTCGAATTTTTTCTTCGTGCCCAGCCACACGAAGCGGCACTGGCGCGCTTCGATGGTCGGCTGGTAGCTGGCCGCGTAGCGCGTGCGGATACGGCTGTTCAAGCCATCGGCGGCGATCACCAGGTCGGCCCCGTACTGCGCCGCGATGGCCTGGTCGTCCGCCACCTCGGTTTCAAACACCAGCCGCACGCCCAGTTCCTCGCAGCGCTGCTGCAGGATATTGAGCAGGCGCTTGCGGCCGATGCCGCAGAATCCGTGGCCGCCGGAGGTCACTTTCTCGCCCTTGAAATGGATGTCGATATCGTCCCAGTGATTGAACGATTGCAGGATGGAGCGCGCCGTGGCCTCGTCCGACTGCATCAACTTGCCCAGCGTCTGGTCGGAAAACACCACGCCCCAGCCGAAGGTGTCGTAGGGGCGATTGCGCTCGATGACCGTGATCTGGTGGGCCGGATCCTGCTGCTTCATCAGCAGGCTGAAATACAGGCCGGCCGGGCCGCCGCCTATGCAAACTATATTCATGTGGGGCTCTGGGTCGATGGCGCGGCGCGCAGCTTGAAGCGTTGCAGCTTGCCTGTTTCGGTGCGCGGCAACGCCGATAAAAATTGAATGGAACGCGGATATTTGTACGGCGCGATTTGCGCCTTGACGTAGTCTTGCAGCGCGGCCGCCATCTGGGCCGAGGCCTCGTAGCCGGCCTTGAGGACGATGTGCGCTTCGACGATCTGGCCGCGCTCCTGATCCGGCTTGCCGACCACGCCGCATTCGGCGACGGCCGGATGGCGCAGCAGCGTCTCCTCCACTTCCGGGCCGGCGATGTTGTAGCCGGCCGAGATGATCATGTCGTCGGTGCGCGAGCGATAGTAGAAATAGCCGTCGGCGTCCATCTCGTAGGCGTCGCCGGTCAGGTTCCAGCCGTTGAGCACATAGTCGCGCTGGCGCTCGTCGGCCAGGTAGCGGCAGCCGGTCGGCCCCTTGACGGCCAGCCGTCCGATCACGCCGGGGCCGACCGGCCGGCCGTCGAGGTCGAGGATGCAGGCCTGGTAGCCGGGCACCGGTTTGCCGGTGGCGCCGGGACGGATTTGGTCGCCGGCCGCCGCGATGAAGATGTGCAGCATCTCGGTCGCGCCTATGCCGTCTATCATCGCCAGTCCGGTGGCCTGCTGCCAGCTGTCGCGCGTGGCCAGCGGCAGCGCTTCGCCGGCGGACACGGTTTTTTGCAAACGCGACAAATCGTATTTCCCGGCCAACGGCGCCATCTGGCGGTAGAAGGTCGGCGCCGTGAAGCAGATGGTGGCGCCGTGTTTTTCTATCGCTTGCAGCAGCGTGTCGGGCGTCAGTTTTTCCAGCAGCACGGCGGCCGCGCCGACCCGCAAGGGGAACAGCAGCAGGCCGCCGAGGCCGAAGGTGAAGGCCAGCGGCGGCGTGCCGATGAAGATATCGGACGGCTGCGTGCCCAGCACCGAGCGCGGGAAGCAGTCGCAGATCGTCATCACGTCGCGCTGGAAGTGCATGGTCCCTTTCGGAACGCCGGTGGTGCCGGAGGTGAAGCCGATCAGGCAGATTTCATCGGCGGCCGTGTCGGCGGCGGCGAAGCGTGCCGGTTGGAGCGCCATCAGCGCTTCGAGCGAACCGGCTTCGGCGCCGTCGGCGCCGAAGCACAGCATTTTTTCCGGCCGGCCCGAGGGCATGGCGTCGACCTCGTCGCGCAGGCCGGCGGCGCACAGCACCGCGTTCACCTGGGCCTTGACGGCGACGGTGGCCAGTTCGCGCGCGCGCAGCAGCGGCATGGTCGGCACGGCGATGCAGCCGGCTTTGAACACGGCCAGGATGCAGGCCGCCATCATGGGATGGTTCGCGCCGCGCAGCAGCACGCGGTTGCCGCGCGCCAGCCCCAGCGGGCCGCGCAGCACATGGGCGATGCGGTCGACTTTTTCCTGCAGCTCGGCGTAGGTCCAGGTTTCGTGTTCGCCGATGATGGCGATGCGCGCGCCGCCACCGCCGGCGACGGCGGCGTCGACCAGTTCGGCGACGCAGTTCAGGCGCTCGGGGTAACGCAGCTGCGGCAGGTCGAAGCGCAACTCCGGCCACAGTTCCGGCGGCGGCAGCTGGCGCGACGCGAAATTGTCGTACTGCCCATCGTACTGGGTGTTCCACTCGGTAGGTCGGGTCATGGTCGCCTGAAGTCGGATAGTTGGATAGTCAGCCTAAGCACCTGCGGAGGGGATACTTTAAACCTAAACTAAATCGACCACAAGTGCGATGTGCGTGTCTGGGGAGCCAAATCCGTGGCGCGCTTGTATGGGGCCGCCGCCAACCTCAACCGGGGTCAAGACCGGGGCTGCGGCATCGCGCGGCGGCGAACCATCGGCGCCTCACGCGCCGGCTGGGCGCACCAGGCCCGATTGCTGTATCACGGCGTGCACGACGCCGGTCAGCACGGCTTGCAGCGCTTCGCTGGCGAGCGCGCCGGAGGCTAGTGTCTTGAGCGCGGCGGCGGCGCCGCTCAGGCCCAGGGTGACGCAGCCGGCGTGCAAGCGCTCGATGCGCTGGCGCGCTTCCTCCTGCTCGCCGCGCGCCAGCAGCGCATCGAGTTCGCCGCTGGCGGCGGTGAGCTGCTTGTGGAAGCCGGCCAGGTACACCAGCAGGCGTTCGGCGTTGATGCCGAGCCGCTGCGCGGTGTCGGATGGCGCTTCGGCTTCGTGTTCGCAGCCGCCGGCGGCCTGCTCGAAAAATCCCAGCAAATGGACCCGCACCTGGTCGGCCTGGAAGGGCTTGACGATGTAACCGGCGGCGCCGGCATTGAGCGCCTGCTGCACGGTCTCGCGGTCGGTCGCCGACGACACCAGCACGAAGGGCACGGTGTTCAGGTTGGCGTCGGCCTTGACGCGCTGCAGCAGCTCGATGCCGGACAGGCGCGGCATGCGCAGGTCGCAGAAGCAGATCGCGGGCCGCAGGCCGTCTTCCAGCTGCTGCCAGGCGTCGGCGCCGTCTTCCGCTTCCACGATGTCGAATTTGCCGCAGCTGTCGATCAGGTGCATCAACACCATGCGCGATACGACGTCGTCGTCTACCACCAAAACTTTCATACGGATCTCCGGTGCCTGATATATCAACCTTCACAGATGGTTCCGATCCCGGCTTGCGGGCCCGCCGGCGGAACTGTTTGGCACTGCGCTGGAATCTTACCCCATAAGCGCCGTCAGTTGGCGCCGACGCCGGCGACGCCCGCCAGCAAGGCGCGCAGGCGCGGCAGGCCGGCCTGCACCGCCGCCAGATCGCCGCCGTCGGCCGACTGTTCCAGCGCGCCGCACAGGGCCTGCAATTCCGGCGCTTCCAGATAGGCGGCGCTGCCTTTGATGCCGTGCAGCAGACGGCCGGCGGCCTCGCTGTCGCGCCGGACCAGGGCGCGATCGAGTTCGGACAGCCGCGCCGGCACGTCGACGCTGAAGGCGTCGCGCAGCCGCGTTTTCAGGTCGCCGTCGGCGCGCGCGGGAAGTCCGGGAGCCACGGCATGCACGGGGTTCAAGGGATGCACCGGATGCACGACATGCGCGGAATGCGAAGCTGGCGCAGGCGCGACGCCGAACATGGCGTCGAGTTCCGCAACGCCCGGCCCCGCGGCGACGCCGGCGCCGGTGACGGACATCGCCGCGTCGACCATGCGCGCCGCTGCCATGCGCGGCAGCGTCAGGCCGCGCTGCAACTGGCGTTCGATGGCGCGGCTTATCTGGAAATGCAGCGCCGCCTCGTCGATAGGCTTGGTCAGGAAATCGTCCATGCCGGCCGCCAGATAGCGGCTGCGATCCTCCTCGCTGGCGTTGGCCGTCAACGCGATGATCATCAGTTCCTGGTCGCGCACCGGCGCGTCGTCGGGACCGCCGGCGCGGATCAGGCGCGTGGCGCTGGCGCCGTCCATTTCCGGCATGCGGCCGTCCATCAGGATCAGGTCATAGCGGGTGTGGGCGCAGGCCTTGACCGCCAGCAGGCCGTTGGCCGCGATGTCGACCCCGTGGCCCAGGTCTTCGAGCATCATGCGGATGATGATCTGGTTGGTCGGGAAGTCTTCGGCGCACAACACCTTCAGTTGATGGCTGTGCGGCGCGCGCGGCACTTGCGGCACCAGCTGCGGCGCCACGCCGTCGGCCAGCGGCAGCTCGAACGAGAAGGTGCTGCCGACGCCGGGCGTGCTGACGACGTCGATGGCGCCGCCCATCAACTCGACCAGCTGGCGGCAGATCGCCAGTCCCAGGCCGGTGCCGCCGTAGCGCCGCGTGGTGGTGGTGTCGGCCTGCTCGAATTTCTGGAACAGGCGCGGGATGGCGTCGGCCGCGATGCCGATGCCGGTGTCGCTGACGGTGAAGCGGATCAGGTTATAGCCCTGGCCGCGCGGCGCCGGCACGCGCTCGACGCGCATGCGGACGTCGCCGCGCTGAGTGAATTTGAAGGCGTTGCCGACCAGGTTGACCAGCACCTGGCGCAGCCGGCTCGGATCGCCGACGACGAAGGGCGGCAAGCCCTCGCCGAATTCCAGGCTGAAGCCGACGCTGTGGGCCGAGGCCTGTTCCTCGAACAGGCTAAGCACGTTTTCGACCGTCGACGACAGCGAGTAGTCGATGTTCTCGATGGTCAGCTTGCCGGCCTCGATCTTGGAAAAGTCGAGCAGGTCGTTGATGATCCCCAGCAGCGACTGGGCGTTGGCCTGGCCGCGCAGGATCTGCTCGCGGGTGGCCTGGTGCAGGCCGCCGTCGCGCAGCGCGAAGCCCAGCATGCCGATCACGCCGGCCAGCGGGGTGCGCATCTCGTGGCTCATATTGGCGAGGAATTCGGATTTCTGGCGCGTCGCGTCCTCGGCCTTTTGCTTGGCCAGGCGCAGGCGCTCGTCGTTTTCCTTGAGCGCCTCGTTGGCCTGCGCCAGTTCCTCGGTGTGCAGGCGCACCTGTTTTTCCTGCAGCAGCAGCTCGGCCTCGGTCTCGCGCAGCGCGCGCAGCGCCTCCTCCAGCTGCTGGTAGGTGCGCGCGTTATCGAGGCCGACGGCGGCGTGCGCGGCCAGGTTGCGCAGCATGTCCATGTGGACCCGCTGGTAGCCGTTGCGCTCCATGCACTGCACCGCCAGCACGCCGACCACGCGCTCCTGCACGATCAGCGGCGTGTACATCATCGACAGCGGCACCTGCGCCTCGCTGCCGTCCTCCAGGATGCCGATGGCCAGCGTGCCGAAGCCCTCGGCGCTGATGTAGTGCGCGTACTCGGCGTAGAAATCGTTGATGAACACTTCGCGCTGTTGCAGCACGCACCACACGGCCAGCTGGTGCGGATCGTCGAGGCGGCGCTGGTAGGGCAAGGCGCGCACGCCGCGTTCGACCGCGAACGGGAATTCGATCACGCCCTGTTCCTCGCGCACGAAGCCGATGCCGAACTTCTGCACGTTCATCAGGTGCGAGACGTGGCGGTAGACGGTCAGCATGGTGGTTTCGATATCGAGCGTGGCGTTCATCTCGCGCCCGATTTCGCTGAGCACCGAGATGTTGCGGTGGGCCTGTTCGACGTTTTCCTTTTGCCGCTCCACTTCCTGCTTCTGGCGCTCGGTGTCGATGCGGCGCTGCTCGGCCTCGGCGCGCTGGCTTTCCGCTTCCAGGCGGCGCTGTTCCAGTTCGCCCTTCTGGCGTTGCAGCAGCAGGTTTTTGTGCTCGACTTCGGCCGTGCGCAGGCCGACCTGCTGTTCCAGCTTGTCCTTCTGGCGCCGCAGCGCGCGCATGCGCACGTGGTAGGAGCCATACGCGGCGCCAACCGCCAACAGGGCGGCCACGGTGCGGAACCACCAGGTTTTCCAGAACGGCGGCTCGATGAGGATGTCGACGGTGGCGGCGTTGTCGTTCCAGATGCCGTCCTTGTTGGCGGCCTTGACGCGGAACTGGTAGTGTCCCGCATCGAGGTTGGTGTAGGTGGCGAAGCGCTTGGTGGCGTCGGTGACGACCCAGTCGCGGTCGAAGCCCTGCAACTGGTAGGCGAAGCGGTTGCGCTGCGGCGCGGCGTAGTGCAGCGCCGCGAATTCAAAGGAGAACACGGAGTCCGATTCGTTCAGCGTCAGCGCCGTGGTGTGCTCGATGGCCGACTTGAGCACGTTCGGATGTTCGCCGTGGCCGGCCCGGATCGACTTGTTGAAGATCTGGAAATCGGTGATCGCCACCGTCGGCGCCACGCTGTTTTCGCGCACGGCGGCCGGCGCGAACGCGGTCACGCCGTTGAAGCCGCCGAAGAACAGCGTGCCGTCGGCGGTGCGCAGGGCCGCGCCGTCGAAGTAGGCGCCTTCGATGGTGCCGTCGGCGCCGCCGTAATTGCGGAACAGGCCAGTGTCGACATCGAGCTTGGAGATGCCGGTGTTGGTCGACAGCCAGAGGTTGCCGTGGTCGTCCGGCAGGATGGAGGCGATGGCGTCGTCGGCGATGCCGTCCTTGCGCAGATAGCGCCGGAAGTGGAGCGAGCCGTCGGCGCGGGTTTCCATTTTATTGAGGCCGGCGGCGGTGCCGACCCAGATGGTGCCGTGCGGGTCTTCGTACAGATAGTGGACTTCGTCGTGACTGAGGCTGCTGGTATCGTTGGCGTCGCGCCGGTAGTGGCGGAAGCGGCCGGTCTTGCGGTCGAGCAGATCGAGGCCGTTGAAGGTGCCTATCCACAGCTGGCCGCGGCGGTCTTCCAGGATGGGCCGCACCACGTTGTCGGCCAGGCTGGCGCTGTCGGACGGATCGTGGCGGAAGGTTTGCACGGCGCCCGTGCGCGGGTCGAGCCGGTGCAGGCCGCCGCGCGAGGCGATCCACAGCATGCCGCCACGGTCGCCGACGATGTTGCGGATGGTGTCGGCGTTGATGTCGCCGTGGGCGAACGAGAAGTGGCTGAACCGGCGGCCGTCGGCGGCCAGCCGGTCGACGCCGTTGCGCCCGCCTATCCACAGGCTGCCGTCGCCCTGGCGCCACAGCGCCGTCACCTGGTCGTCGGTCAGGCCGTCGGCGCCGTGGCTGTCGGCCTGGTGGATATACGCCTGGTAGCGGTCCGGCCGATGCCGATACAGTTCGCTGTCGCCGCTGATGGGGTCGTAGTGATTCAAGCCGCTGCTGGTGCCCAGCCACAGGCGGCCGGCGCCGTCGCTGGCGATGGCGCGCACCTTGTTGTCCGACAGCGTGTGCGCCTGGTCGGCCTGGCGCACCAGGCGCGCGAAGCCGCCGCTGCCCAGGTCGACCCGGCTCACGCCATTGTTCCAGGTGCCGACCCAGAAGGTGCCGAGGCGGTCGCGGAACAGCGCCGAGATCTGGTTGTCGGCCACGCTGTGGCTGTCGGTGTACTGGTGGCGGTACTGGACCAGGCGGTTTTCCGCCGGCAGCCAGCGGTACAGGCCTTCGGCCACGCTGCCCACCCACAGATAGTTTTCGCTGTCCTGGTAGAGGGCCGCGATGCTGCCCGGTCTCAGGCCCTCGCGTTCGCCGAGGCGGCGCCGCCGCGGGTCCGGGCCCAGCTCGCGCCACTGTTCCAGGCCGGCCAGAGTGCCGATCCACAGGGTCTGCGCGCTGTCGACCTGCAGCGCCTGGACCGCGTTGTATTCGGAGTCGGGCGCCGGGTCGAGACGGAAGTGGACGAAGCGGGCCGCGTGCGGCGCCATCATGTCCAGGCCCGAGGCGGTGCCGACCCACAGCCGGCCGGCGGCGTCGCGCGCCAGCGCGTTGACCTGGTCGTCGGCCAGGCTGGCGCTGTCGGCGGCGTCGTGGTGCCAGATGGTGAAGCGGCCGCTGGCCGGATCGAAATGCTGCAAGCCGTCGCCGGTGGCCAGCCACAGGCCGCCGAGGCCGTCGTCGACGATGGCGCGCACGTGGCGGTTGCCGTTGCCGCGCTTGGCCGGTTCCTCGGGATGGAAATGGGTGAAGGTCTGGGTCAGCTCGTCGTAGCGATCGAGGCCGCCGTCGGTGCCGATCCACAGGCCGCCGGAGCGGTCCAGGTGCAGCGCGCGGACCCAGTTGTCGCCCAGGCTGGCCGGGTCGGAGACGGCGCTCTTGTAGCTGATGACGCGGTAGCCGTCGAAGCGGCTCAAGCCGGCCTGGCTGCCGAACCACATGAAGCCTTGCTTGTCCTGGGCGATGGCCAGCACCGATTCCTGCGCCAGCCCGTGTTCGACGCTGAGCTGCTCGAAGCGCAAGGTGCGCGGCGGCGCGGTGGCCCGCGCCCCGCCCCATGCGGCGGCCCACAGCAGCAAGGCTGGCAGCAGGTGGAACAGGGCACGGCGTAGTGGGGACACGGGGATGACTCGCAAAAAAATTTATCTATCGACGGTGGCGAAAAACGGTTCAGGCGCTGCCGGGGCATGGGCGCGGGACACCGGGGTCACCGCGCAGCATGCCCCATGCCGCATGCCGCATGCCGCTTACGATCCGAAGAAGGCCAGCACGTCGGCCTTGCGGGCTTGCGTGTCGCTCTGGCCGAGCCGGATCAACTCGCAAGTATACGTCGATTCGAACAGCAAATAGGAGGCCAGCGCGGCGCCGCGCGTTTCGGTCGCGCCTATGCTCGACAACATGACCCGTATCGGCGCCGGCAGGCTGGCGATGTGGCGGCTGGCGATGTCGTCGAGCCGCTCGGACGGCGCGATCACCAGCAGCTCGACCGGCTTGAGCGGCGTCTGCGCCAAGTATTCGGGCGGCAGCATGGACAGCGTGCGGTTGATGCGCTCGAGGCGCTCGATGTCGACCGCCAGGCCGTCGAGGAAGATCGACGACATGGCGTGGCCGGCGATCTGCGCCACGCTCGGGTAGCGCGCCGGCGCGGCGCCGGCGGCGCGGGCCGGCTCGGTCAGGCGTCCGGCGCCGACCACCAGCACCTTGTCGGCGCCGAGGTGGATGGCCGGCGAGATCGGCGCCAGCTGGCGCATCGAGCCATCGCCGCAATATTCGCGGTGGCCGCCCAGGTACAGCGGCGTGGCCGGAAAAATAAACGGGATCGCCGACGACGCCAGCAAGTGCTCGACGCCGATCTGGTCTTGCAGCGCGACGCGCTGCATGCGCACCCACGGCACGATGTTGGCCATGGTCTGGTAAAAGGTGATGTGCTGGCCGCCGCTGTACGACGACGCCGTCACGGCCAGCGCGTGCAGCAGGCCTTCGGAGAGCACGGCGTCGAGGCGCGGCAGGTCCAGCATGCGGTGCAGGAGGCTGACCAGGGGCGTGTTGTCGAGCAGCGAGGCCGGCGGCGCGGCGCGCCATTTGCGCAGCAGCCAGCCGAACGACAGGATGGACAGCCAGCGCGCGCCCGAGCGCAGCACGCCGAGCGAATCGGCGCGGTAGACTTGTTCGACTTCGATGTGCTGCCAGACGTCGAGCAGCTTTTGCACGCCCTCGCCGAAATTGTCGGCGCGGCAGGCCAGCGCGGTGGCGTTGATGGCGCCGGCCGAGGTGCCGCAGATGATGTCGAAGGGATTGCGCGCCGGCGGCCAGCCGGCTTCCCACAGAATTTCGGAGATCGCTTGCAGCACGCCGACCTGGTAGGCGGCGCGGGCGCCGCCGCCCGTCAGGATGAGTCCTGTTTTATGTTGTTGTCCCATGCGGCCAGATTAGCAGGGTATGGCCGGTTTGGGGAAGGGGCGCGATAAATTACAACGTGAGGGCGGGCCCGCGGCGCGGGGGCGGGGTCGCTACACCGCCCACGCCGGCGGCTCAATCGCCGCGCACGATGCCTTCGCGGCGCGGGTCGGCGCCGCCGAACCAGGCGTCATGGCCATCGACCGTGGTGCGCATGATGCCTTGCAGGCCGGAGGTCTGCTCGTTCTCGATGACCTGGTGGCCGCGCGCCTTCAGCGCCGCGATCACGGCCGGCGAAATGCGCCCCGCCTCCAGCTCCGTCGGCCCGTTGCGGCTGCCGATGTTGGGCAGGCTGATGGCCTGCTGCACATTCAAGTTCCAGTCCAGCGTCCCGACCAGCACCTTGGCCACGTAGTTGATGATGGCCGAGCCGCCCGGCGAGCCGGTGGCCAGCACCAGCTTGTGGGTCTGCCGGTCGAACACCAGCTCCGGCGACATCGCGCTGCGCGGACGCTTGCCGGCCTGGACCCGGTTGGCGACCGGGCCGTCGGCGTCGACCGCGTCGAACGAGAAATCGGTCAGCTGGTTATTGAGCAGGAAGCCGTCGACCATCTGGCGCGAGCCGAAGGCGTCTTCCACCGACGTCGTCATCGACATGCCGCCGCCGTACTGGTCGACCGCGACCAGGTGCGACGTCGACGGCCGCGCCGTCTCGCTGTCCGAACCCCAGGCCACGTTCATGCCGGGCGGCGTGCCGAAGCGGGCCTGCCCCATCGACCGGTCCGTGACCAGCGCGGCGCGCTGCGCCAGATAGGTTTTGTCGATCAGCGACGCGATACCGTGGCCGGGCAGCGGCACGAAGTCGGTGTCGGCCTCGTAGTGATTGCGGTCGGCGTAGGCCAGGCGGCCCGCTTCGCTGAACAAATGGATTTCGTCGGCCGTCAGTTCGATGTCGCCGTTGGCCGCGCGCGTGGGCGGGAACCGGGCGATGTTTTTCACTTCCAGCACGCCGAGCATCTGCGCGATGGTGATGCCGCCGGACGACGGCGGCGGCATGCCGCAGACGGTCCATTTTTTGTAGTCGCTGCACACCGGATCGCGTTCCCTGGCCTGGTAGCCGGCGATGTCGGCGGCCGTCAGCTGGCCCGGATTGGTGGCATGCGAGGCCACCTTGGCGGCGATGTCGCGCGCGATGCGGCCTTGATAAAAGGCGTCGGCGCCGCCGCTGGCGATCTCGCGCAGCGTGCGCGCCAGCGCGGGATTTTTCAGCACGTGGCCGACGGCCCAGGGCTGGCGGTCCTTGTCGTAGAAGTAGGCGGCGGCGACCGGATCGAGTATCAAATTGGGATCCCAGGCCAGCAGGCTATGCAAGCGCGGGCTGACGGCGAAGCCGTGGTCGGCCAGCTCGATGGCGGGCTGGAACAGCGTGGCCCACGGCAGCTTGCCGTGCTCCCTGTGCGCCAGTTCGAGCATGCGCAGCACGCCGGGCGCGCCGACCGAACGGCCGCCGATGATGGCGGCGTTGCGCGACAGCGGCTTGCCGTCGGCGTCCTGGAACAGGTGTTCGTCGGCGGCGGCCGGCGCGGTTTCGCGGCCGTCGAACGATTGCACATGCTGGCCGTCGTAGTACATCAAAAAGGCGCCGCCGCCGATGCCGGACGATTGTGGCTCGACCAGGGTCAGTACCAGCTGCGTGGCGATGGCGGCGTCGATGGCGCTGCCGCCGCGCTTCAACATCTGGTAGCCCGCTTCGGTGGCCAGCGGATTGGCGGCGGCGACCATGAATTTCTGCGCGGTCCAGCCGGTTTTATTCGAGAAGCCGGTGGCGATTTCCGGCGCGCGCTGCGGCGCCTCCTGCGCCGGCGACCACGCGGACCAGGAGACGGAGGCGGCGAAGATGCCGGCGAGGGCGAGGGAGCGGCGAAGTACGGAAGTCTGCGGTCGGGCCATGTAATCTCCAAAGGAAAAGGGCGCGCGGCCC
>NZ_JANXMI010000234.1 GCF_025354735.1 Rugamonas sp.
AGCCGACCAGCGGATCGCCGATCTTGGTACGACGGTCTTCGCGTTCATGTTCGGCAAACAGGCTGATCCGGGGCTTCATCATTGTGGTATTCATTGGTCGCGGGCTGATGCCAGAATTTTACCGAACCTGCGAACGGCAGGCTAGGTTTCTAGAGGTGACCTTATGAGAATGGGTGGCGGGAGTGATGAGAATATTCAGAAAAGATACATAAGGTATAAACGATATAAACGGTATGGATGAAAAGCGCCGCCGCATGGCGATGCGGTGGCGCCAGATATCAGGATGCTCAGGCGGCCTTGGCCAGCGGTGCCACGCCGGCCCGGCTGAAGAAGGCCATGGCGGCCGCGGCCAGCAACAGCACTGCCGAGATGCCCATCACGTTTTGCACCCCGCCCATAATTTCCACGCCGCTGCCGGCCGCGACGATCGCGCCGAAAATCGCCACGCCGGTGGCGCCGCCGACCTGGCGCGCCGTGTTCAGCACAGCCGACGCCGTGCCCGCCTGATGCCGTTCGACGCTCGATAAGATCGATGTCGTCATCGCCGGCACCGCCAGGCCCATGCCGGCCGGGATCAGCGCCAGGCCGGGCAGCATGTCGAGGAAAGTAGCGTGGTCGGAGATGCCGAACCTGCCCAGTAGCGCATAGCCGCTGCAGCAGATCAGCCCGCCCAGCACCATCGGCGTGCGCAAGCCGGTGCGGGCCGACAGGCGTCCGCTGGCGATGTTGGAGAAGATGAAGGTGCCGGTCAGCGGCAGGAAGGTCAGGCCGGTCTGCATGACGGAAAAGCCGCGCACTTTTTGCAGGTAAAAACTGAGCACGAAAATCACGCCATAGTAGGCGAAATTGACCAGCACGCCGAACAGCACGGCGCCCGAGAAGCGCATGCTGTGGAACAGTTTCAGCGGCAGCATCGGCGCGGGTACGCGGCTTTCGACGATCAGGAACGCCGCGCCGGCCACGAACGCCGTGATAAAGCCGCCTTGCACCACCACGCTGGAAAAGCCCAGCGCCTGCACCTCGATCACCGCGCCGATAAAGCCGGCCAGCGCGAGCACCGACAACAGCTGGCCGGGCAGGTCGAAATGGCGCGACGACGCCTTGCTTTGCATGCGCGGCACGACGTAGCAGGTCAGCGCGAAGCCGGCGATACAGATCGGCACATTCACCCAGAAGATGCTGCGCCAGCCCGCCGTCGACAACAACAGGCCGCCGATCACCGGGCCGGCCGCGATCGACACGCCGCCGGCCGCCGTCCACCAGCCGATGGCCTTGGCCAGCATCTTTTTATCGTGGGCATAAGCGAAATTGAGGATGGCCAGCGAACTCGGCACCAGCAAGGCCGCACCGATGCCTTGCAGCGCGCGCGCCACGTTCAGCGCCAGCGCCGACGGCGCCATGGCGCAGGCGATGGAGGCCAGCGTGAACAGGCCGAAACCGGCCAGGAACACGCGCTTGGAGCCGAATTTGTCGCCCATCACGCCGGCCGACAGCAGGAACACGGCGAAGCCCAGCGTGTAGGCGTCGACCACCCATTGCAAGGCGCTGACGCTGGCACTGAGTTCCGCGCCCATCTTCGGCAAGGCGACGTTGACGATGGTGACGTCCAGCTGGACGATGATGAAGGCGAAGCTGCTGGCCAGTAGCACCGCCAGCGACGGTGTGTGTCGCGCCGGTTCGGATGTGGTATCCATGTCGTTTCCTCTTTGGTGATGGTTGCTGTCACCATACTTTAGAGCGGCGCGAGCATTTTAAAAAACGAATAATTATGAATCGGTCGATCTTATTTTGAGAATTTAACTTGTTTCGCCTCGGCTTGGACGATTTCCGCCATCCGGCCGACGAGGAAATCGACGAAGGCGCGCACCCGCTGCGACAGGTGGCGCGCGTGCGGATACAGCAGGATGAAGGGCCGCGACGTGCCGCCGAATTGCGGCATCAGCTCGACCAGCTCGCCGCGCCGGATATCCTCGGCGACGATGTAGCGGTAGGTCTGGACCACGCCGGCGCCGCTACGCGCCAGCGTGACGATGCCGAGTACGTCGTCGGAGCAGCAGTAGCCGCCGGTGGTGGCCAGTTCGACCACCTCGCCGTCGACCTGCAGCGGCCACGGTATCCGGCGGCCGGTGCTGGGCAACTCGAACTGTATGCAATCGTGTTGCAATAACTGCTCGGGGGTGGTCGGTATGCCGGCCCGCTTCAGATAGCCGGGCGTGGCCACCAGCACCAGTTCCGCGTCCTCCAGCTTGCGGGCGATGAGGTTGGAATCGGCCGGATTGCGCACGCGGATGGCCAGGTCGTAGCCTTCGTCGGCGAAGTCGATATTGCGGTTGCTGAGGTGGATTTCGACCTGCACGTCCGGATAGCGCCCGCGGAACTCGGCCAGCAGCGGCAGCACCCGGTAGTGGCCGTAGGTGGTCGGCATGCTGATGCGCAGCATGCCCGACGGCGTGGTCTGGCCGCCGGTGATTTCACGCTCGGCGTCGACCAGCTGGCCCAGCGCCTGGCGGCATTGGTCGAAATAGACGCGGCCGGAGTCGGTCAAGCGGATTTGCCGCGTCGTGCGCACGAACAGCCGTACGCCGAGGCGTTCCTCCAGCCGCGAAATGGAGCGGCTGACGGCGGCCGGCGTGACACCCGCCGCGTTGGCCGCGGCCGTGAAATTACCCAGCTCGGCGGCAAAGCAAAACAGCTCGATGCTGCCGAGCAGAACGTTATCGAAGTTGCGTTGCATGATCGTTACCTGCTTGCATAATTAACCGGGGCTTGTGCTGTGCGCTGCTTACTTGCGCTTGTTACTTGATGTATCAACTCAATTGCGATGGAGGCGGTTTATTAACCTGGCAGCCGAAAGTATAGTCGATGATAACGGACCGCAACAGATGTCCGTCCCGACCGCAACGCCAACTGAATGGAGCTACCACCATGCCATACGTCAATATCCGCGTCACCCGCGAAGGCGTCACCCCTGAGCAAAAGCTGCAACTGATCGAGGGCGCCACCGACCTGCTGAGCCGCGTGCTCAACAAAAATCCGGCCACCACCTTTGTCATCATCGACGAAGTCGACACCGACAACTGGGGTGTCGCGCGCGAAAACGTGACCACCTTGCGCGCGCGCGAAGCGGCCAAGAAAATCGCCGGCTGAGCCGCACTATTTTAGAGAGCAAAACAATGAAACTGATCTATATCGCCGATCCGATGTGCTCGTGGTGCTACGGCTTCGGCGAGGAATTGTCCGAGCTGGCGCAGCGCCATCCGGAACTGGGCATCGACATCGTTGCCGGCGGCCTGCGTCCCGGCGGCACCGAAAAACTTGATGACGCCGGCAAGCGCTTCCGCCTGTCGCACTGGGCGCGGGTGGAGGAGGCCAGCGGCCTGCCGTTCAACCGCGAAGGCTTCCTGGCCCGCAAGGACTTCATCTACGACACCGAACCGATCTGCCGCGCCTTCGTGGCCGCGCGCCGGCTGGCGCCGCAGGTGGACCTGCTGTCCGTGTTCCGCGCGCTGCAACGCGGCTTCTATGTGGAAGCGGTCGACACCACCGACGGCCACACGCTGTCGCTGCTGGCGGCCAAGGCGCTGACCGACGCCGGCCACGCGATCGACGCGGCAAGCTTTTATCAGGCCTGGACGGCGGCCGACACCATCGCCGCCACCGCCGCCGATTTCGCGCGCGCCCGTGGTTACGGCGTCAACAGCTTCCCGGCTTTGTTGCTGGAAAAGGATGGTCACGTGCAGGCACTCAGCGGCGGCTACGCCAGCGTCGAGGAACTGGAGAGCAACCTGAAGCATTTGTCGGCCTGATTCGCCGTAGCAACGTAAATAGCGGCGGAAGTCGCAACTCAAGAGACGCCGCCAGCGTCGCCGCTCATTCCGGCGATGCTGGCGGCGTTGTGCGTTGTCAGGCCGGCTGCACTGTCACTTCCTTTTGCGCCCGGTCCCGGGCCGCGCGGATGATGCCATCGGCCAGCGCATAGGCGCGCTGCGTCGCCGGCCGCGCCGCGATGCGCGCGACCCAGCGCGACAGCGCCGCAAAGTCCGCCAGCTGCTGGCCCTGCCGCTGGTGCGCGGCGATCCACGGATAGCAGGCAGCAAGTCGACGATGGCGGGTATGCGCTTATTGGGCGAGATGGCGGCGAAGTCGGGATGCGATTGCTCGTTCTTCGATAACTGGATAGGGAAGACCCGGTAATCGAGCGCCGCCTCCTCTAAAAACACGGTGATTTTATTGCCGTTGGCGGTGGGCCAGTAGTGCAGGTTCAACATATTGATACTCCATAAAAGTGTGCGTGTCAGTACTACGCGACCAGAATATCGTGGATTTTTGCCATAATTGATTACATCACGTAACAACAATATCGCCTGAAGTGGTCTTTATCAACGTGGAGGGCCGCAGTAAAGTGCTCTCACCGGAACTTAAAGCCGTACCGGATTTCATACCATCCCATTTGGAGCACATCATGACCCAGCAAAAAACCATCATCGTCACCGGCGCATCGCAAGGCATCGGCGCCGCCACCGCCAAGGCCTTCCTGGCACGCGGCTACAACGTCGTGGGTACCTCGCGCAACATCAGCAAATCGACCGGGCTGACCGCGTCGGACCGCCTGTTGCTGGTCGACGGCGACATCGGCGACGCCGCCACCGCGGCCAAGGTTGTCGCAGCGGCTGTGCAGCGCTTCGGCGGCATCGATGGCCTGGTCAACAACGCCGGCATCTTCGTCGGCAAGGCCTTCACCGATTTCACGGCGCAAGACTTCCAGAACCTGGTGCATACCAACCTGGAAGGCTATCTGTACATCACCCAGCTGGTGGTCAAGCAGATGCTGGAACAGAAGCGCGGCGGCAGCGTCGTCGGCGTGACCACCACCTTGCTGAGCAACCCAGTGGCCGGCATGAACTGCGCCGTGTCGATGATGACCAAGGGCGGCATCGAAGGCGCCACCGCTAACCTGGCCATCGAATACGCCAAGGACCACATCCGTTTCAACCTGGTCGCGCCCGGCATCGTCGACACGCCCATGCACAAGGACAATCCTAAGGACTTCCTGAAGACGCTGGCGCCGATGGGCACCATCTCCAGCTCCGAGCAGATCGCCGAAGGCATCGTCTACCTGACCGAAGCGCAGCAGGTGACCGGCGAAACGCTGGCCGTCGGCGGAGGTGCGCAGCGCGGCCGCTGGTAAGCAGTACGGCGGCTCATGGCGAGCCGCCGGCCGTCCGCCAGCGCCTGCCGCGCGGACGGCTATCCCTGGGTTCGCCACTGTGGTTTGCCAACTTAGTTTGCCAACTTAGTCAGCCGTTTAGTCAGCCGTTTAGTCAGCCATCTTAGTCAACTATCTTCTGGAGTCCATCATGAGGCAACAGCAAAAAACCGTCATCATCACCGGCGCATCGCAAGGCATCGGCGCCGCCGCCGCCAAGGCCTTTCTGGCACGCGGCTACAACGTCGTCGGCACGTCGCGCAACATCAGCCAATCGACCGAGCTGGCCGCTTCCGACCGGCTGCTGCTGGTCGACGGCGACATCGGCGACGCCGCTACCGCCGCCAAGGTCGTGGCGGCGGCGGTGCAGCGCTTCGGCGGCGTCGACGCGCTGGTGAACAACGCCGGCATCTTCATGGCCAAGCCGTTCACCGACTTCACGGCGGACGACTTCAAGAAGCTGGTGCACACCAACCTCGAAGGCTACCTGTACATCACCCAGCAGGTCGTCAAACAATTCCTGGCCCAGCAGCGCGGCGGCAGCGTCGTCGGCGTGACCACCACGCTGCTGAGCAACCCGCTGCGCGGCGTCAACAGCTCGGTGTCGATGATGACCAAGGGCGGCATCGCCGGCGGCACCAGCAACCTGGCCATCGAATACGCCAAGGACCATATCCGCTTCAACCTGGTGGCGCCCGGCATCGTCGACACGCCCATGCACAAGGACGATCCCCAGGATTTCCTGAAGACGCTGTCGCCGATGGGCACCATCTCCAGCGCCGAGCAGATCGCCGACGGCATCGTCTACCTGACCGAAGCGCAGCAGGTGACAGGGGAGGTGTTGCACATCGGTGGCGGTTCGCAGCGCGGCCGCTGGTAAGCGCCGGCGCGTGCTGCTGCGTCTCGCGGCCGGTTTGATAGGCGGTTACGCATCGTCCGCCACGCTGCTGGTGGCGACGCAGACGCCGCGCGAGCGCTCCGGCTGGGCGCTGGGCATCCTGTCCGCCGGCGCGTTGTCGGGCACCTTGATCGGCCCCCTGATCGGCGGCGTGCTGCCGGGACTCATCGGCATCCGCATGACGTTTTTTCTCGGCGAGCTGCGTGTCGAGCGCGCGCACGTCGTGGTGGACGCCGGCATCGTCATGGCCGCCTCCGCGTTCGGCAGCATCCTGATGGCGGCGCGGCTGGGCCGCCTGGCCGACCGCATCGGCGGCTGGAAAGTCATCATATACTGCCTGCTGGCGGCCGGCGTTTTACTGGTCCCGCAAGCCTTCGTCACGCAGTGGTGGCAGCTGGCCGCGCTGCGATTTTTGATGGGCATGGCGCTGGCCGGCCTGCTGCCGTCGGTCGCCAAGGTGATACGCCAGTCGGTGCCCGAAAAGGCGCTTGGCAGGATGCTCGGCTATGCGCAATCGTCGCAATATGCCGGACAGGTTTTAGGGCCGCTGCTGGGCGGCGCGCTCGGTGGCCTGGTCGGCATGCGCGCGGTATTTTTCCTGACCAGCGTTTTGCTGCTGGCCGGGGCGATGTGGAACTGGCGGGCGTTGCGCAGCACCCGGCCGGATAATAGTTAATTCAAAGGAGAGCAGCATGCATAAGGGTTACTGGGTTGTCGCCTACCGTTCGGTGTCGGACGAGGCGGCGCTGAAAGCGTACGGCGTGTTGGCCGTCAAGGCCATCGCCGACAACGGCGGCACCATCATCGTCCGTACCGCCGACGCCATCGCGCCGCGCGAAGCAGGGCTGATGCAGCGCACCGTCATCGTCCAATTCGACAGCTATGTGCAGGCGCAGCGGGTGTACGCCTGCGAGGCCTACCAAGCCGCGCTGCGCGCGCTGGGCGCCGGCGCCGAACGCGATTTCCGCATCGTCGAAGGCCTGGCCGGGTAGGCGCGAACGCGGCGGCGCGCGGCATACACCGCTGCGCCGCCGCGATGCCGGCGTCAGTGCCGCGACGCGACGTAGCGGTCGGCGGCCTGCACCATCAGCGCCTTTTCGTGCTGCTTGAAGCGCGCCGATTCCATGCCGCGCGCGACGTTCGGATACATCGCCGCCGGCACTTTACTCTTCAACCAGGCTTCCAGTTCGTCGAGCGGCACGTAGTCGCCGTAAATCGCCGGCGTGTTGGAGGCGATGATCACCGAGCGGTATTGCGGACTGGATGCGAGCAAAAGCTCAAGATTTTCCGTGTACGTGTCCCACGACAGTTTCGGATGCTCGTCGGCCAGCGCGAAGATAAAGCGCCGGCGCTGCTCCGCCGCCTGCGCCGGTATCTCGGCCGACAGCGCGATGTCGCGCGCCTGCAGCGCCAGTTGCGGATCGCGCACGGCCATCAGCGCCGCGTAGTAGCGGCGGATCTCGGTCTCGTTGCGCGAAGCTTTGGCGATGGCGTGCAGCTGCTCGAAGGTCGCCGCGTCGGCGTCGCGCGCGACGATGGTCAGCACCAGCGCCTGGTCGTCGGCCTTGATGGCGTTGCGGTCGGCCACGAACAGCGCGAAGCGGCGGCGCGCGTCGGCGATGACGGCCGGGTCGCCCCACACGCCCAGGTCCGCCAGCACGCGGCGGCGCAGGCGCTGGATGCTGTGGTCAAGTAATTCCGGACACAACGATAGGTTCGCGCGCTGCCATTTTCCGTTCATAGATGGCGGGCGACAGATTGCCCAATGCTGAATTGATGCGTTTGCAGTTATAGAAGCCGACGATGTAATCGGTGATATCGGCCTTGGCGTCGGCGTGGTTGGCATATTGGCGCTGCCAGACACGTTCCATCTTGAGGTTCAGGAAGAAGCGTTCGGCCACGGAATTATCCCAGCAGTTGCCTTTGCGGCTCATGCTGCAAACGAAGCCGTGCTGTGTCAGCAGATCCTGGTAAAGCTCGCTGGCATATTGTACCGCGCTATGGCACGGCCCCACAGCTGCTTTCCATTTGCATCATTCGAGCTATACTGTAGTCTCAAAGGAGTTCAACATGACAGTCAAGCCCACCCCCAAGCCGACCGCTCCCCCTCGTGGTACTGCACGCGCAGCCCTCGCTACCGTCCTGACGACGCCGCCCGTTGCCACTGGCCGTAAAAGCCAACGTCCTGCGACCGGCACAAGCATGACGGTCGACGATCCTTTGCGCGAATCCGCGTCGCGTAGGGAGCAGGTCATAGCAGCGAACAATTTCGAGGGCGACGGCCAAAAGGGCAAGATGACTTCCGCCCTGTACGGTCTCGATGTGCAGACCCGTATCGGCTTGATCCGGCATGGCATACCGGCCGCCGCCGTGGCCGATCTGTCGAACCGCATGGGCATGGGCAAGGAACTGCTGCTGTCGAGCCTGGGATTGCCGCGCGCCACCATCAGCCGCAAGGAAAGGGCAGCGGCCCTGTTGTCGCGCGACGAGTCGGAGCGCCTGCTGGGGGTCGCGTCGCTGATCGACATGGTGCAGACCATGGTCGAGCAGTCCGGCGACCCCGCCGGTTTTGACGCGGCGCGTTGGGTGGCAGGGTGGCTGTCCATGCCGCTGCCGGCGCTGGCCGGAGCCACGCCGGCCAGTTATATGGATACCTTCGAAGGCCAGAAACTGGTGGCCGATCTGCTGGCGATGACGCAGAGCGGAGCCTACGCGTGACCGTGCCGGTGTGGCGTATCGCGACCGAGACGCCGAGCTACACGGCCAACGACCTGAGCGGAACCGGGGCCAAGATCAGCGGCGGGCGCTGGAACAGCAAGGGCACGCCGCTGGTGTATTGCGCGTCCAATATCGCGCTGGCCACGCTGGAAACCGTGCTGTACCTGCGCGGCGGCACGCTGCCCTACAACCGCTACCTGGTGCGCATCGACCTCCCCGACGCGCTGTGGGGCGCCCGCGCGCAGCTCGAGCCGCTGCCGGGCGGCTGGGATGCCATCCCGGCCGGGCTGACGGCGCGGCAGGCTGGCGACAGCTGGGCCGCCGGCGGCAACAGCGCCTTGCTGCTGGTGCCGTCGGTGATCGTGCCTGACGAGTTCAATATTTTGATTAACCCGGTTCATCCCGACGCGGCCGCCATCACCGCCACAACCCTGAAACGCTGGCAGTACGATCCCCGGCTGTTCCCGTAGGCGTGCGCGTCAGTCCGGGCCGTCGCGGCCGCGAAGCGGGGGGCGGCGTCGGCTGGAAGGC
The DNA here is from genome assembly GCF_025354735.1 of Rugamonas sp. Taxonomy (GTDB): domain Bacteria; phylum Pseudomonadota; class Gammaproteobacteria; order Burkholderiales; family Burkholderiaceae_D; genus Rugamonas. The sequence goes on from NZ_JANXMI010000234.1 coordinate 9,354, forward strand.
CGGCAGGCCGGCAGGTCCTCGAACGACAAGTTGGCATGCCCCGCTTAGCAGGCACGTGTCAGTGCAGCTTGGCGGGGATTGCTTGCGGCGTGAATCTCTGCTGTGGTGGCGCGCCGGCTCCGGTGTCGAGATAGAACTGCACCCCTTGCCGTTGCGATTCGAGAGTCTCGATATTTTTTTGTAGCGATCTGATCGCATTGCCCAGCGCCATGCGCGACTCCTTCGAATCTTCCATGAAGCCGACTAAGCCAACTGCATTTTGCAGCATGTTTTTGTGGACGGTGATGGCCATTTGCGTCATCCCGGTCTTGTCGAATTTTGCAAGGGTTTCCAGGTAGCCGCCGTTTTTTTTGATGGAGTCGATCACGCTCTTGTAGCGATTATCTTGCCACTTGGCATCGCGGGCCTGGTCGTAAATTTTCTCCAGGCCCAGTTTCATCAGCATGTTCGATTTGGATAAGGACGCACCCAGCGTGTCGCGCAGGATGTCGCTCACCAGCGAGGTCAGGATGGCGACCACGCCTACCGACTCGTAGAATTTCGCGCTTGATGATTGACTGTCGAATTCCCTCGAAAGGCTCGTCAATAACTTCATGCTGTCATCCAGTGAAGCCAGCCTTGCCGTCAGTTTTGCCTCATCGATTGAACTCAATTTTACGTGCTTTATCAACAGGTTATCGACGTACGAAGTCATGACGCCTCCCGAGTACGGTTTTGAAGAGTGGTGGCGAATGCTGGTGTTGGATCGTCAATGTTCGCTCATTTCGAGCCGGAGGAGTGCGGCGCGGTGGAGAAATTGATTCGCCAAGCCACAAAAACAACGGCTGAAATGAATGATTGCTTGAGAGGTCGAGTGACGCGGCAACGCGACTGTGGCTCCGTCCTGCTGTGTTCTCGCGGAACTCATATCGATCCTACGTTCCGCCCCGCATTCATCCTATTTTCATGCTACTCGAATCACTGCATGATGGGCGCTCCTCGATAGCGACCACTCCGGTTACTAAGAGAAAATAAACAGGAGATATCACCATGAGTTCGAATCAAAATAGCGGCGGCAAAAACACTACCAGTACCGATAGCAAATCGACCAGTGGCAGCAAGCAGTCGGCCAACACCGGCTCCGGCTCCGGCTCGGGTTCCGGTTCGCACACGCAAGGTGGCACGCACGAGCAGCATGTGGAAGCCGGTCGTCAAAGCCACAAGAACGACGATTCCAGCTCGTCGAGCAAGCAATCGGGCAGCAAGGGCTCGGACAGCGGTTCCGGTTCCTCGGGCAGCAAACAGTCGGATGCGGGTTCGGGCAGCCAGTCGACCCGTGGCGGTACTCCTGAACAGCATGCGGCCGCCGGTCGTCAAAGCCATAAAAACGACCGTTGATCGATAAGCCCGTCGATCCGCTAAGGCCGTCAGAAAAACGCCCGGCTTCATATGAAACCGGGCGTTTTTTTGTGGCCGTCGAAACGTCGCGGCCGGCCGGCAAAGCCGCGCCGGCCGGATCACGCCGACGTGAACGCCTGGGCGGCCTGCGCCGCCGACAAGCGGCCCTTCACTTCATTTTTGTACTTGGCCTTGGCCGCGATTTTCTTGATCGCTTCCGAAGCGATGTTGGCTTGCTTAATGCGCAGGCGCTCGGCTTTGCTGCGTTGCTGGGCGATGTTTTTGTTGCCGACACGATTGGTCATGACGTCTCCTTGAAGTGAAAAAATATAGTAACAACGGCGCCGCCGCCGCATGGTGAGCTACACCACACAGCGGCGTATGTCGGCTCGCGCCGGCTCAATCGAGCAGCTTGCTGTAGATGCGGGTCGCCATCAGGCCGGCCGCGCTGTGGTGGTGGGCCGGCGACATCAGCGGGATCAGCAGCGCCATCGCCGCCGCCTTGTCGCCGCTGTCGGCCAGCCGGCGTTCCAGCAGCGCCAGCTCCGACAGCTCGTTCGTCTGGCCATCGACGGCGGCGCCGTAGCAATGGCGCAGCAAGCCGCGCTGCGGCCACGGCTGGTCGCCACGGTTCTGGCTGGCCAGTGCGCTGCGCGCGCGCTGGCGCTGGCGATAGGTCAGCTGGCGTGGCGCCTGCGCCGCTTCCGGCGCTTCGATCCAGTCTTTCAGCACTTGCTGTTCGTAGCTGCTGAAGACGCCGAACATGGCGGCGTCCTCGCTGTGGACCAGGCGCCAGAAGCGGCTCTGTTCGACGCTTGCGCCGCGCTTGATCCAGCCGGCCTCGATCAGCGCGTCGAGGAAGGCCGGGATCTGGGCCGGCGTCGCCAGCCAGTCGTTGACGCTGCGGCCGCCGACGCGGCAATAGTCGGAATGCATATTCTTGCCGGCGGCGCTTTTGTCGGCCAGCAGGGCGAGCAGTTCCGCCTCGAGGTCGAAGCCGGCGATGACCGCGGTGGTGCCCGCGCCCAGATCGTTGAGCCGGTAGCCGTCGCGCACGCGGTGGTAAAACGCGGCGGCGTCGCCGACGCGCGGCATCAGCTCGCGCAAGCCCTGCGCCGCTTTCCGGGCGTGGCCGGTGTCGGCGTTGTCGACCGTCACATGCAGCGTGAAGTAATACGGATCGATGCCCAGTTCGTTCAGTTCGTAGGAGGTGATGAGCAGGTGCAGCGGCAGCTGTTCGTAGCCGAGATTGAAGCCGATCACTTCGGGCAGGAAGTGCTCGGCGTGATAGGCCAGCGCGAGCTGGATCGCGCCCTGCACGAAATGGTCGTCGCTCAGGTCTTGCCACGCTTCGCAGCCGTGCGCCGCCAGCAGCTTGCGGTACAGGACCACATGGTTTTTCTCGGCCACGCCGTCGCCCAGTTCTTCCAGATAGGTTTTGATGAGCGGCCGGAAATCGATATCGTGCCAGCGCGGCAGCAGGCCGTACAGCCAGGAGCCGTCGACCAGCTTGGTCGGCGCGACGGATTTGAGGAAGTACAGCGCGTGTGATTTGTTGCTGAAGTAGCGGCGCGGCGCGCCGTCGCGGCGCTGTTGCAGATACTGGCGGTACTGTTCGCCGATGGCGGCGCCGCGCCGGTCTATCCAGGCGCCGATGGCGTCGATGTCGTCCGGCAGGTCGGCCGGCAAGTCCGCGCAGGCGCGCAATTGGTCTTGCAGATAGCCGCGCGCGGCGTCCAGCTCCGACGCCGCGGGATCGGCTTTGCCGAGCGCGAAATAATGGTCGCGCGCGCCCGCGTGGTCGACAGTGGCGGCGCTCGGCGCGGCGGCCATGACGTTCGATGATGCTGGTGACATGTTGTCCTCGTTCGATGCGGGCGTGAAGCGCCGGCCATCGCGGCCGGCGGTCCCGCGATTAAAAATTCATTCTGTCATGCGGCCGGCGCCGCGCTTGTAGGACGCGGCCTTGATCGCGGGTGGGACCGCAGCCAGCGCGAATTTTCATCCCATCGCGCAGTATCTTCGCGCTCAGGCGGGCAGGCCGGCCACGTAGCGCAGCAGGGTGTCGCCGAAACCGCCGCGGGCCTTGGCGTCGCGCCGCGCGCTGGTGGCCACGCGCGGCGCGGCGCTCCAGGCGAAGCGCGCGCCGCTGCGTTCGAGCGCGTCGACCAGCGCCACGTCCTCGCTGCAGGCCAGCGGCTCGAAGCCGCCGGCGCGCAGATAGGCCGCCGCCACGCCCAGGTTGGCGCCGTGGATGTGGCGGTGGCCGTCGGCGTCGGTGTAGCTGCGGGCGAAGTGCGCGCTCAGGGCGGCGCCGTGTTCCCGGTGCGGCGACCAGTCGTCGACGGCCACCGTGCCGCAGACGACGTCGACGCCCAGGCTCAGCTGCATGGCCAGCCAGGCCGGCGAGACGCGCGTGTCGGCGTCGGTGAAGGCCAGCCAGCGGGCGCCCATTTCCACCATCCGCGCCGCGCCGAACGCGCGCGCCACGCCGACGTTGCGGGCCTGGACGGCGACGCCGGCGATGGCGCATTGGCCGTCGCTGCGCGCCGCGTGCCGCGCGACGACGGCGGCCGACGCGTCGCTGCAGGCGTCGAGCACCACCAGCACCCGCACCGCCTCGCCCTCCAGGGTCGGATGACGCGCCGCCGCCGCCACGGCGCTCAGGCAGGCGTCCAGGTAGGACTGCTCGTTGTGAGCGGGGATGACGATGCCTATCATATGCCGAGTCCTTCACGTTGGGCCACCGACGCCGCCTGGTTGGACCAGACGTCGAGCAAAAAATCCTCCTCCTCGTGGCGCAGCAGCCGATGCAGCGCCGGCTGGGCGTCGAAGCCGCCGTGCACGCGGGCCGGCGCCAGCACGCGGTCCTTGAACGGGCGGCGCCAGTGGCACAGCACGATGGTGCCGCCCGGCGCCAGGTCGGCCACGCAGCAGTCGACCAGCCGCGCCAGGGCGGCGCCGTCGAGGTAGTAGGCCAGTTCGCTGATGACGATCAGGTCGAACGGCCCGCTGCCGCGTGGCGGCCAGTCGGCCGGCAACTGCTGCTGGCGCACCGTCACATGGCGTGCGCCGGCCAGCTGGCCGCGCGTCAGCAGCACCGCCTCGGCCGCGCCGTCGCTGGCCAGCAGACGCTCGCAGCGCGGCGCCAGTTCGGCCGTCAGCGCGCCGTTGCCGCAGCCCGGTTCGTAGGCGTTGCGATAGCGCGCCTGCGGCAGGCTGGCCAGCAGCAGCGCGCGCTTGCGCTGTTCATACCAGCGCTGGCGCACCTGCCAGGGGTCGGCGTCGTCGCGGTACAGTTGCTGGAAGTGGGCCGATATCGGGCCGGGCGCCGCCGTCGTAGTCGCCGAGGTCGCGGTCGCTGTCGCTGTCGTCATCGCGTTCATAAAAAATAAATTTCGTAAGGGTGGAGCAGGCGTTCGAGCACCGTGGGCGGCAGCACCGACGGGCGTCCGGTCGACGGGTCGGCGCGCAGCTGGCTGTGATAGCAATGGATGGCGTCGCGCTTGCGTCGCAGCCGTTCGCTGCTCAGCACCAGCCGCCGCGCGCGCCGCCACGGGATGCGGACGTCGCCCGGCGCGGCCCAGTGCCAGCTCCAGATCGGCAGTTCGACCAGCGTGGCGCGGCAGGCGCGCGCCGCCAGCGCCGCCGCGTGGCCGCTCGCTTCGTGGTCGGGATGGCCGTCCAGGCGCCAGGTGGCGAACACCACGTCGCCGGGCCTCAGCAGTTGCTGCAACATGGTTTGCAGCTGCGGCGCGTGGGCGGCGACGTCGCCGTCGGGCAGGCGGGCGCGTATCACCTGGGTGCCTGCCAGTCCGAGCACGTCGAGCGCGTGGCCGGTTTCCAGCGGCCGCGCGCAGGCCAGCCGGTGCGGCGGCCACAGCGGGGAACCGGGATGGCTGGCCGCGCCGTCGGTGACGGCCACCAGCAGCGTGCGGCTGCGCTGCGCCGCCAGCGCCTGCAACAGGCCGCCGCAGCCCAGCATTTCGTCGTCCGGATGGGGCGCGACGATTACCGCGCGCGCGCCCGGCGGCACCAGCGCGGCGACGTCGAGCAGCGGCAGCGCGGCCAGTCCGCCCCACGCTTGCCAGTCGGCGTCGGGCGTGCCGTCGCCTTCGATGAAGCGCTGGCCGTCGTCGGTGTCGAGGTTGGTGTGGTCGTTCATGGCAGCGTCCATGCGTCGGTTTCCAGTTCGATGGATAGGGCGCCCAGCGCGGCCAGGTCGCGTTCGGCGTGGCTCTGGCGCAGGAACACCGGCAGGTCGGCCGCCATGCGGGCGAAATCGGGATCGCGGCACAGCGGGCCGGCGCCCAGCGCGCGCGTGACGCCGGTCAGCACGGTGCCGGCGGCCGCTTCGACTGCCAGCCGCAGGCGCAGCGCCAGCGC
>NZ_JANXMI010000237.1 GCF_025354735.1 Rugamonas sp.
GTGCCGCGCGGCGCCGGCACCGGCCTGTCCGGCGGCGCCATGCCGATCGCCGACGGCGTCGTGCTGTCGACCGCGCGCATGAACCAGATCGTCCGCCTCGACGCCTACTCGCGCACCGCCGTCGTGCAGCCGGGCGTGCGCAACCTGGCCATCTCGGAAGCGGCCGCGCCGCACGCGCTGTACTACGCGCCCGATCCCTCGTCGCAGATCGCCTGCACCATAGGCGGCAACGTGGCCGAAAATTCGGGCGGCGTGCATTGCCTCAAATACGGCCTGACCATCCACAACGTGCTGCGCGTGCGCATGGTGACGATAGAGGGCGAGGTGGTGGAGCTGGGCGGCGAGGCGCTCGACGCGCCGGGACTGGACCTGCTGTCGGTCTTCATCGGCTCCGAGGGCATGCTCGGCATCGTCACCGAAGTGACGGTCAGGCTGATCCCCAAGCCGGCCACGGCGCGCGTCATCATGGCCTCCTTCGACCAGGTCGGCCAGGGCTGCCACGCGGTCGCCAACCTGATCGGCGCCGGCATCATCCCGGCCGGGCTGGAGATGATGGACCGCACCTCCTCGCGCATGGTCGAGCCCTTCGTCAAGGCCGGCTACGACACCGAGGCCGCCGCCATCCTGCTGTGCGAGGCCGACGGCACGGTCGAGGAAGTGGCCGAGGAAATCGAGCGCATGACGGCCGTGTTGCAGGCCGCCGGCGCCAGCGCCATCGCGGTGTCGCAGAACGAGGCCGAGCGCCTCAAGTTCTGGTCCGGCCGCAAGAACGCCTTCCCGGCGGCGGGCCGCATCTCGCCCGATTACTACTGCATGGACGGCACCATCCCGCGCAAAAAACTGGCGCAGGTCCTGGCCGGCATCGAGCAGATGGAAACCAAATACGGCCTGCGCTGCGCCAACGTGTTCCACGCCGGCGACGGCAACCTGCATCCGCTGATCCTGTTCGACGCCAACCGGCGCGACGAGCTGGCGCGCGCCGAAGCCTTCGGCGCCGAGATCCTGGCGCTGTGCGTGGCGGTGGGCGGCACCATCACCGGCGAGCATGGCGTCGGCATCGAGAAGATCGATTCGATGTGCGTGCAGTTCGCGCCGGCCGAACTGGAAGCGTTTTTCGCCGTCAAGCGCGCCTTCGATCCGTTCTGTTTGCTGAACCCGGACAAGGCGATACCGACGCTGAACCGCTGCGCCGAATTCGGCCGGATGCGCGTCAGCGGCGGCCAGCTGCCCTTCGCCCACCTGCCGCGCTTTTGAACGGAGCACCGACCTTGCAAGCCATCATAGAACAGTTCCGCGAGCGCATACGCGCCGCCGTCGCCGACAACAGCGCCCTGCGCATCCGTGGCGGCGGCAGCAAGGACTGGTATGGCCAGCACTTGCGCGGCGAGCCGTTCGACACCCATGCCTACCACGGCATCATCGACTACGAGCCGACCGAGTTGGTCGTCACCGCGCGCTGCGGCACGCCGCTGGCCGAGGTCGAGGCGGCGCTGGCGCAGCGCGGGCAGATGCTGGCGTTCGAGCCGCCGCGCTTCGGCGCGGCCATCGGCGCCGGCTCCACCATCGGCGGCGTGGTGGCGAGCGCGCTGTCCGGGCCGCGCCGCGCCAGCGCCGGCGCGGTGCGCGACTTCGTGCTCGGCGCGGTGCTGATGGACGGCCAGGGCGAGATCAAGCGCTTCGGCGGGCAGGTGATGAAGAACGTCGCCGGCTACGATGTGTCGCGCATGCTGGCCGGTTCGCTCGGCACGCTGGGACTGATCACCGAAGTGTCGCTCAAGGTGTTGCCGCTGCCGCTGCGCGAAGCCAGCCTGCGTTTCGAGATGGATGAAATCGCGGCGCTGAAACAGCTCAACCTGTGGGCCGGCCAGCCGCTGCCGATATCGGCCAGCTGCTGGCGGGGCGGCGTGCTGTCGCTGCGGCTGTCGGGCGCCGACGCGGCGGTGCGGGCCGCGCTGCATAAACTCGGCGGCGCGCAGTTCGACGGCGCCGCCTATTGGAACGGCCTGCGCGACCAGACCGACGATTTCTTCAGCGCCGGCGACCTGTGGCGCTTGTCGCTGCCGCCGGCCGCCAGCGCCGTGATATTGAAGGGCGAGCAGATGATCGAGTGGGGCGGGGCGCAGCGCTGGCTCAAGGTCAAGGCCGGAGGCTGGGCCAACGACGGTGACGGCGCCGCCACGGCCGTCGATATCCGCCGCAGCGTCGGCGCGGCCGGCGGCCACGCGACGCTGTACCGCGGCGGCGATAAGAGCGCCGGCGTGTTCCATCCCTTGCCGCCGGCGCTGATGAAAATCCACGAGCGCATGAAGCTGGCGTTCGACCCGGCCGGCATCTTCAATCCCGGCCGCATGTACTGAAGCTGAACCTCGGGAACACCACGCCATGCAAACCAATCTCGCCGATTTCATCAAGCACACCCGCGACGGCGACGAAGCCGAGGCCATCCTGCGCGCCTGCGTCCACTGCGGTTTTTGCACCGCCACCTGTCCCACCTACCAGCTGCTGGGCGATGAACTCGATGGCCCGCGCGGCCGCATCTATCTGATCAAGCAGGTGCTGGAGGGCGCGCCCGTCACCGCCAAGACGCAGACCCATTTGGACCGCTGCCTGACCTGCCGCAATTGCGAGACCACCTGTCCGTCCGGCGTGCGCTACGGGCGCCTGCTCGATATCGGCCGCAAGGTGGTGGAGGCGCGCGTCGAGCGGCCGCTGGCCGAACGGCTGCAACGACTGATGCTGAAGGAGGCCCTGCCGCGGCGCTGGATCTTCACGTCGGCGCTGCGCGCGGGCCAGCTGCTGCGGCCCTTGCTGTCGAAACCGATGCAGGACAAGATCCCGCGCTTTCAACTGGCCGGCCGGCGTCCGGCGCGCCGGCACGCGCGCAAGATGCTGGTGCTGGAAGGCTGCGCGCAGCCGGCCATGTCGCCCAACATCAACGCGGCGACGGCGCGCGTGCTCGACGCGCTCGGCGTGCAGCTGATCGCCGCGCCCAAGGCCGGCTGCTGCGGCGCGCTGCGCCACCACCTCAACGACCAGGCGGCGGCGCTGGACGACATGCGCCGCAATATCGACGCCTGGTGGCCGCACGTGGGCACCGACAGCGCGCACGCGGTGGAGGCGATCGTGATGACGGCTTCCGGCTGCGGCGTCACCGTCAAGGATTACGGCCACCTGCTGGCCCACGATCCGGCCTACGCCGACAAGGCGCAGCGCATCGCGGCGCTGACGCGCGACCTGAGCGAAGTGATGCCGCAGTTCGAGGAGGAGCTGGCGCGCCGCATCGGCGGCAACATCGGCGGCGCGGCGGCCGGAAAAATCGGCGGCGGACTCGCAGCCGTCGCCTATCACCCGCCCTGCACCTTGCAGCACGGCCAGCAGATACGCGGCAAGGTCGAAAGCCTGCTGCGCGCCGTCGGCGTCGACGTCGCGCTGTGCGCCGACAGCCACCTGTGCTGCGGCTCGGCCGGCACCTATTCGATTTTGCAGCCGGCGCTGTCGCTGCAACTGCGCAACGACAAGCTGGCCAAACTGGAGGCGTGCGGCGCGCAGGCCATCGTGTCGGCCAACATCGGCTGCATCAGCCACCTGCAGTCGGGCACCGAGACGCCGGTCATGCACTGGATCGAATTGATAGACCGCGCGCTGAAAGACGGCGTCCCGAAAAACGCCGCCCGAAAAACGGTGTCGCCTAGCCCTGCATGAACAGGGCCAGCTGCGCGCCGGTGTAGGGCGCCGCGTCGCGCAGGTCGACGATGGGCGGCAGCAGCGCGGCGGCCTGCCACACGTGGGCGCTGTCGAACGATTCGGCCCAGTCCATGACGCCGGCCGCCGGCATCGGCCGCGCGATGCCGTAGCCCTGCGCCAGGTCGCAGCCCAGGCGCATCAGCAGCGCGCCGTGTTCCACCGTCTCGACGCCCTCGGCGATCACGCGCAGGCCGAAGGCCTTGGCCAGGCCGATGACGGCGCTGACCAGGTGCAGGTCTTCGCGCTCGACGAGCATGTTGCGCACGAAGCTCTGGTCTATCTTCAGCACGTCCGCCGGCAGCCGCTTCAAATAGGCCATCGATGAATAGCCGGTGCCGAAATCGTCGAGCGCGAAGCTGATGCCCAGCGCCTGGCAGGCCAGCATGATGGCGCGCACGTGGCCGACGTCGTTGAGCGCCGACGATTCCAAAATTTCCAGCTCCAGCATATGCGGCGGCACGTCGGGGAATTCGGCCAGGATGGCGGTCAGGCGTTCGACGAAATCGTGGCGCTGGAAATGGCGCGCCGCGATGTTCACGCTGACCACCCAGTGCGGCTCGAGCGCGCGCCATTGCAGCAGCTGGCGCAGCGCCTCGCGCAGCACCCATTCGCCGATGTCGACGATGATGTCGCTGTGTTCGACGATCGGCAGGAAGTCCATCGGCCCGACCACGCCGCGCTGCGGGTGCTGCCAGCGCAGCAACGCTTCCATGCCGATGATGCGGCCCTTGCGCATGTCCAGCTTGGGCTGGTAGTAGAGCCGCAGTTCGCCGTCGCGCAGCGCGGCGCGCACTTCGGTGCGGCGGTTGTGGTGGGTGCGCACCTGTTCGTCGAGGTCGGAGTCGAACAGGTGGTATTTATTGCGGCCCGTGATCTTGGCCTGGTACAGCGCCTGGTCGGCGTGGCGCAGCAGCTGGTCGGCGCTGACGTCGGTGCCGTTGAAGACGGCCACGCCGGCGCTGGCCGACATCGACACCGTGTGCGGCCCGCACTGGTAATCGAGCGCCAGCCGCGCCAGCACGGCGGTGACGGCGGCGCCGATGGCGTCGTGGCCGGCCAGCGCCGGCAGCAGCAGCACGAATTCGTCGCCGCCCAGGCGCGCCACGTAATGCTGGCGGCCGGCCAGTTCGTGCAGGCGGATGGCCGCTTGCTTGAGGATGTCGTTGCCCAGTTCCTGGCCCAGGGTCTGGTTGATCTGCTGGAAGTGGTCGAGGTCGAACAGGCACACGGCCAGCGGATAGCCGGCTTCCCGCGCCAGCGCGATTTCGTGCTCGAAGCGGGACGCCAGCGCGCTGCGGTTGGGCAGGCCGGTGAGGATGTCGTGATTGCTCTGCCACGACATCTGCTGCATCAGCTGGCGCGTTTCGCTGACGTCGCGGAACACCAGCACGGAACCGAGCGCCTCGCCGCCGCCGTGCTGGCCGCCGCTGTCGCGGATGGCGGCGGCCGTGTATTCGATCATGACCTTGTCGCCGCCGCGGTGGCGCAGGCTCTGGTTGCGCAGGTTGACGGCCTCGCCGCCGGCATAGATGGCCGACATGGTCTTGAGCAGCGCGTGCTGGCCGAAGTTGTTCGCCAGCGCGAACACCCGGTGCAGATCGGCGCCGCGCGCCTCGGCCTCGCTCCAGCCGGTCAGCGCCTGGGCGGCGGCGTTGATGCTGGCGATCTTGCCGGCCAGGTCGGTGGTGATGACGGCGTCGCCGATCGAGGCCAGCGTCACTTCGATCTTTTCCTTTTCGGCGCGCAGCTGGTCTTTGGCGTGGCGGGTCTGGGCCAGCTGGTCGCCCAGCCGCTGCTCGCTGGCCTGCAGGGACAGCACCAGCGACTGCACCTGCGCGGCCATGGCGTTGAAGGTCGCGGCCAGCGCGCGCTCTTCCAGCGTGCCGCCGACGCGCATGCGGGTCTGGTGTTCGCCGTGCTGGAAGCGGTCGGTGGCCTGCGCCAGCCGCCGCAGCATGCGCTGGTTGACCCGGATGATGGCGCCGAGCAGGGCGTAGATGATCAGGATGTTGAGCGCCGAAATGCGCGCCTGCTGGCGCACGGTGGCCCAGACCCGGTTCAGCGGCAGCGCCGGATCGAAGCTCAGCGTCAGCGTCGCCGCGCCGCCGACCAGCCGCGTCCTGGTCAGCGGCGCCAGCACGCTGCGGCGCTGGAACCACGGCGGACTGGCGCTGGCGGCGCGGCGCGTGCGGTTCGCTTCGAGGTGGCCGCCGGCATAATCGAGCTGGGCGCCGCTCAGGTCGGGGTCGAGCAGCAGGGCGCCGGTCAGGGTGGCGTCGAGGGCGGCGCGGTCGCGGGTCGCCAGCGATGGCGTCAGCGTGCCGGCCAGGTAGTCGGCCAGGTCTTGCGCTTCGAGCTGGTAGCGGGCGTTGGCGCCGGCCGATTCCGTGCCGATCAACAGGCCATAGCGGACCGCGACGACGGTGGCGATGATGAAGAAGACGGGAACGAATAAGCGGGTGTACATCCCCCTACGCATCCACGGCGACAATAGTTTCCCTAACAACGGCATAAACACCCGGCTGCGGGCCGGCGGAATCATTTGATGGACATTATTACCGAAAAGTCAGCGCCAGGCGCGGATTTATGAAACCGTTTTCAATCGACCCCGGCCAGGCCGCGCTCGCGGTGCCGCAGGGACGCCGGCGCGGCCGTCGCGGAGCGGCGGGTCAGTTGTGGCCGGCGGCCACGCTGCCGCCGGCGTTGCGGGCGGCGCCCAGCAAGTTGACCGGGTCGAGCGTGGTCACATTGCCGTGCTGGCGGCAGTCATGATGGCTGATACTGGTGCCGGTCAGCGGCCGTTCGTCGCTGTGGTCGCAGGACGTTTCGGCGACGGCGGCGCCATCGGCCGTCTGGGCGGCGTCGGGCGTGGTGGCGCAGCCGGCCAGCAGCGCGGTGGTGGCGCCGATGAGGGCGAAGGAAGCGCGGATACGGGAAATTTTCATCATGAGTCCATTGATTGAGTGGTGGTCGGTCCGGTGCAGACGATACGATGCCACATGAAAGCAGCTTGCTTTTATGTAATGCGCATAAAGTGTAGCACCAACAATGCGCTCAAAATTGTAACTATTAGTAATGTGTCGCGTAATTCATACTATAGCGCTCCAGCTGACAATGGCGCGCCCGGATCGGCGGCGCGGCATGCCGGCTGGCCGGCATCAACGCGCCATCGCGCCCATGGTCGAGCCGCCGCTCGTGCGCGCGCCGTCCAGCACGTCGGCACCGGTGGTGGTGACGATGTCGCCGTGGCGCTTGCAGTCGTGGTGGGAGATATTGGTGCCGGTCAGGGGCCGGTCTTCCTGCGCGCACGAGGCCGGCGCGCCGGCGGTGGCGTCGTCGTCATGCATGGCGGCGCAGCCGGCCAACAGGGCCAACGCGGCGCCCAGGATGATGGTGGTGACGGTGGTGGTAATGCGGGCAGCGGAGATGTCCATTTTTTTCCAATCGATGCGGGTTGAAGACAGATTGCGTCGCCATAGCGTGAGGCGGGCATAGGCCCGCCGCCGCTGATTTGCGCGCAAAGTGTACACGATCGCTGGTGGTGGAAATCCGGCGGACGGCCGGTTTTTTTGCGGCGAGGGCGAGCGCCGCCGCCGCGTTCGCCGCTTAATTATTCAGCAGGATGTCGGCGATGATGCCGGTGGCGACGGCGACCAGCACATAGTCGCCGCCGACCTGCACCCAGTGTTGTCCGCGGGGCGGCGCGCTCAGGCGGTGGCCGCGCCAGTCGTCGACCACGTACTGGTGGCCGCGATAGTCGGGGCCCAGCCGTTCGCCGCGATGCATGTCGTGGCGCGGGCCGGCGCCGCGCGGGCCTTCATGGTGGCCGTAGTCGGCCTGGTGATAGTCGTAGCGGTCGTTGCGGCGCTCGTCGTGACGGTCGTCGTGATGGTCGTCGCGGTGATCGTCATGACGGTCGTCGTGGTGGTCATCGTGATGCTCGGACTGGCCACGGTTGTCATGGTCGTCGCGGTGGTCGTCGTGGTTTTGCGCGTAGGCGGCGCCGCCGCCGGCCATCAGGCAGGCGGACAGCAGTGCGGAAAAAATGGTCTTGTTATTCATATCAACTCCTGAAGGGTAAAACTGCGTTGGCGGTCCGTGCAGGCAGGATGTCCGCTAACCGACCTGATCCGTTATACGCAGGCGGCGCGGGCAGTTCTGTACGCTAACAGACATAGGCGATTTTATTCGGCCAGCAATTTTTCGATATCCTGGACCAGCGCTTCCGGCTTGGTCAGCGAGGCATAGCGCTGGTAGACGGTGCCATCCTTGCGGATCAGGAACTTGGTGAAGTTCCACTTGATGGCCTCGGTGCCCAGCACGCCGGGCGCGTCGTGCTTGAGCTGCGTGAACAGCGGGTGCGCGTGCTCGCCGTTGACGTCGATCTTGGCGAACAGCGGAAAGGTGACGCCGTAATTCTTTTCGCAGAAGGCGCCGATTTCCTCGGCCTGGCCCGGTTCCTGGCCGCCGAACTGGTTGCACGGGAAGCCGAGCACGACCACGCCCTTATCCTTGAACTGCTGGTACACCGCTTCCAGGCCCTGGTATTGCGGCGTGAAACCGCACTTGCTGGCGGTGTTGACGATCAATAGCACCTGGCCGCGATACTGGCCCAGGTTGACGGGCGCGCCGGCCAGGCTGTCGGCGCTGATATCGTAAATGGAGGTCATCAGATTAATCCTAAATGTTCGGTTCCGGCCGAGAGATCCCGGGTCTTGGCGGCCTTGCCTTCGAGCTTGATGGCCAGCCGCAGGTCGTTGACGGAGTCGGCGTTGCGCAGCGCGTCTTCGTAGCTGATCAGGTCCGCTTCGTGCAGGTCGAACAGCGACTGGTCGAAGGTCTGCATGCCCAGCTCGCGCGACTTCTTCATCAGCTCCTTGATTTCGTGTACTTCGCCCTTGAAGATCATGTCGGCGATCAGCGGCGAGTTAAGCATGATTTCGATGGCGACGGCGCGCCCCTTGCTCTCCTTGAGCGGCACCAGGCGCTGCGACACCATGCCGCGCAGGTTCAGCGACAAGTCCATCAGCAGCTGCTGGCGCCGTTCCTCGGGGAAGAAGTTGATGATGCGGTCGATGGCCTGGTTGGCGCTGTTGGCGTGCAGCGTGGCCAGGCACAGGTGGCCGGTTTCGGAAAAGGCGATGGCGTGGTCCATGGTCTGGCGGTCGCGGATTTCGCCGATCTGGATCACGTCCGGCGCCTGGCGCAGCGTGTTCTTCAGCGCCACTTCCCAGTCCTCGGTGTCGACCCCCACTTCGCGCTGGGTGATGATGCAGTTCTTGTGCGGGTGGACGAATTCGACCGGGTCTTCGATGGTGATGATGTGGCCGTAGCTGTTCTCATTGCGGTAGCCGACCATGGCCGCCAGCGTGGTCGACTTGCCCGAACCGGTGGCGCCGACCAGGATCACCAGGCCGCGCTTGGACATCACGATATCCTTGAGCACCTCGGGCAGTCCCAGGTCGTCGAGCTTGGGGATTTCGCTGGTGATCATGCGCAGCACCATGCCCACCGAGCTCATTTGCACGAAGGCCGACACGCGGAAGCGTCCCAGGTCGCCGGGACTGATGGCGAAGTTGGCTTCCTTGCTCAACTCGAACGTGGCGGTCTGCTTGTCGTTCATGATGGAGCGCGCCAGGTCGGTGGTGTGGGCCGCCGTCAGCGCCTGGCTGGACACGGGCGTGAGCTTGCCGTCGATCTTGATGGCCGGCGGGAAGCCGGCCGTGATGAACAGGTCCGAGCCTTTTTTGCTGACCATCAGGCGCAGCAGGTCGAACATGAATTTGGATGCCTGGTCGCGTTCCATGGTGTGGTCTCTCATGCGCTCGTGAATTAACCGGGGAAGTTGTCCGGCGTTTTGGCGGCCGAGCGTGCGGCGGCCGACGAGATCACATTGCGGCGCACCAGGTCGGTCAGGGTCTGGTCCAGCGTCTGCATGCCCATATTGCTGCCGGTCTGGATCGCCGAATACATCTGCGCGATCTTCGCTTCGCGGATCAGGTTGCGGATGGCCGGCGTGGCCACCATGATTTCGTGCGCGGCGACGCGGCCGGAGCCGTCCTTGGTTTTCAGCAGCGTCTGCGAAATCACCGCTTGCAGCGATTCCGACAGCATGGCCCGTACCATCTCTTTTTCATCGGCCGGGAACACGTCGACGATACGGTCGATGGTCTTGGCGGCGGACGAGGTGTGCAGCGTGCCGAACACGAGGTGGCCCGTTTCGGCGGCCGACAGCGCCAGGCGTATGGTTTCGAGGTCGCGCAATTCGCCGACCAGGATCACGTCCGGATCTTCCCGCAGCGCCGAGCGCAGCGCGTTGTTGAACGACAGCGTGTGCGGTCCCACTTCGCGCTGGTTGATCAGGCATTTCTTGGAGTCGTGGACGAATTCGATCGGGTCTTCGATGGTCAGGATGTGGCCGTACTCGGTCTCGTTGACGTGGTTGACCATGGCCGCCAGCGTGGTCGACTTGCCCGAGCCGGTGGGGCCGGTGACGAGCACCAGGCCGCGCGGCTTCATGGCCAGGTCGGCGAAGATTTTCGGGCAGTTCAGTTCTTCCAGGCTCATGATCTTGGAGGGAATCGTGCGCAGCACGGCGGCCGCGCCGCGTTCCTGGTTGTAGGCGTTGACGCGGAAGCGCGCCAGGCCGGGGATGGCGAACGAGAAATCGACTTCCAGCATTTCTTCGTAAGCCTTGCGCTGGCCGTCGTTCATGATGTCATAAATCATGCCGTGCACGTCCTTGTGCTCCAGCGGCGGCAGGTTGATGCGCCGCACGTCGCCATGCACGCGTATCATCGGCGGCAGGCCGGCCGACAGGTGCAAGTCCGACGCCTTGTTCTTGACCGAGAATGCGAGTAATTCTGAAATGTCCATTTATAATCCCTGTGCCTGAAAAAAGAGGGCGCCGCTTCCGGGACCACTCACCGGCACAGCTTTAACCATTACCCCGCTCGATGATTATGTCCACAATAGACCAGAACTTGCAAGCTATCAACGCCACAATGCGTGACGCCGCCGCCGGGGCGGGCCGCGCGCCGGACGCCGTGCGGCTGCTGGCCGTGTCCAAGACCTTCGGCGCCGACGCCGTGCTGGCGGCCATGGCGGCCGGCCAGCGCGCCTTCGGCGAAAATTATGTGCAGGAGGCGGTCGACAAGATCGCCGCCGTGGCGCTGGCCGAACCGGCGACGGCGCTGGAGTGGCATTTCATCGGCCCGATACAGAGCAACAAGACCCGGCCCATCGCCGAGCATTTCGCCTGGGTCCACACGGTGGAGCGCGAAAAGATCGCGCAGCGCCTGTCGGAGCAGCGCCCGGCCGGCATGGCGCCGCTCAATATCTGCCTGCAAGTGAACATCAGCGGCGAGGCCAGTAAAAGCGGCGTGGCGCCGGCCGAGCTGGCGGCGCTGGCGCACGCGGTGGCGGCGCTGCCGAACCTGACGCTGCGCGGCCTGATGGCGATCCCGGAAGCGGTGACGCAATACGAACAGCAGCGCGCCGCGTTCGCGCAACTGCGCCTGCTGTACGAACAACTGCGCGCCGACGGACTGGCGCTGGACACGCTGTCGATGGGCATGTCGGCCGACCTGCGCGCGGCGGTGGCCGAAGGCGCCACCATCGTGCGCGTCGGCAGCGCCATTTTCGGCTCGCGCAGCTATGACCAGTAAAATGACCAACGAAAGCGCCGCATGAACACGAACGACATGAAGATAGGTTTTATCGGCGGCGGCAACATGGCCGCCGCGCTGATCGCCGGACTGGCCGGCAAGCTGACCGCCGGCGCGCATATCCACGTCGTCGATCCGAACGCGGCGGCGCTGGACCAGCTGCGCGCGCGCTACGGCGTGACCACGGCGGCGCGGGCCGACGGCGCGCTGTCGGCCTGCGGCGCGATCGTGCTGGCCGTGAAGCCGCAAGCGATGCGCGAAGTGGCGGCGCAGTTGCTGCCGCTGCTGCCGCCGTCAGGGAGTACGGCGGCGCCCCTGATCGTGTCGATCGCGGCCGGTATCCGCGCTGTCGATCTGTCGCGCTGGCTCGGCGGCTACCGGGCCATCGTGCGCTGCATGCCGAACACGCCGGCGCTGATCGGCCAGGGTATCACCGGGATGGTGGCGGCCGACGGCGTGAGCGCGGCGCAGCGCGAGGCGGCCGACGCCATCATGCGCGCCGTCGGCGCCACCGTGTGGCTGGACGACGAAGCGAAGATCGATGCGGTGACGGCGGTGTCGGGCAGCGGTCCGGCCTATGTATTTTATTTTATCGAGGCCATGCAGCAGGCCGCGACGGAGCTGGGCCTGAGCGCGGAGCAGGGCAGGCAGCTGGCGCTGGCCACCTTCGCCGGCGCCGCGCAACTGGCGGTGGAGGCGACGGAGCCGGTCGGCGTGCTGCGCGAGCGCGTCACGTCCAAGGGCGGCACCACCCACGCGGCGCTGGCCAGCATGGCGCAGGCGGGCGTGAAGGAAGCGATCGTCGACGCCGTGAAGGCGGCGGCGCGGCGCGGCCAGACGCTGGGCGATGAATTCGGCAGTGTGGACTAACGGGAGATGGCGATGCAGCGCAGGACTTTTATATTGACGACGGTGGCCGGCGCGGCCGCCATGACCATGGGCGCTTACGCGCGCGCCGAGGCATTGACGCCGCTGAAGGAAGACGATCCGCAAGCCGTCGAATTCGGCTACAAGGACGACACCGCGCGCGTCGACAATCAGCGCTTCCCCGAGCACAAGCCGGACCAGAAGTGCGCCAAATGCCAGATCTACGCCGACGGTCCGAACGACACCGGCGGCTGCCCCATCTTCGCCGGCAAGTCGGTGCGCGCCGGCGGCTGGTGTAGCGCCTTCAGCTGATTCAAATAAAACGCATCGCATCCATCGATATCGCGGCGGGCCTTATTCCATATGGCTCGCCTGCTCGTGCGCCTATTTGCGCGCGACCAGCAGGCCGACGATGACGCCCACCGCCGCGCCCAGTCCCACCGCCTGCCACGGGTGGTCCTGGACGTAGACGTTGGCCTGCCGCGCCGCGATTTTTGTCCGCGCCAGCACGCTGTCTTCCAGCTTCAGCAAATCGGTTTTGGCGGTGCGCAGCGTGTCCTCGAACTGCGCCCTGGCGTCGCCGATGCCATCGCCGCCTTCATCCTGGGCGTCGCGCAGCCAATGCTCGACGTCGCCGATCCCGGTCTTCAAATCATTCATCAGCCGTGCGCGCGCTTCTGCGCCGTCGATGCCGCCGGTCTTGCCGTTTTGCTGAATCTGGTCCATGAATCGCCTCGTCTGTCAGGTTGGAACTGCGGGACTTGCCAGTGTAGGCGCGGCCCGCGCTACGGCCTTGTGCCGTCTCAATCGATCACGCCGCTATCGAATCGCCTCAACGGAATGCGTAATCGAGCGCCACGCCCGCGAACACGGCGGCGCCCAGCCAGTTGTTGTGGCGGAAGGCGGTGAAGCAGGGCTCGCGTTCGCGCCCGCGTATCAGTGTGTAATGATACAACGCCATCGCGCCCGCCACGGCCAGCCCGGCGTAGAACCAGGCGCCCAGGCCGAGCCGGCGGCCGCACAGCAGCAGCAGCAACAGGTGCGCCGCGTAGCAGGCCATGATGATGGCGACGTCGTAGCGGCCGAAGGTGATGGCCGAGGTGCGGATGCCGATCTTGAGGTCGTCGTCGCGGTCGACCATCGCGTATTCGGTGTCGTAGGCCAGCGTCCAGAAGATGTTCGCCGCCAGCAGCACCCAGGCCAGCGCCGGCACCCGGCCCTGCACGGCGGCGTAAGCCATGGGGATGCCGAAGCCGAAGGCGATGCCGAGGTAGGCTTGCGGGATCGCGAAGAAGCGCTTGAAGTAGGGGTAGCTGGCGGCCAGGATCACGGCGACGATGGACAATTCCTTGGTCAGCGTATTGAGCGGCAGGATCAGCGCGCCGGCCAGCACCGTGAGCACGGCGGCGATCGCCAGCGCTTCCCTGCCGCTGACGCGGCCGCTGGTGATGGGGCGCTGGGCGGTGCGCTTGACGTGCTTGTCGATATCCTGGTCGGCGTAGTCGTTGACGGCGCAGCCGGCCGAGCGCATCAGCAGCGTGCCGAGCGCGAAGATGGCCAGCAGCCTCCAGTCCGGCGCGCCGTTCGAGGCCAGCCACAGCGCGTTGAGCGTGGGCCACAGCAGCAGCACGGCGCCGATGGGCTTGTCGAGCCTCACCAGGCGGAAATACAGCGTCAGCTTGCTCGGGGAGTGGGTCGTCATCGCGGAGGCAATCGCAGGGAAAGCGCGATTATCGCAAATCCGCGCGATCTGTGCGATGGCTGCGCGCCGGCGCGGCGGCGGCGCTTATTTTTCTTCGACGCAGAGCGGCGCCACGCCGGGCAGCTTGCAGTTGGCGACGACGTCGCAGATGGCGTCGATGGCGGCCTTGCGGGTGAAGCTCTTGCGCCAGACGATGACGACGCGGCGCGACGGCACCGGTTCCTCGAACGGGCGGAAGGCCAGCATGCCGTCCTTGGCGTCCATGTCCGGCACCGAGGCGCGCGGCAGCACGGTCAGGCCGATGCCGCTGGCGACCATGTGGCGTATGGTTTCCAGCGAC
This sequence comes from Rugamonas sp., assembly GCF_025354735.1. Taxonomy (GTDB): domain Bacteria; phylum Pseudomonadota; class Gammaproteobacteria; order Burkholderiales; family Burkholderiaceae_D; genus Rugamonas. Next base: position 14,321 of record NZ_JANXMI010000237.1, read on the forward strand.
GAGCCCTCGAAGGTGCGCTGCATGCCGTTGCCGGGCGAGGAAAAGCGCGCCATCTCGGGACACACTTCCAGCACCTGGTCGCGGAAGCAGTGGCCGTTGCCGAGCAAGAGCATGGTTTCCGACTTCAGGTCGGCCGAGGGGATGGCCTTGCGCTCGGTCCAGGCGTGCTGGCGCGGCATGGCGACGACGAAGGGTTCATCGTACAGCGCCTGCAAGGCCATGCCGTGCTCGGGCAGCGGCAGCGCCATGATGGCCGCGTCGAGCTCGCCCTGCCGCAGCATCTCCAGCAGGCGCACGGTGAAGTTTTCCTGCAGGATCAGCGGCATCTGCGGCACTTTGTCTATCATGCCCTTGACCAGCGGCGGCAGCAGATAGGGGCCGATGGTGTAGATCACGCCCAGGCGCAGCGGGCCGGCCAGCGGATCCTTGTTCTGTTTGGCGAGTTCCTTGATGGCGGCCGTCTGTTCCAGCACGCGCTCGGCCTGGGCCACGATCTGGGCGCCCAGCGGGGTGACGGAGATTTCGGCGCCGCCGCGCTCGAACAGCACGACGCCGAGTTCATCCTCCAGCTTCTTGATGGCGACCGACAGCGTTGGCTGGGCGACATAACAGGCTTCGGCGGCGTGGCCAAAGTGTTTTGCTCGCGCAACGGCAACGATATATTTCAATTCTGTCAGTGTCATAAATGTATTTGAACACAGCCAATGCTGAGATGCAATGCCAGAAGGGCAGCGACCGGAAAGCTATCGCCGCAAGAAAAGCCATTGTAGCGCGGGGCAGCCGATATAATTGTTCCATTGGCCGGGTCGGCTTGCAGCGTCTTGCAGGTGTTGTTATCCGGCTGCGGTTTTTTCCTCCAGCGAAAGGTGCGCATGTCTTCCACGTTCGGCCCCGAAGAAGCTCAGGCTTATCTCCATAAACTGCTCAAGGTGATGCATCACACCGGCGGCTCGGATTTGTTCATTTCGGCCGATTTCCCGCCCAGTATCAAGTCGCAAGGCGCGATGAAGCCGCTCAGCCAGCAAAAGCTGTCGGGCGAGATCACGCGCGCGCTGGCCCTGTCCATCATGAACGACAAGCAGCGGCGCGAGTTCGAGGCCGAACTCGAATGCAATTTCGCCATCTCGCTGCCGGACGTGTGCCGCTTCCGCGTCAACGTCTTCGTGCAGCAGCAGAACGTGGCCATGGTGATACGCACCATCGCCTCCGAGATTCCGAATTTCGAAAAGCTCGAACTGCCGGAGGTGCTCAAGGACGTCATCATGACCAAGCGCGGCCTGGTGCTGGTGGTGGGTGGCACCGGCTCGGGCAAGTCGACCACGCTGGCGGCCATGATCGATTACCGCAACGCCAATTCGGCCGGCCACATCATCACCGTCGAAGACCCGGTCGAGTATGTGCACAAGAACAAGGGCTGTTTGATTACCCACCGCGAAGTGGGCGTCGACACGCTGTCGTGGCACAACGCGCTCAAGAACACGCTGCGCCAGGCGCCGGACGTGATCCTGATCGGCGAAATCCGCGACACCGAAACCATGGAGCACGCCATCGCCTTCGCCGAGACCGGCCACCTGTGCCTGGGCACGCTGCACGCGAACAACTCCAACCAGACCATGGACCGCATCATCAACTTCTTCCCGGAAGAGCGGCGCAACCAGCTGCTGATGGATTTGTCGACCAATCTGCGGGCCATCGTGTCGCAGCGGCTGGTGCGGACCGAGGACGGCAAGGGCCGCAAGGCGGCGATAGAAATCCTGCTCAACACGCCGACCATCGCCGAGATGATCTTCAAGGGGAATTTCCAGGCCATCAAGGAAATCATGCACAAGTCGCGCGAACTGGGCATGTGCACCTTCGACCAGGCGCTCTACGAGCTGTACAACAAGGGCCACATCGCCTACGAAGAAGCGATCCGCAACGCCGACTCGGCCAACGGCCTGCGTTTGCAGATCAAGCTGCGCGGCGACCGCAAGGAGCCGGGCGAGGGCGGCCGTTCGGCGGCGGACTCGCTGAGCATGCAGGTCGACGCCGAACCGGAAGAATAATTTTATCCAATATCCTATGCCTGAATTTGAAAACAAGATCTGCACGCGCGCGGAACTGGCCGCGCGCGTGGCCGCGCTGCCCAAGCCGGTGGTGCTGACCAACGGCGTGTTCGACATCCTGCACCGCGGCCATGTCACTTATCTGGCGCAGGCGCGCGCGCTGGGCGCCTCGCTGGTGGTGGCGGCCAACACCGACGCCTCCGTCAAGCGCCTGGGCAAGGGCGACGACCGGCCGCTGAACGCCTGCGCCGACCGCATGGCGGTGCTGGCGGCGCTCGAATCGGTCAGCCTGGTGGTCGACTTCGATGAAGACACGGCGCTGGAAGTGGTGCGCCAGGCGCGCCCGGAAATCTACGCCAAGGGCGGCGACTATCGGATGGACGCCATCCCCGAGGGCCAGGCCGTGCTGGCCTACGGCGGCCAGGCCATCGCCATCGACTTCGAGCACGACCGCTCGACCACCAAGCTGCTCGACAAGGTGCGCGGACCGGCTGCCTGAAACGCCAACGGGGTCAGACCACGGTGCAGGATGGTCAGGCGCCGCCGGCGTAGCCGTTCTGGCGCCAGGCCTCGAACACGACCACGGCGACCGTGTTCGACAGATTCAGGCTGCGGTTGTCGGGCCGCATCGGCAGGCGGATGCGCTGCGCCGGCGGGAACGATGCGCGCAGCGCCGGGTCGAGGCCGCGCGTCTCGGCGCCGAACACGAACACGTCGCCCGGCCGGAAGCCGGCGTCGGCGAACGGCGCCGAGCCGTGCGTGGTCAGCGCGAACATGCGGCTGTGGTCGGGCGCGACGTCGGCCAGGAACGCGTCCCAGTTTTTGTGCACCTTCATCTTCGCGTACTCGTGGTAATCGAGGCCGGCGCGCTTCATCTTGGCGTCGTCGAGCGGGAAGCCGAGCGGCTCGATCAGGTGCAGCTGGGCGCCGGTGTTGGCGCACAGGCGTATCACATTGCCGGTGTTGGGCGGGATTTCAGGTTCTACCAGTACGACGTGGAACAAAGCATTCTCCTTATGTTAACTATGCGGCGGCGTGCGCGCGAAGACCAGGTTGGTCACGCGCGCCGCGCCGTAGCGCTTGAACGTGGCGGCCAGTTCGTTCAGGGTCTGGCCGCTGGTCATGACGTCGTCGACGATGCCGATGTGGCGCCCCTCGACCAGCGCGCCGTCGCTGACGGCAAACGCGCGGGCGATGTTCTGGCGCCGTTGGTCGGGCGTCACGCGGCTCTGGGCCGTGGTGTCGTGCACGCGCTGGGCCAGCCGTGGATGCAGCGTCACGCCCAGCGACCGCGCCAGCGGCCGGGCGATTTCCAGCGCCTGATTGTAGCCGCGCTCGGACAGGCGGCGCGGCCCCAGCGGCACGGGACACAGCAGGTCCGGCAGCACGAAGCCGGGCCGCCGCAGCAGCGCGTCGCGCAGGCAGCGCGCGAACAGCGCCGCCAGCGCGATGCGGCCGCCGAACTTCAGTTGCAGCACCAGCCGGTCCAGCGGCACCGCGTAGTCGGCGGCCACCAGCGTGGCGTCGAACGCGGGCCGCTGCGCCAGGCAGTGGCCGCACAGCGGGCCGTGCTCCGATGCCGGCGCGCCTGCCATGCCGGCCGCGCGTGGCCCGGTCGCGGCGCCGTCCGCCACCGCCGCCGCGTCGCCCGCCGCCGGCAGGGGATTGGCGCACAGCCGGCAGCGCGCCACGTCGGCGCTGAAAAACTGGGCATGGCAGGCCGGGCACAGCGCTTCGTCGCTGCCACCGCCACACAGCGCGCACGACGCCGGCAGCAGCGTATGGAGCAGCGCGCGCCGGCCCGCGCCCAGCAGGGCGCGCAGCGATGCCGGCATCGTGGCGGACTTGCCGCCGCGCGGCGGCGGCGTCCTGGCGGTCGGCATCGCGATTTACTCCAACCATGTACACTGCCGCATTATCGCATTTTCACCCCTCACCGCTACCGAACCATCATGCAAGTGCCTGCCAATCCGCCCAAACTGAGCGCGCCCATCGACCTGGAGCGCGTGCGCGCCAGCTTTTCCCGTCCCGAACGGGTGCAGCCGTCCGACTTCCTGCGCCGCGAAGTCGCTTCGCGCATGCACGACCGGCTGGAACTCATCAAGATCGCGCCGCAGCGCGTGCTCGACGCCGGCTGCGGCTCCGGTGCCGACCTGTCACTGTTGCAGAAAGATTATCCGGCCGCCCACATCCTCGGCCTCGACGCGGCCGAAGCCATGGTGCGCGCCGCGCGTGCGCCGGCGGCCAGGCTGTCCGGCCTGAATCAACTCATCAGCAAGCTGCTGCCGTCCAAGGCCGGCGTCGACCTGCTGTGCGGCGACTTCGCCGACCTGCCGCTGGGCAGCGGTACGGTGGACCTGATCTGGTCCAACCTGGCGCTGCACTGGCACCCGCAGCCGGACCGCGTGTTCGCCGAGTGGCGCCGCGTGCTGCGGGTCGACAGCCTGCTGATGTTTTCCTGCTTCGGCCCGGACACCTTCAAGGAAATCCGCGACGCCTTCGCCGACGTCGACCTGGCGCCGCACGCGCTGCCCTTCGTCGACATGCACGATTTCGGCGACCAACTGGTGGAAGTGGGGTTTTCGACGCCGGTGCTGGACATGGAAAAAATCACCGTCACCTACGCCACCGCCGAGGCGCTGCTGGCCGACGTGCGGGCCTGGGGCGGCAATCCTTTGATGACGCGGCGCCAGGGCCTGATGGGCCGGCGCGACTGGGCCAGGGTCGCCGCGGCGCTGGAAAAAAACCGCCGCGCCGACGGCAAGCTGGGACTGAGCTTCGAGATCATCTACGGCCACGCCTTCCGGCCCGCGCCGCGCGTGACGTCCAAGGGCGAGGCCATCATCCGTTTCGATTTGCCGCGCAAGCCGAACAAGGGCGCTTAAGCGGGCTCGACCGGCTCGATGTCGGCTTGATAATATAGTCCCGCGTATCGCCCAGCATGGCGGCCTGCGGGACGCCGCCGTGTGCCCGCAGGTACACACTGCGGCGATGCCACTTTGTCGGAGTGGATTATTTCTTGATGTATGGCGAATTTGTTATATATAATCGACCACTAATTTTGCCGCCACTATAAGTAGCAGCGCGCGAAAGACCACGCAAGCAACCGCGGTCGCCACCTGGAGCAAGTTCGGGGCGGGCGCGGCGAAGTCAAGGGTCCCGCCGGACCGCGCCGCGCACCGCGCGCGCCGCGCCGGAACGGGGCCTGTAGGTGTTTAAGGAGCGGCGGCGGTTCGGATCCTGTGACCCAGCGGCCGTTTAAAAAATATTTTTTATTGGTGGTTGGGGAAAACATGAAATATGCAAAGCGACTTCAATCGTTGATGCTAGGGCTGTCGCTGACAGTCGCCGGTATCGCGGCGTGGGCGGCCGACGCCGCTCCCGCCGCCGCGACAGCGGCCGGCACCTATGCCGGCACCGGCGGTCCCGTGATCCGCGAATTGAATCTGCAACCACCGGCGACGCAAATTGCGTCCGAAATCTACAATCTGCACACCTGGATGATGGCGATCTGCCTCATCATCTTCGTCGCCGTCTTCGGCGTCATGTTCTATTCCATCCTCAAGCACCGCAAGTCGCTCGGCCACCAGGCGGCGACCTTCCACGAATCGACCACGGTGGAAATCGCGTGGACGGTGGTGCCCTTCCTGATCGTCATCGGCATGGCGCTGCCGGCCACCCGCACCGTCGTCGGCATGAAGGACACGTCGAACGCCGACATCACCATCAAGGCCACCGGCATGCAGTGGAAGTGGGGCTACGACTATCTGCAGGGCCAGGGCCAGGGCGTGTCCTTCCTGTCGAACCTGTCGACCCCGCGGTCGCAGGTGGGCGAGCCGGGCGTCGAGCCGAGCGAAAAGCGCGGCGACAACTACCTGATGGAAGTCGACAACGAAGTGGTGGTGCCGGTCCATAAGAAGATCCGCCTCATCACCACCGCCAACGACGTGATCCACTCGTGGTCGATCCCGGCCTTCGGCGTCAAGCAGGACGCCATCCCCGGCTTCGTGCGCGACACCTGGTTCAAGGCCGACGCCACCGGCACCTACCGCGGCTACTGCTCGGAACTGTGCGGCAAGGAGCACGCCTTCATGCCCATCGTCGTCAAGGTCGTCACCGACGCCGAATACAAGGTCTGGGTGGACGGCAAGCTCAAGGAACTGGCGGCGCTGGCCGACGATCCGAACAAGGTCTGGACCATCGACGAACTGAAAACGCGCGGCGATAAAGTTTACAACACCAACTGCGTGGCCTGCCACCAGGCGACCGGCAAGGGCATTCCCGGCTCGTTCGCGGCGCTCGACGGCTCGCCCGTCGTCAACGGACCGAAGCTGGAACAGATCCAGACTGTACTGAACGGTAAACACAGCGGCAAGTTCGCCGGCGAGATGCCGGCGTGGAAGCAGCTGTCGGATACGGATATCGCGGCCGTGATCACCTTCACCCGCAATAACTGGTCGAACAAGGCCGCCGAAAACATCGTTCAACCAGCCGAAGTTCTGGCTGCACGCAAGTAATCAGGAGCTTCAAGATGAGCACAACGACACTCGATCACGCCCACACCGGTCATGGCGACCACGCGCACGATCACCCGGTCGGCCTGCGGCGCTGGCTGTTCGCCACCAACCACAAGGACATCGGCACCCTGTACCTGTGGTTCGCGTTCACGATGCTGCTGTCCGGCGGCGTGCTGGCGCTGATGATACGCACTGAATTGTTCAAGCCCGGCCTGCAGTTCTTCCAGCCCGAGTTCTTCAACCAGCTCACCACCATGCACGGCATCGTGATGGTGTTCGGCGCCATCATGCCGGCCTTCGTCGGCTACGCCAACTGGATGATCCCGCTGCAGGTGGGCGCCTCCGACATGGCCTTCGCGCGCATGAACAACTTCTCGTTCTGGCTGCTGCCGCCGGCCGCGCTGCTGCTGGCGTCGTCGTTCTTCGTGCCGGGCGGCGCCACCGCCGCCGGCTGGACGCTGTACGCGCCGCTGTCGACCCAGATGGGACCGGGCATGGACATGGCGATCTTCGCGCTGCATTTGATGGGCGCCTCGTCGATCATGGGCTCGATCAACATCATCGTCACCATCCTCAACATGCGCGCGCCCGGCATGACGCTGATGAAAATGCCGATGTTCTGCTGGACCTGGCTCATCACCGCCTACCTGCTGATCGCCGTGATGCCGGTGCTGGCAGGCGCCATCACCATGACCCTGACCGACCGTCATTTCGGCACCTCGTTCTTCAACGCGGCCGGCGGCGGCGACCCGGTCATGTACCAGCACATCTTCTGGTTCTTCGGCCATCCCGAGGTCTACATCATGATCTTGCCGGCCTTCGGCATCGTCTCGCAGATCCTGCCGGCCTTCGCCCGCAAGCCGCTGTTCGGCTACGCCTCGATGGTGTACGCCACCGCGTCGATCGCGATCCTGTCCTTCATCGTCTGGGCCCACCACATGTTCACCACCGGCATGCCGGTGACCTCGCAGCTGTTCTTCATGTACGCCACCATGCTGATCGCGGTGCCGACCGGCGTGAAGGTGTTCAACTGGATCGCCACCATGTGGAAGGGTTCCATGACCTTCGAGACGCCGATGCTGTTCGCGGTCGGCTTCATCTTCGTGTTCACCATGGGCGGCTTCACCGGCCTGATACTGGCCGTGACCCCGATCGACATCCAGTTGCAGGACACCTATTACGTGGTGGCCCACTTCCACTACGTGCTGGTGGCCGGCTCGCTGTTCGCGCTGTTCGCCGGCTTCTATTACTGGTCGCCGAAATGGACCGGCCATATGTACAGCGAAACGCGCGGCAAGATCCACTTCTGGAACTCGCTGGTGTGGTTCAACGTCACCTTCTTCCCGATGCACTTCCTGGGCCTGGCCGGCATGCCGCGGCGCTACGCCGACTACTCGGCGCAGTTCACCGACTTCAACATGCTGGCCACGGTGGGCGCCTTCGGCTTCGGCCTGACGCAAGTGTACTTCCTGCTGTTCGTCGTGTTCCCGACCATCCGTGGCGGCGCCAAGGCGCCGGACAAGCCATGGGATGGCGCCGAAGGCCTGGAGTGGACCGTGCCCAGCCCGGCGCCGTTCCATACCTTCGAAACTCCGCCGACCGTGAAGTAATCATGTCCCAGCCGAAGAAACCGAACAATCTGAAGACCGGCTTGATGCTGGGCGGCGTCGCGCTGTTTTTCTTCCTGTCCGTGTACGTCAAGCGCATCTGGTTCAGCTGACATGGCCGATCAAAAACTGCTGGACCGATTCAACCGGCCACTGTTGCTCAAGCTGGTCGTGATCGCGGTGATGATGTTCGGCTTCGGCTACGCGCTGGTGCCGGTCTACAAGCAGATCTGCGAAGCGCTGGGCGTGAACGTGCTGACGCAAAAAGACGGCAGCGTCGTGATGGACAAGAACACGCAGGTCGACAAGACCCGCACCGTCACCGTGGAATTCGACGGCAACGCGCAGGGTCCGTGGCGCTTCCGTCCCGTGATCGCCAGCATGAAGGTGCATCCGGGCGAGCTGTCGACGGCGATGTTCGAAGTGGTCAACACGCAGAACCGCACCGTCGACGCGCAGGCCATACCGAGCTACGCGCCGCAAAGCGCGACGCCGTTCTTCAAGAAGGTCGAGTGCTTCTGCTTCAAGCAGCAGACCCTGAAGCCGCACGAGGCGCGCCAGATGCCGGTGGTGTTCTTCGTCGACGCCGGCCTGCCGAAGGAGGTGCAGACGATCACGCTGTCGTACTCCTTCTTCGAGGTGCCGGGGCTCGACAAGGCGGCGTCCAACGAAGGCATCAAGGCGGCGAGGTGAGCGCGATGGATGAAGATAAAAAAACGCCGCGAAAAGCGTCGTTCATGTATTCGATGAAGGCGGTGTTCTGGTCGTTCTTCGGCCTGCGCCGCAAAAGTGATTTCGACAGCGACTCGGCGCAACTGAACCCGGTCCACATCGTCATCGCCGCCGTGATCTGCGTCGCGATCTTCATCGCGCTGCTGATGACGGTGGTCAGGTTCGTGGTATCAAAATAAAACACTGGCGAAGCATAGTCGCTAAACTGGATACAGTTATTAAGGGAGATGAAGATGAGTGCACCACACACCACGGCGCCGTATTATTTCGTGCCCGGCCCGTCGCGCTGGCCGCTGCTGGCCGGCCTGTCCCTGCTGCTGACGATGGTCGGCGCCTCGGCGTGGGTCAACGACGCCCAGTGGGGACCGTATTTGAACATCGCCGGCATCGTCGGCATCATCACGGTGCTGTACTTCTGGTTCGGCGACGCCATCGGCGAATCCGAAAAGGGCTTGTACAGCCAGCGCGTCGACCACTCCTTCCGCTGGTCGATGAGCTGGTTCATCTTCTCCGAAGTGATGTTCTTCGGCGCCTTCTTCGGCGCGCTGTTCTACGCGCGCACGATCACGATGCCGTGGCTGGGCGACCTCGATCACAAGGTGCTGTGGCCCGACTTCGCGGCCCACTGGGGCAATGTCGGCCCGGCCGGCACGGTCGAGGAATTCAAGACCATGACGCCGTTCCCCATCCCGACCATCAACACGGCGCTGCTGCTGACCTCCGGCGTCACGCTGACCATCGCCCACCACGCGCTGCGCGCCGGCCACCGCGCCCAAACGGCGATCTGGCTGTTCGCCACCATCCTGCTGGGCGCGACCTTCATGGGCTTCCAGGCGTCTGAATACATCGAGGCCTACAGCCATCTGAACCTGAAGCTGACGTCCGGCATCTACGGTTCGACCTTCTTCATGCTGACCGGCTTCCACGGCTTCCACGTGACGATGGGCGCGATCATGCTGTCGGTGGTGCTGTACCGGGTATTGAAGGGACACTTCACGCCCGAGCACCACTTTGCCTTCGAGGGCGCGGCCTGGTACTGGCACTTTGTCGACGTGGTCTGGCTCGGCCTGTACGTCGTCGTGTACTGGCTATAAAGCGTGGCGCCAGGGGATATAATGTGCGCGGCATAGAGCCGCGCAGGCGCAGTAAAAAAGCCGCAGGCGGGACATCCCGGTGCGGCTTTTTTTGTACGGATCAGGTCAGCGCATGGGGATGCCGGTCGGTTTGATGTAGCCGAGTTTATAGGCCAGTAAAATCAGCAGGAACAGCGCGATCGAAAAGCCCACCCGCATCGCCAGCGCCTGCACGGTGCGGTTGCTCTTGCCCTTGTCGCGCATCAGGAAGAACAGCGCCGATGCCAGGCTGCCGAGGATCAGGATAAACGCGACGGCGACGACGATTTTCATATTCGACCATGTGGCAAATTGATTAAGGCTCCATTGTAATGCGTATCGCCTTCCGTTTTAAGTCGATTCCCTTCCTCGCCACCGTGCTGGTGGTGGCGCTCGGCATCGCGCTCGGCAACTGGCAGGAGCGCCGCGCCGCGCAAAAGATCGCGCTCGAACACAAACTCGCCGCCGGCAACGCGGCCGCGCCGCTCCAGCTGACCGCATCGCCCCTGGCCGCCGATGCCGCCGCCGCCATCGAATGGCGGCGCGTGGCCGTCACCGGCAGCTTCGTGCCCGGCTGGCCGGTGTATCTCGATAACCGCCCATATAAGGGCCAGGCCGGTTTTTATGTGCTGATGCCGTTTAAAATTGCGGGATCGGCGCTGCACGTGCTGGTCGAACGCGGCTGGCTGCCGCGCGATCCGGCCGCGCGCGACCGCCTGCCCGCCTACGGCACGCCGCAAGGCACGGTCACCGTCGAAGGCATCGCGCGGCTGAACGCCGGCCATGTGATGCAACTGGGGAGCGCGCCGCCGCTGCGGCCCCACGCCATCGTGCAAAACGCCGAGGTGGCGCAGGTGGCGGCCGCCAGCGGCTTGCCGATGCAGCCGCTGGTGCTGGAGCAGACCGGGCCCGCCGCCCCGGCCGACGGCGACACCGGCCTGGTGCGCGACTGGCCGGCGCCGGCGCTGGGCGTGGATAAACATCGCGGCTATGCGTTCCAGTGGTATTCGCTGGCGCTGATGGCTGTTTTATTTTTTGTCTTTAATGGATACCGACGTGGAAGCCAACATGCAAGCGAAGCCTGACGCAAAAAAGACGCTCACACGCAGCCGTTTGAAACTGGTCGCGATACTGGCGGTGTGCGCCTCGCCGCTGATTTTTTCATACGTGACCTACTACTGGATCAAGCCGACCGGCCGCACCAATTTCGGCGAGTTGCTCAATCCGAGTTCCTTCCCCATCCCCGCCATGGCCAGCCGCACGCTCGACGGCCAGCCGCAGGGACTGGACGCCTACCACGGCAAGTGGATCATGTTGAAGGTGGGCCTGTCCGACTGCCCGCAGGCGTGCCAGGACCAGTTGTTCGCGATGCGCCAGCTGCGCACCATGCAGGGCAAGGAGATGGAGCGCATCGAGCGCGTGTGGCTCATCACCGACGAGCAGCCGCTCGACACCATGATGGTGCGCGTGAACGACGGCACCCGCATGCTGCGCGCGCCGGCCGACGTCGTCGCCAAATGGCTGCCGGTGGACGGCGGCGCGGATAAGGCCTCCGACCACGTCTACCTGATCGACCCGCTGGGCCATCTGATGATGCGTTACCCCAAAGGCGCCGTCTCCTCCGACGTGGAGGCGGTCAAGAAGGTCAACAAAGACCTGGGCAAGCTGCTCAAGGCTTCTGCGATAGGCTGATCGATATGGACGCCGTCACTCTCGTCAAAATGGCGCTGACCGCGCTGATGGTCGCCACGCTGCCGGCGGCGATGGTGTGGATGTCGTCCGACGCCAACAAGTATCGCAAGTTGGCCTGGACTTGCGTGTTCCTGATTTTCGACCTGATCGTGTTCGGCGGCTACACGCGCCTGACCGATTCCGGCCTCGGTTGCCCGGACTGGCCGGGCTGCTACGGCAGCGCCAATCCCTTGCTCGCGCACGCCGCCATCGAGCACGCGCAGGCGCTGATGCCGAGCGGCCCCGTGACGCTGTCGAAGGCGTGGATAGAAATGATACACCGCTACCTGGCGATGGCCATCGGCGTGTTGATTATCGCGCTGGTGGCGCAGTCGTGGCGCATGTGGCGCAGGGATCGCAAGGAAAGCAAGGAGCGCAAGGAGCGCCGTCTCGACTACGCGCCCGCGCTGCCGACGGCGGTGCTGGGCTTTTATTGTTTGCAGGGCGTGTTCGGCGCGCTGACGGTGACGCAGAAACTGCAACCGGCCATCGTCACCTGCCACCTGCTGCTGGCCATGGGATTGCTGGCGCTGACCACGTGGTTCGCCAGCCGCCAGGACACGCTGCACGCGCCGGCCCGCGTTTCGAGCGGCTCGCCGCCGGCGATGCGCAACATCCGCATTTTGGCCCTGGTTTCCGGCGCGCTGCTGCTGGCGCAGCTGGCGCTGGGCGGCTGGGTCAGCACCAACTACGCGGCGCTGGCGTGCAACGACTTCCCGCTGTGCGGCGGCAAGCTGATACCGGCGATGGACTTCGAGCAGGGCTTCACGCTGTGGCGCGCGCTGGGCCGCAACGCCGACGGCTCGTATCTGCCCTTCCCGGCGCTGACGGCGATCCACTGGGTGCACCGCAATTTCGCCTTCATCGTCGCTCTGGTGACAGGCTACACGGCGTGGCGCGGCTGGGAGCATGCGGCCTTGCATAAAACATCACGCGCCATCGCCATCGTGCTGGCGATCCAGTTCGGCACCGGCATCGCGACCATCTACCTGAACCACCCGCTGGCGCTGGCCGTGCTGCATAACGCCGGGGCGGCGGCGCTGGTACTTTTGCTGACCATGTTAAACTACCGGGCCAAGTACCAATTCGAGATCGCGCAGAAGGCAGCCGCCAGCGCCGTATTTCCGCACGCCGCGCCTGCCAGACACCACTGATGACTACCTCCGCCTCCACTATCGCCGCCCCCAAATCCAGCCACCGCATCGCCCAATACTGGGCTTTGACCAAACCGCGCGTCACCCAGCTGGCCGTGTTCTGCGCCATCATCGGCATGTTCCTCGCGAAGGACGACGGCCTGCCGGGCTGGCGCCTGGTGCTGTCGGCCACCGTCGGCATCTGGCTGCTGACCGGCGCGGCGTTCGCCGTCAACTGCCTGGCCGAGCGCGAGATCGACGCCCGCATGGCGCGCACCGCGCGGCGGCCGATGGCGATGGGCGACATCACCGTCACGCAGACCGCGGTATTCGCCGCCGTCATCGGCGGCGCCGGCATGTGGGTGCTGTACACGCAGGTCAATCCGCTGACGATGTGGCTGACCTTCGTCACCTTCGTCGGCTACGCCATCATCTACACCATGATATTGAAACCGTCGACGCCGCAGAACATCGTCATCGGCGGCCTGTCGGGCGCGATGCCGCCGGCGCTGGGCTGGTGCGCCGTCACCGGCGACGTGCCGATGCAAGCGTGGCTGCTGGTGCTCATCATCTTCATCTGGACCCCGCCGCACTTCTGGGCGCTGGCCATGTACCGGCGCGACGACTACGCCAAATCGGGCCTGCCGATGCTGCCGGTCACGCACGGCATGAAGGTCACGCAGCTGCACATCTGGCTGTATTCGATCGCGCTGGCCGCGACCACCATGCTGCCGTTCGCGGTGCACATGAGCGGCCTGATTTACCTGGTCTCCGCCGTGCTGCTCAACGCCGTGTTCCTGCGCCATTCCTGGAAAATCTACAAGCACTACACGGACCTGATCGCCCGCAAGGCGTTCACCTACTCGATCATCTACCTGTCGCTGCTGTTCGTGGCGCTGCTGGTCGACCATTACATTAAACTTTAAGCTTCACACCCATGAAAAAAATCCTCGCCCTGGCGGCCATGCTGATGCTGCTGGCCGCCTGCGGCCAGCCGGCCGCGCCCAAGCTCGATTTCAAGAATTCGGATTTGACGGGCCTCGATTTCGGCAAGGACTTCGCGCTGACCGACCACACCGGCAAACCGCGCACGCTGGCCGACTTCAAAGGCAAGGCGGTGCTGATGTTCTTCGGTTATACGCAGTGCCCCGACGTCTGCCCGACCACGATGGCGGAGCTGTCGGCCGTGATGAAGCAGCTCGGCCCCCTGGCCGACAAGGTGCAGGTGCTGTTCGTGACCATCGACCCGGAGCGCGACACCCAGCAGCTGCTGGCGCAATACGTGCCGGCCTTCGACCCGCGCTTCCTCGGCATGTACGGCACGGCCGCGCAGACGGCCAAGGTGGCCAAGGACTTCAAGGTGTTCTACGCCAAAGTGCCCGGCAGCACGCCGACCAACTACACGATGGACCACACGGCCGGCAGCTATGTGTTCGACCAGCGCGGCCAGCTGCGCCTGTTCGTGCGCCACGGCCTGGGACCGGCGCCCATCGTGCATGACTTGAAGTTGCTGTTGCGGCCTTGATCTAAGCAGCTCAATCGAGTTCGTCCGGCTCCGCTTCGGCCGGCGGCTTGGGGATCACTTTCACCAGCAGGATGCGCGGGCCGTTCATTTTCTTCGCCACCAGGTCGAAGCAGTTGAAGCTTACGCGCTGGCCCTGTTTCGGTACGTCGCCCAGCTTCAGCATCATCAGGCCGCCGACCGATTCGATGCCCTGCAAGCCCAGTTCCTCGTTCTCGATGTCGATGCCCAGCGTGCGCTCGAGCGAGAAGATGGGCAGGCTGGCCTTGCCGATCAGGGTGCCGTCGGCCTGCTTGAGCCAATCGTTTTCGTTGAGGCGGAATTCATCGTGGATTTCGCCGACCATGGCGCCGAGCAGATTGTCGAGCGTGATGAAGCCCAATGGCCGCTTGCCCTTCTCGCCGATCAGCGCGAAGTGGGGCGCGCCGTCGCGCAGGCGGCGGAACAGCTCCAGTGCCGGCGTGCGCGCCGAAATCGTCTCCACCGGTCGCAGATACGGCGTCAAGGACGTCAGCGCCTTGCCCGATTGCTGGGCGAAGAACAAATCCTTCAGGTGCACCATGCCCAGCACCGTCACGCCGTCCTGGTCGAAATACGGATAGCGGCTGAAGCGGTTGCGCGTCACCGTCTCCAGGTTGACGGCCAGCGAGCGGCTGGCGTGCAGCGCGATCACCTCGTTGATCGGCCGCATCAGGTCCGACACCGACAGCGCGCTGAAGTCCAGCGAGTGGGCCAGGATGTTGCGCTCGTCCTTGTTGAATTTTTCGCCGGGCTGGCTGGTGCGCAGGATCAGCTTCAATTCATCGACCGAGTAGTGCGAGTCGTGGCCGGACTTGCCGCCCTTGCCGGCCAGGCCGGTCACGCGCAGCACCATGTTGGCGCTGGCGTTGAGCAGCCAGATGGCCGGATACATGGACCAGTAAAAACCGTACAGCGGCAGCGCGCTCCACAAGCCTATCGACTCGGGCCGGCGGATCGCCAGCGATTTCGGCGCCAGTTCGCCGACGACGATGTGCAAAAACGAGATCACGCTGAACGCGATCACGAAGGCGATGCCGTGGATGATCTGCTCCGAATGGACGCCGACGGCGCGGAACACCGGTTCGAGCAGGCCGGCGAAGGCCGGCTCGCCGATCCAGCCCAGGCCCAGCGACGCCAGCGTGATGCCGAGCTGGCAGGCCGACAGGTAGGCATCGAGCTTGCCGTGCACCTTGGCCAGCGTGCGTCCGCGCAGCCCCTGCGTTTTGGCGATGGCGCGGATACGGGTGCGGCGCAGCGTGACGATGCCGAATTCGGCGGCCACGAAGAAGCCGTTCAACGCGACCAGGAACAGCGCGAGCAGGACAAGCAGGACATTATGCATGGGTGGGGCGGCGCGGGAGATGATTGATAACACAAGCATCTTAAACGACAGCGGCGCCGGCCCGCGCGAATTTCGCCACAGCGGCGTCGAGAACTCCTGCCGCGCGCCGCGTGATGCCGGCGCAGGTATAATTTTGACCATGGAAAAACTCAAAGACTTTTCGCAGATCGTCGCCCAGGCCGAACGTGGCGAACTTGTCTTCCCCACCAGCGTCAACGCCGCGCTGCGGCTGCAACTGGCGCTGGCCGATCCCGATTGCCACATCGAAGACGTCATCAGAAAAGTGCTGGGCGAGCCGGTGCTGGCCGCGCGCACGGTGGCGCTGTCGAACTCCGCGACCTTCAACCGCAGCGGCGACACCATCACCAGCGTGCGCGCGGCCGTGATGCGGGTCGGCTACCGCAATCTGTACACGATGGCGGCGGCGATGGTGGTGCGCCAGTTCGGCAGCCGTATACGCGACGCCGGCCTGCGCGCCCAGGCCGCGCAGCTGTGGCAGCACACCGCCCATGTGGCGGCGCTGGCCCACGTCATCGCGCGCAAGTTGACGGCGGTCGACCCGGACACCGCGCTGTTCGCCGGCGTGGTGCATGAGGCGGGCGGTTTTTATCTGCTGTCGCGCGCCGACGAGATGCCGGGATTGCTGGACGATCCGGCCGAGTGGATGGGCGCGGCGCAGGAAATCATCACGCGCGAAATGATGCGCAAGCTGTCGATCCCGGAATCGGTCGGCATGGCCATCGTGTCGCTGCGCGACGCCACGCTGACGCCGCCGCCATTGGGCCTGCGCGACACGCTGCTGATCGCCAAACAACTGGCGCCGGTGGCGTCGCCGCTGGCGGTGGCGCAGCCGCCGGCGCGCAGCGCGGCGCTGCTGCGCTTCGTCACCGACAACGCGGAACTCGATCGCATCCTGCTCGAATCGGCCGCCGAAGCCGAGTCGATGAGCGCGGCCCTGCTGGTTTAGTGAAGCGCGGCGCGCGCGGCGCGACTTAAAACGCGCCCGGCAAAAAACGCGTCATCTGTGGATTGACGGGCGTGCCGGCCAGGCTGTTGGCGAAGTTGCAGAGCGTCGCCAGGCTCACGCCGAGCACCACTTCCAGCGCTTGCTGTTCCTGATAACCGTGCGCTAAAAATGCGGCGTAAGCGTCGTCGCCGACGGCGCCGCGGCTGGCGATGACCGCCTGCGTGAAGGCGGCGACGGCATCGAGTCTGGCGTCGCCGGTGGCGCCGCCGGCTTGCAGCGCGCGCACCGCCTCGGCCGGCTGTCCGGCTTTTTTCATCGCCACCGCCGCGTGGCCGGCCAGGCAGAAATCGCAGCCGTGGATGCGCGCCGCCGTCAGCTGCACCACTTCGCGTTCGGCCAGCGTCAGGCTGGTGCGGCTGTTGATTTCACCGACGGTGACATAGCTTTCCAGCGCGGCCGGCGCGTTGGCCAGCACGCCGATCAAATTCGGCAGGAAGCCGTTGTTGGCGATGGACTTCTGCATCAGCGCCAGGCTGGCTGCGGGCGCGTTGTCGACGGTACGGATGGTGAGGCGGGACATGGTGCTTCCTGTGGGTTGTTCTGATGGCTGATTATCGGCCGTCCATGCCCGCCCGGTCCCTACCGGGATGCTCATCGTCTTGCCCGATCGTCTCGACATTTCATTGAATCCGTTCGGCGTTGCCTTCCGTATAATTGAATATAAAATCCAACGACACGGAAAGCCCGATGCGATCGATGAAACACCACTGGGCCATCGTGGCCGGCCTGGGCACCCTGGTCGCCTTGAGCGCGCCGTGCCGGGCGGCCGACGAGGCGCCGGTGCAGGCGCCGATGCAGATGGTGGCGGTCAGCGGCCATTACGACAACGCCGTCGGCACCTCGGACGCCGCCAGTCAGGGCACGATCACGGCGGACCTGATCGCCAACCGTCCGGCCCTGCGCACCGGCGAGATGCTGGAATTCGTGCCCGGCATGATTGTCACGCAGCACAGCGGCGACGGCAAGGCCAACCAGTATTTTCTGCGCGGTTTCAATCTCGATCACGGCACCGACTTCGCCACCTATGTCGACGGCATGCCGGTCAATATGCGCAGCAACGCGCACGGCCAGGGCTACTCCGATTTGAATTTCGTGATCCCGGAACTGGTCGACCGCATCGACTACAAAAAGGGCACTTACTTCGCCGACGAGGGCGACTTCGCGTCGGCCGGCGCGGCCCACTTCCGCATGGCCGACGCGCTGGCCAAGGGCGTCGCCAGCGTCACGCTGGGCAGCTACGGTTATCAGCGCGCGGTGCTGGCCGATTCCTTCGCCGCGCTCGATGGCACGCTGCTGTACGGCCTGGAACTGGGCCGCAACAACGGTCCGTGGGATGTACCGGAACACGTGCGCAAATACAGCGGCACGCTGCGCTACAGCGCCGGCGGCAAGGACGACGGCTACAGCGTCACGGCCATGGCCTATCACAACACCTGGAACGCGACCGACCAGGTGCCGCTGCGCGCCGTGCAGGAAGGCTTGATCGACCGCTACGGCGCCATCGATGCCAGCGACGGCGGCCAGGCCTCGCGCTACAGCCTGGCCTACGCGATGCACCGGCGCAGCCAGGACAGCGTGTTCGAATTCGACGCCTACGTCGTCCATTCCAGCCTGGACCTGTTCAGCGACTTCACCTACTTCCTCGACGATCCGGTCAACGGCGACCAGTTCCACCAGAGCGAACGGCGCACCATGGGCGGCATCAACGGCAGCCAGACCTGGGTGGGAAAACTGTTCGGGCTCGATATGCGCAACAAGGTCGGCGTGCAGACGCGCTACGACGATGTGTCGCCGCTCGGTTTGTACGACACGGTGGCGCGCGTGCGCACCGGCACCGTCCGTGAAGACAAGGTGAAAGAGGGCAGCGCCGCTTTCTACGCCGAGAACACCAGCTACTGGACGCCGACCCTGCGCAGCATCGCCGGCCTGCGTTACGACGCCTATCGCTTCAACGTGGACAGCAGCGTCGCCGGCGACTCCGGCACGGCGCGCGACCACAAGCTCGCGCCCAAGCTGTCGCTGATATTCGGGCCGTGGGAGCGCACCGAATACTTCATCAACTACGGCGCCGGCTTCCACAGCAACGACGCGCGCGGCACCACGCAAACGCGCCTGCCCGACGGCAGCCCATCGGCGCCGGTCACGCCGCTGGTCGGCAGCCGCGGCGCGGAACTGGGCTTGCGCAGCGAGTTGATACCGGGGCTGCAAAGTTCCTTGTCGCTGTGGCGGCTCGACATCGATTCCGAGCTGGTGTTCGGCGGCGACAGCGGCGATACGCAGCCGAGCCGCCCGAGCCGGCGCATCGGCGTCGAATGGAGCAACCACTATATCGCGCGGCCCTGGCTGTTGTTCGATCTCGATCTGGCGACCTCGCATTCGCGTTATACGCAGGCCGACCCGATCGGCAATTACATCCCGGAGGCGCTGCAAAAGACGGCGTCGTTCGGCGTCACCGTCAAGGATGTCGGCCGCTGGTACGGCGGTGTCGAGTTGCGCTATTTCGGCCCGCGCGCGCTGATCGAGGATGACAGCGTGCGCTCGGCGTCGACCGTGCTGGCGTATGGCCGCATCGGCTACCAGATCGATCGCGCCACGCGGCTGACGCTGGACGGCTTCAATTTATTCGACCGCCAGGCCAGCGATATCGACTACGACTATCCATCGCGTTTGCCCGGCGAGCCGGCCGGCGGCGTCGGCGACATCCACTTCCACCCGGTTGAACCGCGTACCGTGCGCCTGACGCTGGCGCATAACTTTTAATTCACTGCGCCTCGTAGAGGCTCATGCCGAAGCGTTCCGCGCGCGGCATCCAGTTGCCCTTGATGTCGGCCGACGCCAGCACCCGCACGGCGCGGCCGATCAGCAGTTCGCGCGGCACCAGGCCGATGTAGCGCGAGTCGCGGCTGTTGTCGCGGTTATCGCCCAACATCAGGTAGCGGTCGGCCGGCACCGTGACCGGGCCATAGTCGCGCGGCACGTCGAGCTGCGGCAGGATCTGGATGCGGTGCGCGCTGGTGTCCCGGGTTTGCTCGCGCACCTGTAGCGACGTCAGATTGCCGACGTGTTCTATCGTTTCGACGCCGTTGCCGAGCGCCGTGTAGCGCGAGGGCTGGCCGTTGATGGTGAGCTCCTCGTTGCGCATTTCGACGCGGTCGCCGGGCAGCGCGATCAGGCGCTTGATGAGGCGCGTGCCGTCCTGCGGCGAATAGAAGGTGACGATGTCGCCGCGCCGTGGATCGCCGGTGCGGGCCAGCACGATGTCGGTCAGCGGCAGCTTGACGTTGTAAGCGAGGCGGTTGACGAAGACGACGTCGCCTTCGAGCAGGTTGGGGCGCATGGAGCCGGACGGAATGGGATTCCAGTCGGCGATGGCGGTGCGGAAAATCCCGAACAGCATCAGGAACAGCAGAAAGCCTTTATTGGCGCGTACCCAGTGGTGCATTTTTATCTCCCGGTTGAAGTGATGGTGCCAGCGATGGTGCCGCGCCATCATGTGGTCGAAATCTTAATCGGGCCTTAGCGATGCCGGCTTCCGGCCGCGCCAGCGTGGTACGCTTGAACATGGTGCGGCCCATCCCGAGCCGCAATGGACATGACGATGAATCCGACCGACGCTCTCGCCGCCGTCACGCACGACGATCCCTATCCCTATTACGAGGAACTGGCCCGCCAGGACGGGCTGGTGTTCGACCCTCAACTGGGCTTGTGGATCGCCGCCAGCGCGCCGTCGGTGGTGGCGGTGCTGACGCATGCGTCGTGCCGCGTGCGGCCGCTGGCCGAGCCGGTGCCGGCGGCGTTGGCCGGCGCGCCGGCCGGGCAAATCTTCGCGCAGCTGGTGCGCATGAACGAGGGGCCGCGCCACACGCAGGCCAGGCAGGTGCTGCAAGGCGCGCTGGCCGGCGTCCACCTCGGCGCGGCGCGCGAGCGGGCGCTCGCCATCGCCAGCCGCCTGTGGCGCGACGATGGCGAGCCTGATCGGCTTCGCCGACCAGCAGTTGCCGGCGCTGGCGGCGTGGACGGCCGATTTCGTCGCCTCTTTTTCGCCGCTCAGTCAGAGCGCGCAAATTGAACGGGCCCATATCGCCGCTGCCGCGCTGCTCGATACCTTCAAGGTTTTGATGCGCGACGCGCCGGTGCAGCGCCGTCCCACCAGCGTGCTGGCGCTGGTGCGGGCCGAGGCGCAGCTGGCCGGCTGGGACAACGCCGACGCGCTGCTGGCCAACCTGATCGGTTTGCTGTCGCAGACTTACGAGGCGACGGCAGGGATGATCGGCAATGGCATGATCGCGCTGCTGCGCCAGCCGGAGGAGGAACGCGCGCGGGCGCCCGACGCGGCGCTGCTGGTGCAGGCGGTCAGCCGCTACGATCCGGCCGTGCACAACACGCGCCGTTACGCGGCGCAGCCGGCGCGCTTCGGCACCGCGCACGTGCGGGAAGGGCAGGCGATACTGGTGGTGCTGGCGGCGGCCAACCGCGATCCGCGCGCGGCGGGCCGCGTGTTCGGCTTCGGCTACGGGCCGCACGCCTGTCCCGGCCACACGCTGGCCTGCACCATCGCCGCCGCCGCGCTGGAGGAGTTGATGATGCTGGCGCCGGTCTGGCAGCAGGGATTGACGTGGACTTACCGGCCGTCGCTGAACGCGCGCGTGCCGCTGTTCACGCAGACGTGAAACAAAGGCGATGACATGGGCAAAGGTGCGTAGAATGTCTGCTTTGAATCAATCAGGATGAACATTATGAAAAAAACCGGCATGGCGAAAAGTGACGCCAAAAAACTGATGGGCCAGATGGCCGCTCCAGGCGCGCCCGGTTTCGGCAAAGTGGCCGAGGTGGTTGACAAGCGCGAGCAGCGCAAGCGCGATCAGGCCCTGGGTCTGGTGCCGTTCGCGGTCAAGCTCAACGAAGCCCTGGTGGCGCAGTTGCACGCGCTGGCCAAGGACAAGGGCGAGGAAATGAACGTGGTCGTCGCCGAATTGCTGGCCAAGGGTTTGGCGGGCTGATAGTCGGCTGCGGAAAATCGGGTCAGATACCGCTGGCCACAAATAGAAATGCCGCGCGGTTCGCACCGCGCGGCATTTTTTTATGGGACTGCCCAGCTACGCTTATACGTAGGCCGCCAGCGCGCCCTTCATTTTCTTCAGGGCCGCCGATTCGATCTGGCGGATGCGCTCGGCCGACACGCCGAACTCGTCGGCCAACGTGTGCAGCGTGGCGCCGGAGCCGTCGTCGTTGGCCAGCCAGCGCGCTTCGACGATGCGGCGCGAACGCGGGTCGAGCTTGCCGAGCGCCGTTTCCAGCCCTTCCGATTGCAAACGCGTCACCTGTTCCGCTTCCAGCACGCGGGTCGGCTCGCTCTGCTCCGACGACAGGTAGGCGATCGGCGAGAACTTGTCGTCCTCGTCGTCCGACGACGATTCGAGGGCGATGTCGCGGCCGCTGAGCCGGGTTTCCATTTCGATCACTTCTTCGCGCTTGACGTCGAGCAGCTTGGCCAGCGCGTCGATCTGCGGCGGCGTCATCGCATCCAGGCCGGTCTTGTGGCTGCGCAGGTTGAAGAACAGCTTGCGCTGCGCCTTCGTCGTTGCCACTTTGACCAGGCGCCAGTTTTTCAGGATGTATTCATGCATCTCGGCCTTGATCCAGTGCATGGCGTAGGACACCAGGCGCACGCCCTGGTCCGGATCGAAGCGCTTGACGGCTTTCATCAGGCCGATATTGCCTTCCTGGATCAGGTCGGCGTGCGGCAGGCCGTAGCCCAGATAGCCACGCGCGATCGATACCACCAGTCGCAGGTGCGACAACACCAGTTCCTGCGCGGCGGCCAGGTCGTTGCTGTCGCGCAGACGGCGCGCCAGCGACTGTTCTTCATCGTGCGTCAGCATGGGCAGGCGATTGACGGCGGAAATATAGGCGTCCAGGTTGCCCAGGTTGCCGGTGAAGCCGAGTCCCAAGGCACGAGTGCTGGCCGGGGCCAAGGCGGACGGTGCGGACATCATAGTCATTTTTTTCTTCCTCGCTCAGTATGCTGGTGCTCAATGTGCCACGCAGAAAGTTGGTGGACAGTGCTTATTACTTGTGACGCGTGCGACTGCAAAATCGGTGCAAGGATGGTTCTGGAGGGCGTCATTCAGTCGATGAATGTTGCTTTGAAGAATATTTCCTTTTGCGGTGCTTGTATATTAGCACTCTCCGGTGAAGAGTGCCAATCGGCTCCCCCAATCGCTGCGATAGTGAAAATACTATGAGCGTATTGTAATCAATGGTATTTGCCTGGAGGCGGTACGACGGGACGATTTACGGTTCGCTTGCGCCGCGTCAAACAAGCGGTAGCTTGCTCGTCTCAGCTTAGCATGGACTTAAGCATAGACTACAGCAGCTTGAATTTCCGTGCGCGCGCGCACGCTGATGTGGACACGCAGCGCGGGCTGCGTATTAAAAAAACAACGATCAGTTCAAGCGGGCCAGATGGCGCTGCACCGACAGCACGGCGCCGACCAGTCCCAGCGCGGCCGACAGGGCCAGCAGACCGGCCATCGGCAGCGGCGCCAGCGGCGCCAGCTGGAATTCGGATGCGTACAGCCGGGCGAAATCGGCGATCGCCGCGTTCAGCGGGCGCAGCGCCAGCGTCACGGCGCCCAGCGCGACGCCACCGGCGCACAGGCCCAGCAGGGCGCCCGTGTAATAAAACGGCCGGTGGATAAAGGTGTCGGTGGCGCCGATCAGCTTGGAGACGGTGATTTCATCGCGCTGCGTCATCACTTGCAAGCGTATCGTGTTGAAGACGACGGCGATGACGACCGTTCCCAGGGTGCCGGCCAGCAACAGCAGCGCCAGGCGCAGCACGCCCAGCAGCGCGGCCAGGCGCTTGACCCAGGCCGAATCGACTTGCACCGCGGCCACGCCGGGCAGGGCGCGCATTTCCTCGGCCAGCGCGTCGATGTAGGCGCTGCTGTCGGCGCCGCCCTGGCTGAAGGCGTCGAGCTTGACGACATAGCTGTCCGGCAGCGGGTTCTCGCCCAGCGTGCCGAGCACGTCGGACAGGCCGCTCTTGGTTTTCAAGGCGTCGAGCGCCTGTTCGCGGGTGTTGAAGATGATCTTGGCCTGGCGGTCCTTGACCAGCCCGCGCAGCGTGGCGGCCAGCGCCTGGCTTTGCTCGCGGCTCGCGTCTTGCTGCATGAACAGGCTGATTTCCGGATCGACCGACAATTGCTCCGACACGGGACGCACATTGTCGAGCAGGGTGACGCCGGTGAACGGCAGCGCCAGCGCGATCGCCACCACCAGGATATTGAACAGGAAACTGCCCGGCGCCTTGCGCAGGTGCACCAGCGCCGCCGCCAGCGCGAAACCGTGTTGTCGGAGCCAGCTGGTCATGCGCCCGCTCCCGCGTCGAGCTGGCCGTGTTTCAGGTAAATGACGCGGGCGGCGCCGTCCAGCATCTGTTCGTCGTGGGTGGAAATCAAGCATGTCACGCCGACCGCGTGGAAGGCCTTGAGCGCGTCGAGCACCTTGTTGGCGCTGGCGCGGTCCAGATTGGCGGTCGGTTCGTCGGCCAGGATGATTTGCGGCCGGTTGACGATGGCGCGCGCGATCGACACGCGCTGCTGCTCGCCGCCCGACAGCGCCTGCGGCAGCGCCAGCGCGCGTTCGAGCAGGCCGACCTTGTCGAGCGCGGCGCGCGCGCGCTGCTCGGCGGCGGCGCGCGGCGCGCCCGTCACCAGCAGCGGCATCATTACGTTCGACAGCACGGAGCGGTCGGTCAGCAAGCGCTGCTGCTGGAAGATCAGGCCCAGGTTGCGCCGCAAAAAGGGCACGCCGGCCGGCTTGAGCTTGCCGATATCCTGGCCGTTGACGATGACGCTGCCGGCGCTGGGGCGCTCGATGGCGGCGATCATCTTTAACAGTGTCGACTTGCCGGCGCCGGACGGCCCCGCCAGAAATACCAGTTCGCCTTTGTTGACCGTCAATGAAATGTCGCGCAGCGCCATCGCATCGGGGGAATATTGTTTGCTGACGTACTGGAATTCGATCATGGGCGCTTATCCGAGCAAAGCTTCGACAAATTCAGCCGCGACGAAGGGCTGCAAATCCTCAATTTTTTCACCGATGCCGATGAAATACACGGGCACCGGCCGCGCGCGGGCGATGGCGGCCAGCACGCCGCCCTTGGCCGTGCCGTCCAGCTTGGTGATCACGAGGCCGGTCAATCCCAGCGCGTCGTCGAAAGCCTTCACCTGCGCCAGCGCATTCTGCCCGGTATTGCCGTCGATCACCAGCAGCTTTTCGTGCGGCGCGCCCTCCAGGCCCTTGCCGATCACGCGCTGGACTTTTTTCAGTTCTTCCATCAGGTGCAGCTGGGTCGGCAGGCGGCCGGCGGTGTCGACCATGACCACGTCGATGCCGCGCGCCTTGGCCGACTGCACGGCGTCGAAGGAGACGGCGGCCGGGTCGCCGGACGCTTGCGAAATCACGGTGACGTTGTTGCGCTGGCCCCAGACCATCAGCTGTTCGCGGGCGGCGGCGCGGAAAGTGTCGCCGGCGGCCAGCAGCACCGACTGGCCGTTGGCCTGCAAGTGCTTGGCCAGCTTGCCGATGGTGGTGGTCTTGCCGGCGCCGTTGACGCCGGAAATCATCATCACCATGGGCGCGTGACGGCCCAGCTCGAACGGGCGTTGCAGCGGCGTCAGCAGGTCTATCATCAACACCTTCAGCGCGGCCTTGACGGCGGCGGCGTCGAGCAGCTTGTCTTCCTTGACCTTCAGTTTGAGGGCGTCGAGCAGGAACAGGGTGGCGTCCATGCCGGCGTCAGCCATCAGCAGCGCCGCCTCCAGCTCGTCATACAGGTCGTCGTCGATCTTGGCGCCGACGAACAGCACCGACAGATTGGCCGAGGTCTTGGACAGGCCGGCCTTCAGGCGCGTCATCCACGATAGTTTTTGGGCCGGTTCTTGCAGCGCCGCCGGATCGATGCCGGTGGTGTCGCTCAGGTTGGCCGTGGTCGGCGTGGACGGAAGCGCGGTGGCGGCGCCGGAGGGGGCCGGCGCAGGCGGGAGGTCGGGAGCGGGTTTTTTCTTGAAGAAACTGAACATGGGTGTGTGGTTGAGGACGCTTCAAGCTGAGGTCCGACAGCGCCGGACACGGGGAATTGCCGGTATTTTACCAGAGCGCGACTGCGTCGCCGCCTCAGCCGGGGTCAGCTGGGTGCGCTCAAGTCGGACCGGGCCGGCCGCGTCAGGGCTGGGCGTCGGCGGCCAGCGCCGCGCGGGCGCGCCAGGCGGCGATGGCGCCGCTGATGTCGGTCAGTTCCAGCACCTGCACGCTGGGCGGCGTGCGCCGTTTCAGCGCCGCGCAGTCGCCGCCGGCCCACAGTTGCACCGAGGGCGGCAGGCGCGAGCGCAGCGCGGCCAGGCCGTCGAGCGCGTGGCGCGGATTCATGGCCGCCGAGAACGACAGGGCGACGACGTCGATGCGCTGGGCCCGCGCCGCGTCGACGATGTCGAGCAGCGGCGTTTGCACGCCCAGCGAAATGCAGTGGGTGCCGTCGACCACGCACAGCGCTTCGGCCATCAGCAGGCCCAGGCCGTGGCGCTCCTGGGGCAGGGTGGTCAGCAGCACGCGCGGCGCGCCGTGGTTGGCGTTGGCCTGCGGCACGGAGAATATCGCGCTACGCAACACCATCGTCAGCGACTCTGTATACAAGTGTTCTTCGAAGACGGCCAGCTGGCCGCTGGCCCAGGCTTCGCCGACCAGCTCGGTCAGCGGCGCGGCCAGGTCGGTGACGAAGCTTTTCAAGCCCATCACCAGCAGCGCCTGCGACAGCTTGCGGCGCAGCGCTTCCATCTCGTGCGCCTTGCACATCTGTAAATACGGTTGCAGCGAAGCCGGCGGCGAGGTGCGCTGGCTGCGGGCGCCGGCGGCGTGCTCGGCCATCTTTTGCAGCTGTTCGGCGCTGAACTGGATCACCTTGCCGGGCCGGAAGCCGAGGTCGAGCAGGCGCTTGACCAAGCGAAGCTTGCGCACCTGTTCGACCGGATAAATCCGTTCGCCGTGCGGGTCGCGCAGCGGCTGCGGGAAGTCGTAGCGCCGTTCCCACACGCGCAGGGTTTCCTTGGCCACGCCGATATCGCGCTCAACGTCGCTAATCGTGCTGCTTATCGTACTGTCAACAGACAAGGAAAAAGGTTCAGTTTTCATCAGCCTAGGGCGTCTACGGGTCTGGGGTAGGCGCAAATGCGACACGGTTGCGTGCTGGTCGCGCATCCGGGATCAGTCTCCCATGATGCGACCTGCATTCTACATTCGTTTCGCACGAGAAAGTTATGCATCCAAATGGCGTCGCGCTGCGTATAAGTCCCCATAAGGAAGCTTGTCCACGACACTGGCTTGACATCCTTGAGTAATGACTTGATTCTCTGTCTTGCATCGATTGTGTCCAGGACAAAATAAGCCGGAAAAAGGTGAAAAATAATGAAAATAGCTGTTGTAGGCGCCGGAATTTCCGGCCTCGCTTGCGCGCACCGGCTGGTCCGGGCCGGCCATGACGTGGTTTTATATGAGGCCGACGACTATTTTGGCGGCCACAGCCACACCGTCGATGTCACCTTCGACGGCATCACGCACGGCTTCGACACCGGTTTTTTAGTCTTTAATCACCACACCTATCCCGAGTTGACGGCGCTGTTCCAGGAACTGGGCGTACAGAGCACCGCCAGCGAAATGACGTTCTCGGTCAAGCTGCCCGTCGGCGGCCGCATGCTGGAATGGGCCGGCGGCAATCTCGATCAAGTCTTCACACAGCGCCGCAATCTGGTCAGCCTGCCGTTTTTGCGCATGTTGCGTGATATTTTGCGCTTTAATCGCGCCGCCAGCGCGCTCGCGCTGACCGGCCCGGCATCGGCAGCGGAGCCCGGCCCCACGCTGGGCGACTATCTCGACCGGCACGGCTACGGCGCCCAGTTCCGCCACTGGTATCTGCTGCCGATGGCGGCTTGCATCTGGTCCTGCCCGGCCGAGCAGATGCTGGCCTTTCCGCTGTCGACTTTCGTGCGTTTCTGCCACAACCATGGCCTGTTGCAGGTGAGCGGCCGGCCGCAATGGCGCAGCGTCGCCGGCGGCTCGCGCAACTATGTCGAGCAACTGCTGCTGGGCATACCGGAGCGGCGCCTGGCCAGCCCGGTGCTGGCCGTGATCCGCCACGGCCGGGGCGGCGCGCGCGCGGTCGGCGTGGTGACGGCCGACGGCGAGGCACAGTACGATGAAGTGGTGCTGGCCTGTCACAGCGACCAGTCGCTGGCGCTGCTGGCCGATGCCGGCGACGAGGAGCGCGCGCTGCTGGCGAGCGTGCGCTACCAGCCCAACCGCGCCGTGCTGCACACCGATACCAGCTGCCTGCCCGCCAGGCGCAAGGCCTGGTCGGCCTGGAATTACCAGGGCAGCGGCGGCGACGATCCGCGCGTCTGCGTGCATTACCTCATCAACCAGCTGCAGGTACTGCCGTTCACGCAGCCGGTGATCGTCTCGCTCAATCCCATCACCGCGCCCGATCCGGCCACGGTGCTGGGCCGGTTCGACTATGCCCATCCGGTGTTCGACGCGGCCGCCGTGGCCGCGCAGCGCCGCCTGCCGGCATTACAGGGCCGCGGCCACACCTGGTTCGCCGGCGCGTGGACCGGTTACGGCTTCCACGAAGACGGTTTGAAATCGGGCTTGCGCGTGGCCGACGCCTTGATCGCCAGGGGCGAGGTGCGCCATGCCGCTTGATCCGCTTGAGTCACCTGCGCCGCAGCCGCGCCACGTGGCGGCCGTGCCGCAGCTGTGCTTCGGCCAGGTGCGCCACAAGCGCCTGCGGCCCGTGGTCCACGCCTTCCAGTACGGCGTCTATTTTTTGCGGCTGCCCTTGCGCAGCATGGGCGAGCGCGATTTCGACGCGCGCCTGATGTCGCGCAACGGCCGCAATCTGCTGTCCTTCCGCGACAGCGATCATGGCGACGGCCGCCAGCCCCTGCTGCAATGGATAGACGGCCTGCTGGCGGCCGAAGGCGTGCGCGACGCCGACGGCGAAATCTGGTTGCAGACCATGCCGCGCGTGCTGGGCTATGTGTTCAATCCCGTTTCGTTCTGGTTTTGCCACCGCCGCGACGGCGCCCTGCGCGCGGTGCTGTGCGACGTCCGCAACACCTTCGGCGAGCGCCATTTCTATCTGCTCGACAGCGGCGCGGCGATCGCCTCCGGCGCCGAGCTGCGGGCCAAAAAAATCTTCCACGTCTCGCCGTTCTGCGCGGTACTGGGCGAGTACCGCTTCCGCTTCGTGCGCGCGCAGCGCCGGCACGAGCGCACGCTGGCCAGCATCGCCTACGCCGACGCCGACGGCGCGCTGCTGCAAACGAGTTGGTCCGGCGACGGCGCCGCCATCGGCGACCGCGCCGTCGCGCGCGCCTTCTTCACTTATCCGCTGATGACGGTCGGCGTCATGGTCCGCATCCATCTTCAGGCGCTGCGGCTTTGGCTGCGGCGCGTCCCCTTCTTTTCCAAACCCACGCCACCACAACAAAAGGTTAGCCGATGACGTCCGATTCCCTGCAAGCGCTCACGCGCACATCCCACGCATCCCACGCCGCCCACGCGGACCATGACAGCCTGCCCGGCGCCGCCCGGATCATCTTGAGGATGCTGGCTTGCCTGAAGCACGGCGCGCTGCGGCTGACGATGCCGGACGGCGCTTGCCGAACTTTCGGCGACGGCTCCGCGCCGGTCGCGCTGGAACTGAAAAACTGGAACCTGTGCGGCGCCGCGCTGCGTTCGGGCGACATCGGCTTCGCCTCCTCCTTCATCGCCGGCGACTGGAGCACCGACAATCTGCCGGCGCTGATCGAGCTGTTGGTACGCAACCGCGAGCAGATCGAGTCGCTGGTCTACGGCAGCTGGTGGGGCAGCCTGCTGTATCGCCTCAAGCATCTGCTGAACCGCAATTCGCGCGCCGGCAGCCGCAAAAACATCCACGCCCACTACGACATCGGCAACGCCTTTTATCAATTGTGGCTGGACCCGACTATGACGTATTCGGCCGGTATTTTCCGTCCCGAAGATGGCGGCGATTTGCAACTGGCGCAGATGGCCAAGTACCGCCGCATCATCGCGCAGCTGCGCTTGCAGCCCGATGCGCTGGTGCTGGAAATCGGCTGCGGCTGGGGCGGATTCGCCGAGACGGCCGTGCGCGAGGCCCAAGCCCACGTCACCGGCCTGACCCTGTCGCAAGAGCAGCTCGACTACGCGCAGCGGCGCGTCGCCGACGCCGGCTTCGCCAACGAGGCGCACCTGCAATTGCGCGACTACCGCGACTGCAACGGCCAGTACGACGCCATCGCCTCGATTGAAATGTTCGAGGCCGTCGGCGAGCGTTATTGGGACAGCTACTTCGACTGCCTGGCGCGCAACCTGAAACGCGGCGGGCGCGCCTGCGTCCAGACCATCGTCATCGACGACGCGCTGTTCGGCCGCTATCGCAAGGGCAGCGATTTCATCCAGCAGTATATTTTCCCGGGCGGGATGCTGCCGTCGCCGTCGGCCTTCCGCCTGCGCGCCGCGCTGCACGGCCTGTGCGTGGAAGACGAATTCAGTTTCGGCATGGACTACGCGGAGACGCTGCGCCAGTGGCGCGCGGCCTTCCACGCGCGCCGCGCCGAGGTCGAGGCGCAAGGCTTCGACCGCGCCTTCATGCTGACGTGGGAATTCTATCTGGCCTATTGCGAAGCGGCTTTCCGCGCCGGCAATACCGACGTCATGCAGTTCACGCTGGTGAAAAGCTGACCATGCGGCGCCGCGCGCAGGCATGGGGAGGGGCGGCGCTGCTGGCGCTGGCGGCCGCCGTAGCGCAGGCCGCGCCGGCATCGGCCACGGCGTCGGCATCAGCGTCGGCGTCGTCCACCGCGTCCGCGCCGGCGCTGATCGCGCAGCAGCTGCCGGACGCGCGGCTGGCCGGGCAGGGCGTGTACACCTGGTTCGGCCTGACGATATATCAGGCCCAGTTGTGGGTGGGGCCGCAGGGCTATCGGGGCGCCGCGCCGGACGCGGCGCCGTTCGTGCTCGACCTGCGTTATGCGCGTACGCTCAACGGCCGCAAGATCGCCGACGCCAGCGCCGACCAGATGCGCAAAATCGGCGCTGGCAGCGAGGCCCAGCGCGCCGCGTGGCTGCAAGCGATGCGCGCCATCTTCCCCGATGTGACGGAAGGGATGCATATCAGCGGCGTCTATAGTCCCGGCGCCGGCACCCGGTTTTATCTCGACGGCCGGCCGCTGGGCGAGGTGCCGGACCCCGCGTTCGCGCGCGCCTTCTTCGGCATCTGGCTGGACCCGGCCAGCACCGACGGCGACCTGCGGACCGCCTTGCTGCGCGACGCTGCGCCGTCGCCATGAAGGCGCCAGCGAGGTCGCCGATGAAATTGCCGATGAAATTGCCGATGAAATTGCTAATGAAGTCGCCCGCGAGGTCGCCAATAAAGTCGCCGGCCATCGCGCCGCCGGCAGCGCCGGCGCTGTCGCGCGGCGGCCTGCTGTGGTACGGCCAGTTCGGTTTGCCGCTGGCGATGGTGGCGCTGCCGATCTATGTCTATGTGCCGCAGTTTTACGCCCTGCGCAGCGGCCTGACGCTGGCCGCGATCGGTGCCGTGCTGCTGGCGGCGCGGCTGGTGTCGGCCCTGATCGATCCGGCGCTGGGCTGGTGGATGGAACGCCGCCTGGCGCGCGGCGGCCGCGGTTACGGCGCCTGCGTGGCGTGGTCGCTGGCGCCGCTGCTGCTCGGCTTCGGCGCGCTGTTCCACCCGCCGGCGCTGGCCGGCGCGGCGGCGCTGGGATGGTTTTCGCTGTCGCTGCTGCTGGTGTATTTCGGCTTCGGCCTGGCGACGATCGCGCACCAGAGCTGGGGCGCGGCGCTGACCCAGCAAGCAGGCCCGCGCGCGCGCGTGACGGCCGCGCGCGAAGGCTGCGGCCTGCTCGGCGTGATGCTGGCGGCCGCCCTGGCCAGCGCCTACGGCTATGACGCGTTGTCGCTGGCCTTCGCCATCGCGTTGCTGGTCGGCGCGGCCGGCCTGCTGGCGCGCGCGCCCAAGCCGGCCCGCAGCCCGTCGCCGCCAGCCGCACGGCCGCGCGTCGCGCCGGCGTCGTCCTTGCTGGCGCCCTGGCGCGTGGCGCGCTTCCGCTCCCTGTACGCGGTGCTGATGTTGAACGGCGTGGCGGCGGCGATTCCGGCCACGCTGTTCCTGTTTTTCGTGCAGGACCGTTTGCGGCTGGGTGCCTATGCCGGCGCCTTCCTGGTGCTGTACTTCGCCTGCGCGGCGGCGTCGATGGCGGCGTGGGCGGCGCTGGCGCAGCGCATCGGTGAAGCGCGCGCCTGGCTGGCGGCGATGCTGCTGGCGGCCGGCGCGTTCGTGTGGGCCGCCGCGCTGGGCGCCGGCGACGCGGCCGGGTATGGCCTCATCTGCGCGCTGTCCGGCGCGGCGCTGGGCGCCGACCTGGCGCTGCCGCCGGCCCTGCTGGCCGGCGTGATCGCGCAGGCCGGCGACAGCGGCAAACGCGAAGCGGCGTATTTCGGCTGGTGGAACTGGGGCGTGCAAATGAACCTGGCGTTGGCGGCGGGCATCGCGCTGCCGCTGCTGCAATGGTACGGCTACGCGCCCGGCACCCAGCACGGCGTGGCGGCGCTGTCGGCCGCGTATGCGCTGCTGCCGTGCGCCTTGAAACTGCTGGCGGCGCTGCTGTTGTGGCGCGCGCCGCTGCGCGACTGCTGATATGCATCCGATGATATGTATCCGAATAATCGACCGATCCAGGAACCGCCATGATTACTTTTAAAACCCACGCCGCACTGGCCGCCGCCGCGCTGCTGCTGGGCGCCTGTTCGTCGCCGGTGGCGCCGGAATTCTATGCGCAGCAAACGCCGGCGCTCGACATCGAACATTATTTCAACGGCACGCTGGACGCGCACGGCATGTTCCAGGACCGCGGCGGCAAGGTCGCCAAGCGCTTCACGGTGCTGATGCACGGTCACTGGCAGGGCGGCACCGGCACGCTGGATGAGGACTTCCGCTACGCCGACGGCAGCCGGCAGCACAGGGTCTGGACGTTGCGCAAAACCGCGCCCGGCCACTACACCGGCACGGCGCCGGACGTGGTGGGCGAGGCCAGCGTGGTCGTCGCCGGCAATGCGATGCGGCTCAGCTACGTGCTGATGGTGCCGTCCGACGGCAAAACCTATAATCTCGATTTCGACGACTGGCTGTACCTGATCGACGACCGCGTGATGCTGAACCGCGCCGCGATGAGCAAGTTCGGCTTTAGCCTGGGCAGCCTGACGGTGGCGTTCAACCGCCGCGGCGACGAGGACGGCGCGCCGTGATGAATCCCAAGGTGGACGACTGGCGCGGCCGCCACGTGTGGATCATCGGCGCCTCCACCGGCATCGGCGCGGCCGTCGCCCGGCTGCTGATGGAGCGGGGCGCGCACGTGGCGGTGTCGGCGCGGCGCCAGCGGCTGCTCGACGCGATGATCGTGGGCCAGCCGCAGGCGCAGGCGGTGGCGCTCGACGTCACCGACCACGCCACCATCGTGCGCGCGCGCGACCGGATCATGGCGCGCTGGCCGCGCCTCGACCTGGTGCTGATCGTCGCCGGCGGCTACAACGAAATGCGCGCCGACAGCTTCGACCTGGTCGCGGCCAACCGCATGATCGACCTGAATCTGCGCGGCGTCTGCAACTGCCTCGACCTGCTGCTGCCGCTGCTGTTGCGGCAGGGCGCGGGCGGCATCGGCATCGTGTCGTCGGTGGCCGGTTACGGCGGCTTGCCGAAGGCGCTGGCCTACGGTCCGACCAAGGCGGCCCTGATCAATTTGTGCGAGTCGCTGTACTGCGATTTGCATGGGCGCGGGATCGCGGTCTATCAAATCAATCCGGGCTTCGTCGACACGCCGCTGACGGCGGCCAACGACTTCGCCATGCCGGCCCTGATGTCGCCGCAGGCCGCCGCGCGGCAGCTGGTGCGCGGCATCGAGCGCGGCGCCTTCCACATCCATTTTCCCAAGCGATTTACCAATGTGATGCGGGTGATGCGGCTGCTGCCGTATCGTTGTTATTTCTGGCTGGTGCGAAAGGTGACCAAACTATGAATCGGATGACGGACATGACGATGAACCGGGACGACGACGCGGCCTTGCTGCGGCTGGTGCGCTTCTACGAGACGCTGACGCCGCAGTCGCTGGCCCGGCTCGACCACATCTACGCCTTCGACGCGCGCTTCAAGGACCCGTTCAACGATGTGCGCGGACTGGCCGCGATCCGGCGCGTGTTCGAGCACATGTTCGCGCAGCTGCTGGAACCGCGCTTCATCGTCACCACGCGCATGGCCCAGGGCGCGGACGCTTTTTTGGCGTGGGAGATGCAGTTCCGTTTCCGGCGCTGGGCCGGCACGCCGCAGGTGATACGCGGCGCCACCCACGTGCGCTTCGACGCCGACGGCCTGGTGCTGCTGCACCGCGATTACTGGGACGCGGCCGAGGAGCTGTATGAAAAGCTGCCGCTGCTGGGCCGCTTCATGCGGGTGCTGAAACGGGCCGTGAACCGCTAGCGCTGCGGCGCGTCAATCGGCGGCGATGCCCGACGGTCCGACGCGGCGCGCGTTCGGCGTGTTCGACATGCGGATCCGGATCAGGTGGCGCGCCGCGTCGGTGTAGGGCGAGCGGCCGTGCAGCGTGCGGTGGTTGTCGGCCCACAGCAGCGTGTCGTCGGGCAGCCGGTGCGAGAAACGCGGCGCGCTGTACTCGACCAGTTCATTGACCAGTTCCAGCGCGGCCCGCAGCGGCGCGCTGCCCAGGTCCGGCCGCGCCGCCAGGCCCTTGCAGATCGAGTCGTAGCGCCAGCGCATGGCCCAGCCGCCGTCTTCGCCGTCGGGCCGGTGGAACACCGGCGCCAGATGGTATTCCAGCTGCTCGTCGCTGGCCGCGTACACCGACGGCACGCGGAACGGCACCGAGGCGGCGCACAGCAGCGTGAACGCGGCGCGCCCGGCGGCGCTGCGGGCCAGCGCGCGGACGATGTCGTCGACGTCGATCAGCAGCGAGGCGCCGCCCTGGCAGCGCGCCGCCTTCACCACGTACAGCATGAATTGTTCCTCCGGCATGGGATAGAAGGAGGAGTCGGTGTGCATGTCGGCGCCGCCGACGCGCTCGGAAAACGTGGTGAAGCGCGACTGCGCTTCGTGGGCCGGGCGGGCCCGCACGTCCCACGCGACGCGGCCGGTGCGCTGGTCGGTCGACGTCGGGAAGCCGCGCGTGAGCGCGATCGCATACAGCACGGCGTTGCGGTCGGCCTCGGCTAGCGCGCCCAGTCCGAGGCCGGTGATGGCCAGGCCGCGCGCGCCGCTGGCGCCGATGGCGCGCGCCAGTCCGGCCAGCGCCGGCACGGCCAGCAACTCGCGTTGCAGACTCTCCTCGCGGGGGTGGGGATAGAAGCCGTTGCCGTTGAAATCGTCGAAATGATGACGCACGATGGCGATCACGCGGGCCAGGTCGTCGCCCCATTTCAGGTTGGCGGGCAGGATGAAAATCGGGGAGGAAGTGGCGGTGGTCGGGTGCATGCAAAGCTCCAATAAATTTCCGTATGGCAATACTAGTGCGCAATGTTACACCGTTTTAAGGCGGCCGGCCGGCGTCGATGCTGCGTTGCAGCAGGCGCGCCGCGGCCGCCGTCGACGCCCCGCCCATAGTGAAAACAAGTTTGCTCAGGCATCGATTTTTCGTCAATACTATGCAAAACTATCTTTTGATAGGAATGCTTATTACTTTTATGTCGAAGTAAAAAGTTAATTGTTTCTGCATAAAATGATGTGAAGGGCATGAAAAGCTGTGTTTTATTCTGTTTAGGACAGAATTGGAAAAACACCGGTTTACACTCTACAAACGGTAATTTAGTGAAGATGTATTTGCTAACTTTTGGTCATTATTTCTTATTTAAAAGTCTATAAGCTTTCCTTTCTGCAAAAAATATTGCGTTGCGATAGAATCTTGCCTCATGGAAAAACTAACGGAGTAATTTAGATGGCACTGACTTTGACAGCAGCGCACGCGACGGCCGATGCGCACGTCGGCGCGTCGGAATTCCTGGCTTTTCAGCTGGGACAGGAAGAATATGGGATCGACATTCAAAAGGTGCAGGAAATCCGCGCCTACGAAGCCGTGACGCGCATGGCCAACGCCGTGCCGTACGTCAAGGGCGTCGTCAATTTGCGCGGCATCATCGTGCCTATCATCGACATGCGCATCAAGTTCGAGCTCGGCGAGCCGACCTACGACCATCTGACCGTGGTGATTATCTTGAATATCGGCGGCCGCACCATCGGCATGGTGGTCGACCGCGTGTCCGACGTGATTACGCTGACGGCGGACCAGATCAAGCCGGCGCCCGACATGGGCGGCGCCATGAGCACCGATTACCTGGTCGGCCTGGGCACCATCGAAGACCGTATGCTGGTCCTGGTCGACATCGACCGCCTGATGTCGTCCGACGACATGGGCCTGATGGCCAAGCTGGCCGCCTGAGCGCTCCGCTTTCCGCGCTTGCCGCGCTTTGCCGCCCGCCGCCCCGTCGGCGCGGGCCGGCGCTCTCTCACTATGCAACAAGGATAAACTATGAAATGGCTACATGACCTGCGGCTGGCTACCAAGCTCGGCCTGGCGTTCGCCTCGGTACTGATACTCACCACCGCCGTCGGCGTGTTTTCGATCGTGCAGCTGGCCGGCGTCAACCGCACGGCCACCGAGCTGTCGGCGCGCTGGATGCCGAGCATGCGCGCGGTGCAGGATATCAAATCGCAGATCGCCCGCGTGCGCACCCGCGAACTGCAATACATCATCTCCGACGACCAGGTCGAGATGGACAAGTATGACAAGGTCATCGCCAACGACCTGGCCGACCTGGCCAAGATGCAGGCCGAGATCCAAAAGCTGATCTCGACGCCCGAGGAAAAGGCGCTGTACGGCGACTTCCAGTCGATGTGGGAACGTTATATGGTGGAGGACGGCAAAATCCGCGCCGCCGCCCGCGTCAATGACGACGCCACCGCCAAGACGCTGATCCGCGCCGAGTCGAACAAGCTGATCGTGTCGCTGCGCGGCCAGGTCGACAAGCTCGTCAAGCTGTATGGCGACGGCGGCATCGAAGCGGCCCGCAGCGGCGACGAGCGCTATGCCTCGTCGCGGCTGTGGATCATCGCGCTGCTGGCGGCCAGCGTCGCGCTCGGCGCGCTGGCCGCCACGGTCATCACGGCCTGGCTGGTCAAGCGCCTGGGCGGCGAGCCCGACTACGCGGTCGAAATCGCCGGCCGCATCGCCGCCGGCGAGCTGTCGGTCGAGGTGCGCACGGCGCCGAACGACCGCGCCAGCCTGCTGTTCGCCATGAAAACCATGCGCGACAGCCTTGCCGACATCGTCGGCCAGGTGCGCGGCGCCACCGACACCATCGCCAGCGCGTCGGACCAGATCGTCGCCGGCAACCTCGACCTGTCGGCCCGCACCGAGCAGCAAGCCAGTTCGCTGGAAGAGACGGCGGCGTCGATGGAGCAGCTGACCTCGGCCGTCAAGCAAAACGCCGACAGCGCGCGCCAGGCCAACCAGCTGGCCCTGTCCGCCTCCGAGATCGCCCAGAAGGGCGGCCTGGTGGTGTCGCAGGTGGTCGACACCATGGGCTCGATCAACGCCTCGGCGCGCAAGATCGTCGACATCATCGGCGTCATCGACGGCATCGCCTTCCAGACCAATATCCTGGCGCTGAACGCGGCCGTCGAGGCGGCCCGGGCCGGTGAGCAGGGCCGCGGCTTCGCCGTCGTCGCCTCCGAGGTGCGCAACCTGGCCCAGCGCTCGGCCGCCGCCGCCAAGGAAATCAAGACCCTGATCGGCAATTCGGTCGAGCAGGTCGGCAATGGCAGCAAGCTCGTCGAGCAGGCCGGCGCGACCATGGAAGACGTCGTCGTCTCGGTGCGCCGCGTGACCGACATCATGGGCGAGATCACGGCCGCCGGCCGCGAGCAGAGCGCCGGCATCGAGCAAGTCAACGTCGCCATCGCCCAGATGGACGCCGTGACCCAGCAGAACGCCGCCCTGGTCGAGGAAGCGACGGCGGCCTCGCAAAGCATGCAGGACCAGGCCAGCGCGCTGGCCCAGCTCGTTACCGTGTTCCAGCTGGCCGAACCGGCCCACGGCGTGGCGCGCGGCCGCGCGGCCGACGCCCCGCTGCGCCTGGCGCTCGCGTCCAGCCACACGGCGCGCGGCATCGCGGCCGACGACGGCGCCCGCCGCGTGGACCGGCAGTCGGCCGGCTGAGCCGGTCCCGCTTTTCCGCGCCGTTCGCGCGCATTTCCCCACGTCCGGCGGCCGCTCAGCGGCCCGCCGGCGGCGCCCGACAGCGCACCGTTGCCGCGACTTTGTCGCATTCACGCAACGGTGCCCTGTCTTTTTTTTGTCACAATGTTGCGCTGCGATATGGTGCAAAACGGTGGCATAAGCCGCATGAAAATTTTTCAACATTGCGGATTCTCCCTATGAAAGATCCGCGATTCCGTATTTTCCTTACTGTCAAGAAATTAAATGGGGCAATTTCATGCCGCGCACGAATAAGTTTTAGATCGGTGAAATAGCGGTATAACCCTGTATAACGTGATGTTGAAAATAGCAATATGGCTATTTCCACCGAGTTCTGCATTGATGTGCTGGTAAACGTCGATGTGCATCAAACCCCGTCACGGGAATGTTTGCGGTAGATCATCATGCAGATGTGTAATAACGAGCTGGTGACTGGCTTTGCAGGAAATATTGCAATGCAGTAAAATGCTGTTTTTTTGCAAGTCCAATGTGGTGCAAGGGTGTCCAAAACGGTGCTTCCCTGCTGTTTCCGGATGGCAAATAACCTTGATGGATATGCAAACGGTCAGTATAGTGCCGCCTTCGGCGCGCGGGCATGTGCCAGGCAACACCCGCACATGCGAGTACGCGCCCGTATCAAGCCGGCACTGACCGGATCGGCCGCGCCTGCGGTGAGCGCGTTCCCCCGGCGGGAACGCGTGGTGGCAAACGGGGAGAGTTTGCCCTCACGGCGGGAGGCGATGTCCGAGAGGCATCGACGGGCGCCGAAGTGGTCGCCGTCGCACTGGCTTTACTTTTTTATGCAACACAACTGAAGGAAAAACATAATGAAAAAATCTCTGATCACCATCGCAGCTCTGGGCGCCCTGAGCAACGTCGCCATGGCTCAATCGAACGTCACCATCTATGGCCTGCTCGACGCCGCTGTTGTCAGCGAGCGCGGCGGTGCGGCTGGTTCCGTCACCAAACTGACCGGCGGCGTGTCGTCGGCTTCCCGTCTGGGCTTCAAGGGTACGGAAGATCTGGGCGGCGGTCTGTCGGCCGTCTTCGTGCTGGAAGAAGGCGTACTGATCGACACCGGCTCGCAGGATTCGGCCGGCCAGGCGTTCAACCGCCAATCGTATGTGGGCCTGAGCAGCAAAGACGCCGGCACCATCACGCTGGGTCGTCAGTACACCATGCTGTACAACGCCATCCAGCAAGTGGGTGACCCGTTCGGCGCCGGCTACGCTGGCACCGCGAAAAACCTGTTCCCAGTTGCCGGCGCTGAAATCCGCGCGAACAACGCCGTCGTCTACTCGTCGCCGAAAATCAACGGCTTCTCGGGCGACGCCATGTACTCGCTGGGCGAGCAGGCTGGCAACAACAGCGCCGGCCGTCAATTCGGCCTGGGCCTGGCCTACGCCAACGGTCCGCTGAACGCGCGCCTGGTCTACAACAACAAGAACAGCGACACCAGCAACAACACCGTCGTCGCGCCAGCCATCGTCGCGTCCAGCCACGATATCGGCCGCAACGTGCTGTTCGCCGCCAACTACGACTTCAGCGTCGCCAAGGCTTACTTCATGTTCGGTTCGGACAAGGGCTTCAACAGCGCCCCTCTGTACAACACCACCGCCAAGCCATATGGCAGCGCCTTCGCCGCCAGCGTGGACAGCAACGACCTGCTGATCGGTACCACCGTGCCAGTCGGCCAGTCGGGCACCGTGATGGCGTCCTACCTGCGCAAGAACGACAAGACCTCGTTCAACCAGGATGCCGACCAGTACGGTATCGGCTACTCGTATGCCCTGTCGAAGCGCACCAGCACCTACGTCGCTTACGCCAAGATCAAGAACAAGAACGGCGCTGGCTACACCGTTGGTAACAACACCGAAGCCGGCACGGGCGACAAGGCCGTCAACATCGGTATGAAGCACACCTTCTAATTCCCGTTCAAGGGAAGCAGAAGCCGCACCGGCCGCGCAAGCGGCTGGCGCGATCACGAGGCCCGGTCCTGCTTGCAGCGCCGGGCCTTGTCGCATCCCGCGCTCAATGCACCACCCAGACATGAAACGGCTTCGATGACATTTTCCCGACCGAACGGCCGCCTGGCGGCGGCGCTGCTGATCCTGCTGGCCTCCTGCGCGGCGATCGCCGCCATCGCCGCGCCCCAGCTGGCGCGCAAACCCGCCGCCGGCCTGCCGCGCTACGGCATGGCCGTCTATTCCGACTTGTGCGTCAACGGCGACAGCGGCGAATTCGGCGGCCAGCGCATCACGCTGCAACGCTTCAACGAAGTCGACACCGTGATTTATGAATACACCGCCGGCGGCTTGAGCTGGCCGGTGGTGGCCAGCGACGTCAACATCGACCCGCGCGGCCGCCAGCTTTACTTCACCGTCAAGCCGCCCGACGGCGAGGAGCGCACCATCAGCGGCAAGCTGTCGGCCGACGCCCAGCTGCTGACGCTCGACGGCGGCTATTGCGGCGACGCGCAAGTGCCGATGCGGCTGGCCAGGATCGGCGATTTCGGCCGCAAGGCGGCCGCCTGCAAAGCTTGCCCGGAGCACAAGCCGGTCGCGCCGCCGGGCCAGCCGGATGGCGCGCCGCAGGCCTGACGTCCACATGTAAACAATATAAATAATATAAATAGTATGTTGGGCGGCGGCGCGGCGATGGCCGCGCGCTGAAAAAACGGGCCGGCCGCATCACGCGGCCGGCCCGTTTTTATTTTTCGCCCGGTCTTACTTCGCCGCGCGCGCCGCCTCGGCGTTCTTGCGTATCGTTTCCAGCGTCGCACCCGGCGTAATCAGGTTGCCGTCGTAGCGCAGTTCGATCAACGCCGGCAGCTGCGTGCCGTTGGCGTGCGCCAGCGCGCGTTCCAGCGCCGGGCCGAATTGTTCGGTCGCCGTCACCACTTCGCCGTGCGCGCCGTAGGCCACGGCCAGCGCCGCGAAGTCGGGGTTGTGCAGCTGCGTGCCGGACACGCGGCCGGGATAGTCGCGCTCCTGGTGCATGCGGATGGTGCCGAACATGCCGTTGTTGAAAACGATGATGACCACGCCCGCCTTGTACTGCACGGCCGTGGCCAGCTCCTGGCCGTTCATCATGTACTCGCCGTCGCCGGCGAAGGTGATGACGGTGAGCTGCGGCGCGATGATCTTGGCGGCCACGCCGGCCGGCACGCCGTAACCCATCGCGCCGCTGGTCGGCGCCAGCTGCGTGCGCATGCCGCCGTAGCGGTGGAAGCGGTGCGCCCACGTGGCGTAGTTGCCGGCGCCGTTGGTGATGATGGCGTCGGCCGGCGCCAGCTTGCGGATCTGCTGCACCACCTGCCACAGGTCGAGCGGCGCCTGGCCGTCCTGGAAGATGGGCGGCTGCTCCTGATAGGCCAGCAGTTCGGCCCTGGCCTGCGCCACCGAGTCGCGCCAGGCGCCGGCGTCGACCGGCGCCAGCGCGGCCAGCATCGCCGCCGCCTGCGCCATGCCGCTGTTAATCATCAACTCGGCCTGGTAGACGCTGCCCAGTTCCTCGGCGTCGGCGTGGATGTGGATCAGGCGCTGCGCGGGCACCGGCGATGCAATCAACGTATAGCCGCCTGTGGTCATCTCGCCCAGGCGCGGGCCGATGGCGATGATGACGTCGGCGTCGCGCACGCGCGCGGCCAGTTTCGGGTTGATGCCGATGCCGACGTCGCCGACATAATTCGGGTGCGCGTTGTCGAGCAGGTCCTGGAAGCGGAACGCGCACGCCACCGGCAGGTGGTTGTCCTCGGCGTAGCGCTGCACGTCGGCGCAGGCTTGGGCGTTCCAGCCGCCGCCGCCCAGCAGCAGCAGCGGGCGTTGGGCGCCGGCCAGCATCTCGCGCAGCCGCGCCATTTGCGCGGCCGACGGCGACGCCTGCACCGGCTGATAGCGGCGCGTATCGGCCACGGCGGCCGTCGAGATCAGCATGTCCTCCGGCAGCGCCAGCACCACCGGACCGGGACGGCCGCTGGTGGCGACCTGGAAGGCGCGCGCCAGGTATTCGGGGATGCGGTCGGCGCGGTCGATCTGCGCCACCCACTTGGCCATCTGGCCGTACATGCGGCGGTAGTCGATTTCCTGGAAGGCCTCGCGGTCGGCGAAGTCGTTGCCGACCTGGCCGATGAAGAGGATCATCGGCGTCGAATCCTGGTAGGCCGTGTGGACGCCGATCGAGGCGTTGGTCGCGCCGGGGCCGCGGGTGACGAAGCAGATGCCGGGCCGGCCCGTCATCTTGCCGTAGGCGTCGGCCATGAAGGCGGCGCCGCCCTCCTGGCGGTTGATGATGAAGCGGATCGCCGAATCGTGCA
The DNA here is from genome assembly GCF_025354735.1 of Rugamonas sp. Taxonomy (GTDB): domain Bacteria; phylum Pseudomonadota; class Gammaproteobacteria; order Burkholderiales; family Burkholderiaceae_D; genus Rugamonas. The sequence goes on from NZ_JANXMI010000237.1 coordinate 56,829, forward strand.
GCGCGTCGAGCACGTCGAGGTAGCTTTCGCCGGGCACGCCGAAGGCGGTGTCGACGCCGTGGATTTTCAGGGCATCGACCAGGATCTGGCCGCCGGTGCGGGTAGGGTGGGTCATGGGTCTAACCTTCGTGATGGAAGAGGGAGCGGTGATCGCCGGGCTGGCATCATTCTAAAACGCGGCGCCGGCACCGGCTTTTGAAATGGCGACACCAAATTTCAGATTCGACGGCGGCCGGCGCGGCGCTTTTCCCCCTGCGGCCGGCGCGGCGCGGTACAATACGCCTCGAAGCAAGCCAGACAGCCGCTGGCCAGCGCGTAATGCCTGGCGGGAGGAAGGTCCGGACTCCATAGAGCGGGGTGACGGTTAACGGCCGTCCGCTGAAAGCCGCAAGCGCAAGCCCAGGGTATAAGGCGAGGAATAGGGCCACAGAGACGAGCGTATTAAGTTACGGTGAAACGCGGTAACCTCCACCTGGTGCAATTCCAAATAGGCACGCGATGATGCTGCTCGCGGAGCGTGCGGGTAGGAAGCTTGAGCGCCGGAGTAATTCGGCGCCTAGAGGAATGGCTGTCATAGCGCGGGTTCGCCCGCGCCGTAACAAAATCCGGCCTATCGGCTTGCTTCAACTAATAACCAGATCGAGATCGGATGACAACGCCGTTATATCGATCGCGGCCGCCACCGGAACGTAGCACATCTATAATGTGGCGACGACCGGGGACCCGCCGATGAAAAAATACATACTCGCGCTCGACCAGGGCACCACCAGCTCGCGCGCCATCCTGTTCGACCACGACGGCCAGATCTGCGGCAGCGCGGCCCAGGAATTCCCCCAGCATTTCCCGCATCCGGGCTGGGTCGAACACGACCCCAACGACATCTGGAACAGCCAGCTCTCGGTGGCCCGCAAAGTCCTGCACGACAGCCACATCGACAGCAAGCAGATACGCGCCATCGGCATCGCCAACCAGCGCGAGACCACCGTCGTGTGGGACCGCAAGACGGGCGAGCCGATCGCGCCGGCCATCGTCTGGCAAGACCGCCGCGGCGCCGACCTGTGCGCGCAGCTGCGCGCCGACGGCAAGGCCAGGCGCGTCGCCGACGCCACCGGCCTGGAACTGGACGCCTATTTTTCCGCCACCAAGGTCAAATGGCTGCTCGACCACGTGCCCTGCGCGCGCGAGCGGGCCCGCCATGGCGCGCTGGCCTTCGGCACCATCGACAGCTGGCTGGCGTGGAAGCTGTGCGGCGTCCACGTCACGGACGTCAGCAACGCCGCGCGCACCATGCTGTTCAACATACACCTGATGCGCTGGGACCAGGACTTGCTCGACCTGTTCGACATCCCGGAGGCGATGCTGCCGCTGGTGGTGTCGTCGAGCGAAGAAGTCGGCAACACCAAGGCGGCGCTGTTCGGCGGCGCCATTCCCGTGGCCGGCATCGCCGGCGACCAGCAGGCCGCCACTTTCGGCCAGGCCTGCCACCGGCCCGGCATGGTCAAGAACACCTACGGCACCGGATGCTTTTTGCTGATGAACGCGGGCCGCCACCCGGTCGCGTCCAGCAACCGCCTGCTGTCGACGGTGGGCTGGCGCGTCGACGGCGAGACCGACTATCTGCTCGAGGGCAGCGTCTTCATGGGCGGCGCCACCGTGCAGTGGCTGCGCGACGGCCTGGGCATCATCGACAAGTCGAGCGACGTCGAGGCGCTGGCCGTCAGTGTGCCCGACAGCGGCGGCGTGTTCATGGTGCCGGCCTTCGTCGGCCTCGGCGCGCCGCACTGGGACCCGTACGCGCGCGGAGCGCTGGTCGGCCTGACGCGCGGCAGCAACCGCGCCCACATCGCGCGCGCCGCGCTCGAAGCCATCGCCTACCAGAGCGCGGAGCTGATGCTGGCCATGCAGAAGGACGCCCGCACGCCGCAGCGCCCCATCGAGCTGCTGGAAGTGCGGGCCGACGGCGGCGCCGCCCGCAACGACCTGCTGATGCAGTTCCAGGCCGACCTGCTGGGCGTGCCCGTGGTGCGGCCGCAGGTGACGGAAACGACGGCGCTGGGCGCGGCCTATCTGGCCGGGCTGGCGGTCGGCTTCTGGGACACGCGCGAGGAAGTGGCGGCCCAGTGGGCTTGCGAGCGGCGCTTTTCGCCGCAGATGAGCGCCGAGCGGCGCGCCGAACTGATGGGATTGTGGGGCCGCGCGGTCGAGCGCTCCAAAGGCTGGGCGGCTTGATGGAGCTGGTTCTATCTGGCTTATAATCGACACACTCCGGTTCCGTCGATGAGGTGATGATATGGCTATTTCTGAAAATGACATCGTGCCGCTGTCGCAAGCGCGGGCAAATTTCTCGGAATTGGCGGAGCAGGTGAAGGCTGGCGCGGAAAAAGTGATTACGAAAAACGGCGCAAGCTACGTGGCCCTGATCGATGCCGCCCGGCTCGACTACTACCATCAACTCGAACGTGAGCGCATCCATTTGCTGCAGATTGATGACGCGGCAAAAGGATTGAATGATGTCGCTGCGGGCCGGACCGAAGATGCGCGCGTCGCGCTCAATGCCCGCAAAAAGCGCCGCGCCGCCTGATCGTCCGCTCTGTCGCGGTCATGGACAAGAAAATCCCAGTCAGGTTCAGTGCAAACTTCGAGCGCAACCTCGACAGCATCGAACAATTTTTGACTGAGGCGGGCGTGCCGTGGAATCTTTAGGCCGATTACGTGCTGCTTTATTTATGGGACAGCCATGACGTCTTTTTGCTCTCAATCAAGCATCATCGCCAATCTTTTTTGACTTGAACTTGCTTTGGAAACGATAAAAAACCGGCTTCCGGTCGCCATCTGCTATGCGTATAATGACGCATGTCCGCCGGTTTTGGATTTAATTTGTCTATACAAAATAGCGCTGCCTGGCCAAAATTTTTAACAATTGCAATTTATATTTCACCTTTTCAGTAGCGATTTTGAAGGTCATCCATTCCGCCTCAAACGCGTTTGCAGCGCGCCGCGCCGTTAATTCTCTCCAAAAACCACTCTAAACCGTCTTTTTACCGACCGGCATGGCCGCGCCATCGGCGTGGGCCGTCAAGCACGGTATTGTTGGTATTTGGCAACCTTATATATAAATTTCAATTATTTAATTTGACTAATAGTCCGATCCGGGTGCAGGCAAACCCATGTGTGCAGATGAGGTGGCACATTCACTATCTTCTATAAGTATCTAATTTCTCGATATATTTTCCTCCGCGCCCGCTTCAAGGAAGTACGCTAAGTCCTTAATTTCATTAATAAAATCCCTGTTTCGTCTGGTGGAAACCGCTTGACCACCATTCTTGCATCCACTAAAGTGGTCATCTGTGTGAAAAAGTGTGTTTTTGTGGGAAATATCAGCCACGACAGCGACGCCAACACTACTCAACTCCGTTCATAATTTTGAGGTTAAAGGTTCTCCGTGTTTCAAGGCGCGTCCGCTCTCAGTCTCGATGCCAAAGGCAGGATGTCTATTCCCGCCAAGCACCGTGACGCGCTCGCCATCCAGTACGAAGGCCGCCTCACGCTGACCCGCCACCCCGACGGCTGCATCATGCTGTTCCCCCGTCCCGTCTGGGAAAACCACCGCGAACAAATCGCCGCCTGGCCGATGGCCGCGCGCGCCTGGCAGCGCATCTTCCTCGGCAGCGCCTGCGACGTCGAACTCGACTCGGCCGGCCGCATCCTGATCGCGCCCGAACTGCGCGCCGCCGTCGGCCTGGCGCGCGACGCCATGATGCTCGGCATGGGCAGCCACTTTGAAATCTGGGACGCGGCCAAGCTGGCCGAAAAAGAACAGCAGGCTATCGATGCCGGCACCCCCGATGTGCTTAACAATTTTTCTTTCTAAGGTTCCGCGATGACGACATTGGCGGTGCCGGAATTTCAGCATCGTACGGTGCTGCTGGACGAGGCGGTCGACGCGCTCGCGCTGCACGGCGCGCGCGCCGACGGCATCTACGTCGACGGCACTTTCGGCCGCGGCGGGCACAGCCGCCTGATCCTGTCCAGGCTGGGCGCGGCCGCGCGCCTGGTCGCCTTCGACAAGGACTTGCAGGCCATCGCCACCGCCGAACAGATCGCCGACCCGCGCTTCCAGATCGTCCACGACAGCTTCGCCACGATGACCGCCTCGCTCAATGAGCGCGGCATCGGCCAAGTCGACGGCATCCTGCTCGACCTGGGCATCTCGTCGCCGCAGGTGGACGACGCCGCGCGCGGCTTCAGTTTTCGTAACGACGGTCCGCTCGACATGCGCATGGACACCACGCGCGGCATCTCGGCGGCCGAGTGGATCGCCACTGAAACCGAGCAGACACTGGAAAAGGTGATAAGAGAATATGGGGAAGAACGGTTTGCTTTTCAGATTGCAAAGGCGATTGCTGCTCGCCGGGCAGTCGAGCCAATTTCAAGCACACGACAGCTTGCCGCTATCGTGGCAGGGGCGGTCAAGACCCGTGAAAAGGGTAAGGACCCGGCCACCCGTACCTTTCAGGCTATCCGGATTTTCATCAATAAAGAACTTGAAGACCTTGAGACTGGACTGACGCAAGCCTACGCCAGCCTGGCGCCGGGCGGCATCATCGCCGTCATCAGCTTCCACTCGCTGGAAGACCGCATGGTCAAGCGCTTCTTCGCGTCGAAGGCGAATGTCGAGCAGCCCGACCGCCGCCTGCCGATCCGCGCCGTCGATCTGCCGCAGCCGGAAATCAAGCTGCTGTCGAAGATGAAGCCGTCCGACGCCGAAGTGGCCGCCAACCCGCGTTCGCGTTCGGCGGTCATGCGCGTGGCGCGCCGGCTGCCGTTCCCGGAGGCGGCGCGATGAGCGGCAAACTCAATGTGCTGTTGACCGCCTTGCTGGTCGGCTGCGGCCTGTCGCTGGTCAACGCCCAGTACCAGGCGCGCCAGCTGTTCTTTGAACTGGAGCGCTCGCAGTCGCAGGCGCGCCAGCTCGACATCGAATGGGCGCAGCTGCAGCTGGACCAGTCCACGCTGGGCAAGCATGCGCGCATCGAGGAAATCGCACGGCGCGACCTGAATATGATTCCGCTGACCGCGACCCGCACCCAGTACCTGTCGCCGGACGCATCGCCATCGCCATCGCCGACACCCGCAGCGGAGGCCGCGCAATGAGCCGTGCGAACAACGCGAACGGCGCGCGCGTGGCCCGCTCCAAAGGCGTGCCGTTCTCGAAGAATCCGGTGCTGGCGGTGCGCCTGCCGGTCTGGCGTTCGCGCGTCGTGCTGTTCGTGTTGTTCGCCGCCTTCGCCGGCCTCGCCGCGCGCGCCCTGTGGCTGCAAGGCCTGTCGACCCAGTTCCTGCAAAAGCAGGGCGAGATCCGCTACGCCCGCACGCTCGACCTGCCGGCCACGCGCGGCAAGATCACCGACCGCGATGGCCAGGTGCTGGCGTCGTCGGTGCCGGTCAAGGCCATCTGGGCGATTCCCGACGACGTGCAGGAAGCACCGCCGGAAAAATTGAAGGCACTGGCCAAGCTGCTCGACATGAGCGACGCCGACCTGAAAAAGAAGCTGGACTCCGACCGCGGCTTCGTCTACCTGAAACGCCAGGTGGAGCAGGACGTGGCCGACCAGATCACCAGGCTCGATATCGACGGCATCCAGACCCGCAAGGAATACAAGCGCTTCTACCCGCAGGGCGAAGTGGCGACCCACGTGGTCGGCTTCACCAACGTGGAAGACGCCGGCCAGGAAGCGATGGAACTGGCGCAGCAAAAAACCCTGGTCGGCGTACCGGGCAGCCGCCGCGTCATCAAGGATCGTCTCGGCCACATCGTCGAAGACCTCGAATCGGTGCGCGAGCCGCACGACGGCAAAGACCTGACGCTGTCCATCGACAGCAAAATCCAGTACATCGCCTTCACCCAGCTGAAGGACGCGGTCGAAAAATTCCACGCCAAGGCCGGCGCCGCCGTGGTGCTCGACGTGCACACCGGCGAAGTGCTGGCGCTGGCCAACTGGCCGTCCTACAACCCGAACGACCGCAGCACGCTGACCGGCGAGCAGCTGCGCAACCGCGTCATGACCGACACCTTCGAGCCGGGTTCCTCGCTCAAGCCCTTCACCGTCGGCCTGGCGCTGGACACGCATCGCGTCACCCCGTACACCAAATTCGACACCGGCAACGGCTCCTACACCATCGCCGACAAGACCATCCACGACACCCACGCCCACGGCGTGATCGACGTGCAGGAGATCATCCAGAAGTCGTCCAACATCGGCACCTCGAAGATCGCGCTGTCGATGCCGTCGCAGGACATGTGGGAGATGTTCACCAAGGTCGGCCTCGGCCAGCAGCCCAAGTGGGGCTTCCCCGGCGCCGTCGCCGGCCGCGTGCGTCCGTATAAATCGTGGCGTCCCATCGAGCAGGCCAACATGAGCTTCGGCCAGGGCATCTCGGTGTCGCTGATCCAGCTGGCGCGCGCCTACATGATCTACGCCCGCAACGGCGACATCATTCCGCTGTCGTTCAAGAAGCTGTCGGAGCCGCCGGTCGGCACCCAGATCGTCAGCGCCAAGACCGCCGCCGAAATGCGCGACATGCTGGAGATGGTGGTGCTGCCGGGCGGCACCGCCGTCAAGGCGCAAGTGCCCGGCTACCGCGCCGGCGGCAAGACCGGCACCGCGCAAAAAGTCATCAACGGCCGCTATTCCCAGTCCAAATATATCGGTAACTTCGTCGGCATGGTGCCGATGTCGAATCCGCGCTTCATCATCGCCGTCATGATCGACGAGCCGGGCGGCCCGGTGCACGTCGGCGGCGACGTCGCCGGTCCGGCGTTTTCGGCGGTGGCCTCGAACGTGCTGCGCGCGAAAAACGTCACGCCCGATTCGACCGTGACCCAAATTATCATTCCTGAGAATTCCGAACAGGAGACCCCATGACGCTTATCTCCTTCGACCCGCAGGCGATCGCCGGTGCGATCAGGCAGCTGGCGCCGAACGCGCAGCTGGCGTCGGACTCGCGCCGGGTCCAGCCGGGCGATGTGTTCTTCGCCTACGCCGCCGACGGCGCTGCTAATGCCGTCGATGGCCGCGCCTTTATCGAAGCGGCCGTCCAGCAGGGCGCGGCCGTGGTGGTGTACGACCCCGCCGGCTACGCCTGGAACCCGGCATGGACCGTGCCGCATATCGACGTGGCGCGGCTCAAAGAGCAGGCCGGCCCGATCGCGCACGCCTTCTACAATCAGCCCGACAGCGCCATGTTCAGCGTCGGCGTCACCGGCACCAACGGCAAGACCTCCAGCGCCGTATGGCTGGGCTCCGCGCTGTCGCGCTGCGGCCAGCCGGCGGCCGTCATCGGCACGCTGGGCGTGGGCCTGTTCAAGGCGCGCGGCGACGTGGCCTACGACGTCACCGGCTACACCACGCCGGACGCGGTGCTGCTGGCGCGCACGCTGGCCGCCTCGCGCGACGCCGGCGCCGCCTCGCTGGCGATCGAAGTGTCGTCGCACGCGCTCGAGCAGGGCCGCGTCGCCGGCATGCACTTCGACGTCGCGCTGTTCACCAATTTGACGCGCGACCATCTCGACTACCACGGCAGCATGGCCGCCTACGAAGCGGCCAAGACCAGATTGTTCGACTGGCCCGGCCTGAAAACGGCCGTCATCAACCTCGACGACGCGATGGGCCTGCGCCTGGTCGCGCACGTGGCGGGCAAATTGAGCGGCGCGATGCCGGTGATCGGCTACACGCTGGCCGACGCCGCGACCCGGCCCGACATCGCCGGCGTGACGATGCTGCGCGCCAGCCAGTTGCGCAGCAGCCGCGGCGCCGGCACCGAATTCCACCTGGAGTCGCCGCTCGGCGCGGCGCAGGTCAAGACGCGGCTGGTCGGCCACTTCAACATCAGCAACGCGCTAGGCGTGATGGGCGCGCTGCTGGCCAAGGGCATGACGCTGCGCGCCGCCATCGACGCCATCGAAGCGCTGCTGCCGGCGCCGGGCCGCATGCAGCAGGTCGGCGGCCAGGACGCGCCGATGATCGTCATCGACTACGCGCACACGCCGGACGCGCTGGAAAAAACCCTGGCCGCGCTGCGCCCCGTGGCGCAGGATCGCGGCGGCCAGTTGTGGTGCGTGTTCGGCTGCGGCGGCGACCGCGATCCGGGCAAGCGCCCGCAGATGGGCGCCATCGCGCAGCTGGCCGACCACGTCGTCGTCACCAGCGACAATCCGCGCAGCGAAGATCCGCAGGCCATCATCGACCAAATCGTCGCCGGCATGGACGCGGCGCACCCGTCGTCGGTGCTGCAAACGATAGAAAACCGCGCCGCCGCGATCCTGTCGGCCATCAAGCACGCCGCCAAGCCGGACGTGATCCTGCTGGCCGGTAAGGGCCACGAGCCGTATCAGGAAATCAAGGGCAAGAGGCTGCCGTTCTCCGACACCGACCACGCGCAGCTGGCGTTGTCGGCCCGCCTGACGATGATGAGGACGAATTGATGCGCGCTGTACTCGCACAGATCCTGTCGTCGCTGGACGGCGCGGTACTGCACAACGCGGTGGACGACGATATCGCCTTCAGCGGCGTGTCGACCGACAGCCGCAGCGTGGCCGCCGGCGCGCTGTTCGTCGCGCTGCGCGGCGACGTGTTCGACGCCCACAGCTTCCTGCTGCAGGTGGCGCAGCGCGGCGTCGTCGCCGTCGTCGTCGAAGAACTGCCGGCCGGCTGGACGCTGCCGGCCATCGTCGTGCCGAACACCTTGGTGGCGCTGGGGCAGATCGCCAATTACTGGCGCCGCCAGTTCGCGCTGCCGGTCATCGGCGTCACCGGCAGCAACGGCAAGACCACGGTCAAGGAAATGATCGCCTCGATACTGGCCGCCGCGTATGGCGACCAAGGCCGGCTCGCCACGCGTGGCAACCTGAATAATGAAATCGGCGTTCCGCTGACGCTGTTGCGCATGGACGCCGCGCAGCGTGCGGCCGTGATTGAACTGGGCATGAACCATCCCGGCGAAATCGCGCGCCTGAGCGCCATCGCCATGCCGACCGTCGCCATGGTCAACAACGCCCAGCGCGAGCACCAGGAATTCATGCACACCGTGGAAGCGGTCGCCCGTGAAAACGGCGCCGTGCTGCAAAGCCTGGCCGCCGACGGCATCGCCGTGTTCCCGCATGACGACGAGTTCTCGCCGCTGTGGCGCGAGTTGAGCGCCGGCCGCGCCGTCGTCAGCTTCGGGCTGGGCGCGGGCGCGGACGTCGGCTGCACTTACCTCGCCGGCGATTTCGGCAGCGACCTGGCCGTCACCATCGGCCCGCAAGCGGCGCCGGTGCGATTCGACGTCGCGCTGCAAGCGGCCGGTGAGCACAACGTGCGCAACGCGCTGGCCGCCATCGCCTGTACCTACGCGGCCGGCGTGCCGGTCGACGCGATCAGGATCGGACTCGATGCGTTCGCGCCGGTCAGCGGCCGCCTGCAAAAAAAGGCCGCCGCCAATGGCGCCGTCGTCATCGACGACAGCTACAACGCCAATCCCGATTCCGTGCGCGCCGCCATCGACGTGCTGGCGAAAGCGGCGCCGCCGCGCGTGCTGGTGCTGGGCGACATGGGCGAAGTGGGCACCCAGGGCCGCGAGTTCCACCAGGAGATAGGCGCATATGCGCAAAGCAAAGGCATCGAACAGGTGCTGGTAACCGGTGAATTGGCGCGCCATATGAACGGCGCATCGATACATCATTTTGAACAGTTCGACGCTTTGCTGGCCGCCGTCGACGCGGCCGTCACGTCGACAGCAACCGTATTAATCAAGGGCTCCCGTTTCATGAAGATGGAACGGGTCGTGCAGCATTTGATTGGATTGCAACAAGCTAACAAGGAAAGTCACTAATCATGCTGCTCTGGCTCGCACAATATTTTCAACAAGACCTCGGACCCCTGCGGGTCTTTAACTTCATCACCTTCCGCGCCGTCTTCGCGACGATCACCGCGCTGACCATCGGCCTGGCCGCCGGTCCGGCCGTGATCCGCAAGCTGACCGCGATGAAGTACGGCCAGGCCGTGCGCACCGACGGTCCGCAGACCCATTTGAAAAAACACGGCACGCCCACCATGGGCGGCGTGCTGCTGCTCATTTCCATCGGCGTCTCGACGCTGCTGTGGTGCGACCTGTCGAACCGTTTGATCTGGCCGGTGCTGGTGGTGACAATCGGCTTCGGCGCCGTCGGCTGGGTCGACGACTACCGCAAGGTGGTGCGCCAGGATCCGCAGGGCATGCGCTCGGCCGAAAAATACTTCTGGCAGTCGCTGGTCGGCATCTCGGCCGCGCTCTACCTGGCGTTCTCGGTGTCGGCGCCGAATGCGGCCAAGGTGTTCGAGTTGTTCTTCGAGTGGGTGCGCTCGGGCTTCTCGATGGACCTGCCGCCCAAGGCCGACCTGATCGTCCCCTTCTTCAAGACCATCAGCTATCCGGTCGGCGTGTGGGGCTTCATCGCATTGACGTACTGCGTCATCGTCGGCACCAGCAACGCCGTCAACTTCACCGACGGCCTCGATGGCCTGGCCATCATGCCGACGATTATGGTCGGCTCGGCGCTCGGCCTGTTCGCCTACCTGACCGGCAGCGCCACCTATTCGCGCTACCTGTTCATCCCGCACATTCCCGGCGCGGGCGAACTGATTATTTTCTGTGGCGCGCTGGCCGGCGCCGGCCTGGCCTTCCTGTGGTTTAACACCCACCCGGCGCAAGTGTTCATGGGCGACGTCGGCGCGCTGGCGCTGGGCGGCGCGCTCGGCACCATCGCCGTCATCGTGCGCCAGGAAATCGTCCTGTTCATCATGGGCGGCATCTTCGTCGCCGAAACGGTGTCGGTGATTATCCAGGTGGGCTGGTTCAAGTTCACGAAGAAGCGCTTCGGCGTCGGCCGCCGGGTGTTCCTGATGGCGCCCCTGCACCACCATTTTGAACAAAAGGGCTGGAAAGAGACGCAGGTCGTGGTCCGCTTCTGGATCGTGACGATGATGCTGGTGCTCGTTGGCCTCTCCACTTTGAAACTGCGCTGATGATCTACGACGGCAAAAACGCGCTGGTATTGGGACTGGGAGAATCCGGTCTCGCGATGGCGCTGTGGCTCGCCCGCGGCTGCCCGCGCGTGCGCGTCGCCGACACGCGCGCCACGCCGGAGCGCCTGCCGGCGCTGCGGGAAGCCGTCGCCGATGTTCAATTCGTCGCCGGCCCGTTCGGCGCGGCGCTGCTGGACGGCGTGGACTTCGTCGCCGTCAGCCCCGGCCTGGCGCCCAACCGCGAGCTGGCCGAGATCATGCCGGCCGCCGCTTCCGCCGGCATTCCGGTATGGGGCGAGATCGAGCTGTTCGCGCAGGCGCTGGAGTCGCTGGAGACCGAACGTGCCTACACGCCGAAGATTATCGCCATCACCGGCACCAACGGCAAGACCACCGTCACCACGCTGGTCGGCCAGCTGTGCGAACGCGCCGGCAAGTCGGTGCGCGTGGCCGGCAATATCAGCCCCGCCGCGCTGGACGTGCTGCGCGAAGTGCTCGATACCGAAACGCTGCCGGAAGTGTGGGTACTTGAGTTATCAAGCTTCCAGCTGCAAACCACGTACACGCTGGAAGCCGACGCCGCGACCGTCTTGAACGTCACCCAGGACCACCTGGACTGGCATGGCGACATGCCGTCCTACGCCGCCGCCAAGCACCGCGTCTTCGCGGCCGACACCGTGCGCGTACTCAATCGCGACGACGCCACCGTCATGCGCATGGCCAGCGCCACCGGCCGGAACGTCAGCTTCGGCACCGACGCGCCGACGCTGCGCGACGACCTGGGCCTGAACAGCGAGCGTGGCGTGTTGTGGCTGGCCACCGCCGTGCCGGCCGAGGAGGAGGGCGAGCCGAAGAAGCGCAAGAAGAACGATGCGCCGCCGCCGCCGGTCGAATGCATGGTCAAGAATCTGATGCCGGCCGACGCGCTGCAAATCCGCGGCGTGCACAACGCCGCCAACGCGCTGGCCGCGCTGGCGCTGTGCCGCGCCATCGATCTGCCGCTGGCGCCGCTGCTGCACGGCCTGCGCGACTATCGCGGCCAGCCGCACCGCGTGGAATTAATCACCGCCGTCAATGCGGTCGAATACTACGACGACAGCAAGGGCACCAACGTCGGCGCCACCGTGGCCGCCTTGAATGGACTGGGCAAAAGTTTCGGCGGCGCCGACCAACGCCTGGTGGTCATCATGGGCGGCGACGGCAAGGGCCAGGACTTCGAGCCGCTGGCCGAACCGGTGTCGCGCTACGTGCGCGCCGTGATGCTGATCGGCCGCGACGCGCCGCTGCTGCGCGCCGCGCTGGCGCCGTCCGGCGTTGAACTGGAAGACTGCGCCGACCTGCCGCAAGCGGTCAAGCGCGCCAGCATGGACATGTTCAAGAACTATGCGCACCGCGCGCAGGTGTTTGTCGACGCCGTGCGCGACATCGCGCTCGACGCGGGACAGGATATCTGATGGCCTTCCAGCTTCCATTCTTCTTCTCTGGCTCCGCGTCCGGCACGACGATGGACAGCCGCGCGCGCCAGTCGAAGATGATGGAATACGACCAGCCGCTGGTCTGGGTCACGCTGCTGCTGATGCTGTTCGGGATGGTGATGGTGTATTCGGCCTCGATCTCGCTGCCCGATTCGCCGAAATTCGCCAACTACGTGCGCTGGCAAAACACCTACTTCCTCGCGCGCCAGGCCGCCTTCATCGTCATCTCGCTGCTGGCCGGCCTGTTCGTGTTCCGCATCCGCATCGCGGACCTGCAAAAGGCCGCGCCCTACCTGTTCATCGGCACGCTGGTGCTGCTGGTGCTGGTGCTGGTGCCCGGCCTCGGCGTGGTCGTCAACGGCGGCCGCCGCTGGCTGTCGCTGCGCGTGATTAACGTGCAGCCGTCGGAGCTGATGAAGGTCGTCGCCGTGCTGTACGCGGCCGACTACACGGTGCGCAAGCAGCAGTATATGCACAAGCTGACCAAGGGCTTCATGCCGATGGCCGCCGCTGTCGGCTGCGTCGGCCTGCTGCTGCTGCTCGAACCCGACCTTGGCGCCTTCGGCGTGATCGTCTGCATCGCCATGGGCATCCTGTTCTTGGGCGGGATCAACGCGGTCTGGTTCGGCGGCATCGGCGCCGTGCTGGTGACGATCTTCGTGACCATCATCGCGCTGTCCAAGTTCCGCCGCGAGCGTTACTTCGCCTACCTCAATCCGTGGCAGGAAGATAACGCGCTCAATAAAGCCTATCAGCTGACGCACTCGCTGATCGCCTTCGGCCGCGGTGAAATCTTCGGCGTCGGTTTGGGCGGCAGCGTCGAGAAGCTGCACTACCTGCCGGAAGCGCACACCGACTTTTTGCTGGCCGTGATCGGCGAAGAACTCGGCCTGGCCGGCGTGCTGGTGGTGATCGCCATGTTCTATTGGATCATCAAGCGCGCCTTCGACATCGGCCGCCAGGCCATCGCCATCGACCAGACCTTCGCCGGCCTGACGGCCAAGGGCATCGGCATCTGGATCGGCGTGCAGACCTTTATTAATATGGGCGTGAACCTTGGCCTGCTGCCGACCAAGGGTCTAACCTTGCCGCTGATGA